>CAYVKM010000022.1:0-43805 GCA_964452045.1 uncultured Calditrichaceae bacterium
GCCAGGAAATCCAGGCCAATTGTTCTGGCTGCCTCTATGCTGGCAGAGAGCGGTGCCCCAAATTCTACCTGATCACTGGTATAATTACTGTGATAGTGGAAATCCCCCCAATACCAGCCTTCTTCTTTTGGTAGAGTGTCTTCCGAGATCCGGATCTCAAATGGAGGATGGGGAATACCCCGATAATTATCCTGAACAAGTTGATGTACTCTTTTTCGGGAATCCCGGCAGTTGAGCCGGGCATTAATCCGGTATTCGCCTGCCGCTGGAAAATTGTTCGGATCTAACCAGAATGTTTCGCTATAAAATGATTCTTTTACTTCGAGGTCCAGATTTAATTCAACCACTTTCTCTTCCTGGGTATGGGAGTTTACGATTGTAATTCTTAACGATAGCAACCAGACCGGAAAATGATCCGCATCCTTTATGAACAGAAAAAGTGGCACAGGTGTACCTTTTTGAGCCCGGATGGGAAGATCGAAGATAATCTCCGGTTCTTTACGATATAGCCTGCTGGGAAGAAAGGGAATCCGGTAATGAATCTCGGCATATCCAATAATGGGAAGCAGGAAGAAGATGCCCAGAGAAATATATTGAATAATCGGATATAAGGAATTGTCCATACACTTAAGGAATTAATAATACCTGGTTACAGAATTTTAAGCAAATAAGTTAAGGGAAAGAAGCCCGATCGCCAAATTAATTATTGAAACCGGTCTGGGTCCGGTTAAATCCTGTTAACTTCTGGGAAGCCAGATTATCACACTCGTTCCTTGGTCACTTTTACTCCGGATTTCTATTTCACCCCCCATTCTTCGGATCAATTGTCTGGTAATGGCCAGTCCCAGACCGCTTCCGGCGGCTTTGGTGGAATAGAACGGATCGAAGATTTTTTCCCGGTCCTGATCAGGGATACCCTGACCCTGATCCACCACTTCCAGCCGGATTCTTTTTGAACCTTCCTCCCCAACCCGAAGGATTACAGGAGCGTCATCAGATGATGCATCCCGGGCATTCTTTAAAAGATTCAGCAAAATCTGGCGCAGCGCATCGGGATCTACCTGAACAGCCGGCAAATCGGACTGGATCTCCGGATTTATATGCTGATCGGGAATTCTTTTTACAAAATCCTGAATAAAATCCTGCAGTTGAATGGGTTCCGGATTTAACGGTCTGTGTTTGGCAAACTGCAGAAAATCTTCCACCAGACGATTCAGACGGTCGATCTCATCCGGAATAAAGGTTAACATTTCATCGGAAGTATCGGCATAACGCTTTTGCAGTACTTCGGCGGTGGTTTTCATGATGCTGAGTGGATTCCGGATTTCATGGGCAACCGAAGCCGCCATTTCTCCCAGTTGCGCCAGTCGCTGTTGCTCTTTCATCCGGTCCTCCACCACAAACAACCGGCGAGTGGCGACCAGGATGAGGGCCGAAAACAGAATCAAAATAATCAAACCCCCGGCTCCGATGTACAGCGTTCCGGTCTCGAAATCATGCAGGGTGGAGAAAAACTGCAGGGGTGCATCAATCACCAGGATGGCAACCGGTTCTTCGAAATCGTTGAGAACCGGAAAGTAGGCCGATAGAAAATATTGCCTGCCGCTCTTCACTAGCGCCGGGTCAGGGGTAAGACCCTGGGAAGCCTTCAGCAGCAGATCGCGTTGGATAGGGAAGGTCATCAGAGAATCACCAATCCGAAAGTTTAGCCGATAATCCACCAGCATCCGGCCGCTGGGATCCAGTAGAATAATATTTTCAAGATCATTACTTATTTTTAATTCATAGAGCAATTGCTGATAGAAAAGGGCAGTGGGGGTATTTTCGTTGCCCGGCAAAAGATTCTCCAGGTCATTGCCATTGATTAATTTTACGCTGGCCTGGCCGACATGCAAAAATTGCTTCTTCAAAGCGCTGGTTAGATCCGATTTTAATCCCTGCAGGAAAAACCAACCCAGGAAGTTCAAACCGGCAAGCGCGATCAATCCGATTAAGATGACCACATAGATAAATTTTCGTTGAATAAATTGATCGGGTTTAATCATTTTTTGATTTTTTCTGGTTAAAAATCTCCAGCCACTCTTTGACCTCCTTGTCGCTGAGGGACCGGTCCTGTTCTTCTCTGGTTCGGCCAGTTTTTGATTTTGACTCTTGTTTAAGCCGGATGCTTCGCCAGAATTCTTTGGATTCGCGGACCTTTGCGCCATGATCTTTAGCAGTAAACTGAATTTCTCTATCCGAAGTCACTACTTCTACTTGGACTGGTGATGGATCTTTTCGGATCAGTTCCTGGATAACCTGGTCTGCTTTTTTTCTGCCCTTTGAAAACACGGTCCGTATTCTCCCGGATGAAACCGGAATATTTTTTACCTCAGATCGGCCATCGAAAATGACAATAATCTGCGATTCTTTTATCTGCCGGGAGGAGTTCAATACTCTGAGGAGATGTTCCCGCTGACCCTCAAGATCCAGATTCTTGGGAAAGTCCTCTTTTACCGCAAGTATTAAATTATATCCATCGATAATGATTCTATCTGCCATATTGATTTTTGTTTTATTTTTGGCTTCAGATTGTTTTTACTTCCTGCCGGATAATACTCTCCATTGCCAATCGACCACTGACAATTGCCCCTTCGATGGTGGCCGGTAATCCGGTCTCGATCCAATCACCCGCCAGGAAAAGATTTGGTATAGCAGTTTTAGTTCCGGGCCGCTGGCTTATTGATGATGGTGTCTGGGCAATGGTTGCCCGTTTCTCTTTAATGATCTTATATTTTAAAAGTCTATGGGTGCTATCAAACCTGATCCCCAAATGGTTCAAAAGCTCACCCGATACCATTTCGATTATTTCTTCTCCGGATTTATCCGCCCAGAGATTAGCACCGCTGATCACCAGAGCATAACCATAATCGGTCTGACTTGTAGCTTTGTGAGGATGAGGAAACATCCACTGCAGGGGAGAATCGATAAAAGCTATCGGAAAGTCAACCTCAATTGAGCGGTCTAAAAATATGTTGATGGTCATGATAGGATTGTATTCAAATTTGTCAAGGCCGGTTATTGAATTCCGAATCACAACATCCCCACTGTTTTCCAGGATTGCTTGCAGGGCAAACGGCGGAACAGTAGAAATGATCCACGGTGCATTGAATTCGCCCTTCGAGGTCACAACTTCTTGGGTACGACCCCCTTTAAATCTAATTTTCTCGGTTGTAGTTAGATAATGGACCTCCCCTCCCTGCGTTTTGATAAATTTCTCTGCTGGTATAATGAATATTTCTCCTAACCAACTTTTGGGGAGGACGAGCCGGGCATTTTGCCGGGAGTGAAAAAAGGACTTAGAAACTGCCTGTTTTAGCAGAAAAGCAGAGCCTTTTTCAACCGGGGCATTTAAAATGGAATAAGCCAGAGGTTGCCACAACAACTTTTGGATTTTGGCAGATTGTCCTGTGTACACCAACCACTCCTGAATGGTCATTCGCTTTAGTTCTTCAGAACTCAACCTGGAATTCCGCCAGATGAAATGCAAAAGTTCAGAAAAACGTGCTCCGGTGAATTTCTTTTTTAAAAATAAAGGCAGGAAAAAGTGAAATGGTGCCGGGAGCGGAAATGATCTGAATAATAGCTTTGTCCCATCTTTTTTGCTAAAGTTGGCCTGGAATTTTTTTTGATAGATGATCTGATCTTCTGATCCAATTGTCTCTATGAACCTGATTGTATCCTCATACGCCGCCGAAAGCACATGCTGACCGTTGTCTATCTCCCGACCAATATCAGGAGCGTAAAAAGACCGCACTCGTCCACCCAGGTGCTTATTCTTTTCCAGAATAATTGGCCGGAATCCATGCTGTATGGCCTGCACGGCTGCAGACAAACCGGCCAAGCCACCCCCGATGATGATCACATCCCTATCCATTAATTGATTTCCGGCTGAAAATGGGAGAGTTTAATATTGCCAAAGTTATTCACCTATTTTTTGAATCTAAAATAATATAACTGGCGTCAGAAAGAAAATTGGAATGATAATTATTAAGGAAGTGAAAAATCTAGACTCTTAATATTATAGAAGTTTTTGGATAAATTTTTTACTTTGTGGCTTTGTGTGATAAGAAGAGTTTTTCTGGTTAAATGCTCAGGACAGCCTCGGTAATCAGGGTCCGGAAAGCGATGGAGATTTTGACCAGGTTGGGAATTTCGTGTTTATGCTGCAGCACGTCAAAATTGTTCTTTTGCAGAGTTTTCAGCAGATGATAGTAGATGTTTTTCATAATCTGCGAGGGGATCATATTTCGTCGCTCGCTGTCCGGGAGCAGGGCGGCAGCCTTGTGATAAAATGAATAGGCCCGGTCGTACTGGTGCTGCATCAGATTTAGAAATGGATCGGTTATTTTACCTTTCAGAATATCTTTGACATTTACCCCAAAATTTTCCAGATCCTGTTCCGGTAAATAAACCCGGCCCATTTTTGCGTCCACACCAACATCCCGCATGATATTGGTCAGTTGCAACGCGATGCCCAAGTTAACCGCATATTCCTTCACCCGTTCATCCCGGTAGCCGAAAATCTGGATACTCATTAGGCCAACCACAGAAGCCACCCGGTAACAGTAAGTGATCAGATCGTCAATCGAGCCGAATTGCACGGAATTGAGATCCATCCGGACACCCTTGATCAGTTCCAGAAAATAGTCCAGGGGGATCCGGAATCTGTCTGCTATTTTCCAGACCTTGTCGAATCGGGTATGGCTCTGGTTATTGAATTGCCGGAAGAGTTCATTTTCCCAGTAATCCAAGGTTTTTTGCTTTTTAGATTGCGATTCCTCGCTGTCGGCAATATCATCGGTTTGCCGGCAAAAGGAGTAAAGGGTATAGATGGCATCCCGCTTTTCTTTGGGGAGTACCGAGAAAGCATAATAAAAATTGCTCTTGCTATTCTTAGTAATTGTTTTTTCTTTACTCATTCAGGTTACCCATAAACGACTTTGACGCCAGTCGGGCCCAATCCTTCTTGGAAAGAGTTGGTCGATAATATAATATTTTTTCCGGATTTTTGTGTACTTTTTTTAAAATCTCTCGTCCACCGGCAACGGTGAGCCGGAGTTCATATTTTAATCTGCCCTCAACCTGGTTCAGAAGTGGTAATCCTTTGGCATAGAGGGATTTTGTCTTTTTGAAAAGTTCAGAGAGCACCAGGGCGAATTCAACCGAAAACTTGCGTTCAAAGACCTCTTCTTCAATCAAATGAAAACGGTTCAGGATATCCAGAGGGATGTAAAGTCGGTTTTTCTCCAGATCCACGGAAAGATCCTGCCAGAAGTTGGTCAGTTGCAGGGCGGTGGTAATCCGGTCTGCCCTTTTCATTAAATCTTCCGATCGATAGCCAAAAATCCATAGCACAATTCTTCCCACCGGATTGGCAGAAAAGTGACAGTAATGCAGGAGTTCATCAAAATTCAGGAATCGGTTTTTATCCAGATCCATCAAAAAGGCGGTCAGCAGATCGTCCAGCCATTCTACCGGCAATTGAAATTTTTCAATAGTATCCGCAAGCGCCTGAAAAATCGGATGGGAAAATTCTCCCTCCACACAACGAAACAACTGATCACGCCAGTCCAATATTTTATCCCGATCTTTCAGTTCATCAGAAAAATCATCGGCGGTGCGGGCGAAGGCATAGACCGCAGCGATATGTTTTCTGAAACCGGATGGAATAAAAAAAGAGGCCACCGGAAAATTCTCATAATGAGCCCGGGTGATTTCCAGACAATGTTTATAGGATTCTTCTAATTGCATTTTGATTATTGATTAATGACTTCAATATATATCGGGATTTTATTTGGATACATGAATCCCCTGATCTTTGAGCAGCGGAAACCAGCATCGGTGTTGATGTAAATTTTCCAGTTTGGATACCGGTGGTGACTCCCGGGTACATTTTTCCCGGGCGTAGGGACAGCGGGGATGAAATTTGCATCCCGAGGGATAATTTGCCGGGGATGGCACCTGTCCGGGTATTTCAGTTAATTGTCCCCGTTTTCTATCCAGCCGGGGAATGGAATTCAATAACAGGTGGGTGTACGGATGAACAGGGTGGGCAAAGAGCTGTTCCAGACTGGTGTACTCAATCATCTCGCCGGCATACATCACCAATACATCGTCGCAGATTTCCGAAATGAGTCCCAGATCATGGCTGATGAAAATAATTGACATATTTCGCTCACGCTGCAATTGTTTAAGCAGTTCGATTATCTGGACCTGAATAGTGACGTCCAGAGCGGTGGTCGGCTCATCGGCAATTAACAATCGTGGATTTCCGGCCAGGGCCATGGCAATCATTACCCGCTGCTGGAGTCCGCCGGAAAGCTGATGTGGATAATGCTGGAAACGCACCTCTGGCGAAGGAATCCCTACCTGATGAAAGAGTTCAATTGTCTGTTGATCAGCTTCCTCTTTCCGGATTCCCTGGTGAATGATCAATACTTCACTTACCTGATTTCCCACTGTGAGCACCGGATTTAAGGCGCTCAAGGCTTCCTGGAAGATATAGGAAATTCCGCTGCCCCGGATTCGGCGAAGACTATCCCGGGACATTTCCCACAGATTTTCTTCTTCAAATTGTACATCACCTTTAAGATAGTATATAGGGGGCTGGGGCAGGAGTCTGGTAAGACTTAAACAAGTGACTGTTTTACCGGAGCCACTTTCACCAACGATTCCCAGTACCTTACTTTGTTTCACCGTAAAAGCTATGTTACGAATAAGCGGATGCCGACCCTCCTCGCTTAACACATCCAGCGAAAGATTGCGGACAGCGAGTAAATTTTTGTCTTTATTTTGAGTATGCATCAAATGTTCAGGGTCTTAGGCTATAAAACAAAAGGTAAAATATGGGTGAAACAAAAATTAGCGAATCGAAACGATCGAAAAAGCCACCATGACCGGGAAGGATTGTTGAAGTATCTTTAACCCCGGCGTCTCGCTTGAAACGGGATTCAACCAAATCTCCAATCTGACCAAATATCCCAACGACTAATCCGGATAACCAGAACATTTTTGGTGCGATCCCGGGAAGCCAGAGCGGACCAAAAACAACGAAGATCAGAATGCCACCCAGTAAACCAAAAATTGCCCCTTCAATTGTTTTATTGGGGCTGGTTACCGGGGCAAGCTTATGCTTACCCAGTAGCCTGCCGCCAAAATAAGCAAAGGTATCGCACACCCAGATACTTACCCAGAGCAGTACCATAAATTTTCCTCCGGAATAGATATCATCAGTTGTGTGCTGCCAAAGGGCAAAATTTTGCCTGAATTCGATCAATGTTACCAGAAATAAAGATATATATGCAATCCCGGCAATAGTGACCATAGAGTTTAGTGAAGTTTCCGGCGGGGTTATTTTCAGGTGGCGGAGCAGGATAACGAAAATTGAGATCAGAAAAACATTCATGGTTACTTCCCAGGAAAACCAGTGTGCGGAGAGGAGGATTAATGTGGAAAGTATTAGCGCTAAAAAACGATAGGGATGTTTTTGTTTATGCCGGGTCATAGTATTGAATTCCCATAGCGAGAATCCATTAATGATTAACAGGAGTACCAGAAAATAATATCCTCCCAGGTAACTCAAAATCAGAATGAGCGGGATTCCCCAGAGTGCCATTAATACGCGTTTTAGCAATTCCTTCACCATTACCCCCGTTTTATTCTGTCAGTTAAACTCTTTTCAATTTTATTTTTTTCTGGTGGAAATAGGTTACGATTGCAATCCAAAGGCAGATCCCCGCCTTTTTCCAATAATTAAATTATTCTATCTCTCTCTCGTTCGTTTAATATTCCCACCATAATTTTCTTCGTTTTCTGGGTGTGTAATTAAAATCATTCAGGAAAAGTCCCGTAGGGACAAATCAATATAACCAGGCAATTCATTGCCGGGCAAATGAATCGCAAAACACAGTTCGTCCCATGGGGACGATTGAATTCAGCCCCATATATAGCGCTCGTCATATTCAACATCATATTTTCTCAAAAACGCGATATATTCTTCCTGAAATGTCTTTTTTCGATGGTGTTCATTCTGTCCCAGGATATAGGCGATGGTATTTTCTACTTGTGAAACGCTCACACTAAACGCGCCATACCCTTCCTGCCATTTAAATTTTTTGAGTGTTGGAAATGTATTATGCACCCATTTTGATGAACCACCCTTAATTAATTGAATTGCCTTCGCTATTGGCAATGTAGGTGGCAGCGAGACTAACAGATGAACATGATCTTCAACTCCACCAATGGCAAGCGCCTTCATATTATTTTCCCTGGCAATTCCTCCCATATAAGGATATAACCTTTCCTGTAATTTGCCTGTAATGATTTTCTCTCGATTTTTTGTGCTGAAAATATAATGAATTAGAATGTTGGTGTATGAATTCGCCATAATATTCCTAAGAATCGATCATTAATCAATCGTCCTTGCAGGACTATAATAAATCTGTCTAATATATTCGCATCAATAAATTGATGCGTTTCATACATGCCATCCCTTGCGGGATTATTTTATGGCTTCAATTTCAAATTCCTCCGCCAACCCCTCACCGGCAAACAAAAACAAGCATTTTGTCCAATGATGACATGCTCAAAAATGCCTGGCCGGCAACTCGGTATTACTTAACATATGCTTACCATATCTTAATAACTTATTTTGGTCTATCATCTTCAGGCCAGTTTTGAATCGATAATGGGTATTTTATCATTATTAACGCTTAAAATATCTGGAATTCGTTTGTGAAAGGCAATATGACTTTTAAAAGTAAGGCAATGTTAGAATTCAACTATTACAGAAACCGCTCCATAAAATCCTCTGTCTCAAATATGCCTTCTTCGCTGACAATTTTCTTCACATAAGAGAGGGGTATCTCCTCGAAGTAGATATTTTGCACAGTAAGATTTTTAATGGATTTGGCCTGAATTTCGGATTCATGGGTGGAGGAAAAGCGTGCCGGATAAACTCTTTTTAACAGAATCTTGGTCGTTTCTCCGGCAACATAAAAGGGTTTATTCAGTTCATCTGCGATAATCGCAATAGCTGCTGTACCGGTTTTGTTGATAATCGAGTTCTCAGTAATCCGGTCAATACCGGTGATGGCAAAATGGGCATCATGCAGCGCCCGGTTGATGTCGGCATCAGGGATCAGCCTGGTTTTTATCCCGGCTTTGGCCATGCGCTGGGCCATTTGAGCACCTTCCATTCGGGGTCGGCTTTCGGTGCAGATCAGACGGAATTTCTTTTTATGCCGGTGCGCTTCCAACAAAATGGATTCAATAATACTGCTGGATGAATGGGTCAGGACCACATGCTGATCCATGATCAGCCGTGCGCCTAAACGTGTCATCACTTTGTATTTTTCCTGGGTTTCTTTGTGAATTGCTTTAATTTCATCCAGTGCCATCTGCATTATTTTGTTGATGTCCCGTTCTTCCTTTTCGATTGATTGAATAAAATCAACGATCCGGTGAGAACGGGCATGAATCAGGGCCATCAGGGATTTTGCCCGCACCAGGGCATTGGTGAGTTTGGCCAGGGACTGAAGTAATTCGGTACGGTTTCGATACCATTGCCGTTCGATAAATTCCTGGATAATACCCAGTGCAGCGTCGGCTAAAAAAAGCGATCCATGATCGGCATCTTCCTCTATCTTCTCCACTTCCGTGCGCCAATATTCCAAATCCGGATTTTCTACTTGCTTATCATTTGACATTTTCATTCACCCAGTTTAAATATTCAGTGCTGCCTTGATTGAAATCTAAAGTAATAATCTCGGGAACCTCATAGGGATGCATTTCTTTTATTTTTTTGGTTAGTTTTAGAATGGCACTCTCTTTTGTTTTTATCATCAGCAGTAATTCGGAATCTTCCTGCATTTCATTTTTCCAGTTATAAACTGAGGTCAATCCGGGAATGATGTTGCAGCATGCAGCAAGTTTGTCCGAAACAATACTTCGGGCAATTTCCCTGGCAACCTTAAAATTTGGAACGGTACAAAAAACAACCTGATATTTTGCATTCATGGGGCGTAAATAATTTCATGAAATATATTGTATTTTTTAGTAAAATCAAGCGTGTGAATAAATAAATCCAAATGAACCGGCAAACGACAAAGCTGCAGATTTAGTTTCAATTTGCCTCAAGGGCAAGGTAGGTAATTTTTTCCACCAGGTCCGGAAAAGTCATTCCCACCGCTTTTGCCGCTTTGGGAACCAGACTGGTTGGGGTCATTCCCGGCAGGGTATTAACTTCCAGGCAAAAGGGTAAGCTATTATCCTGTAACCGGAAATCAACTCTGGCATAATGCCGGCAGTCCAGAGCCTGGTAGGCTTTAATCGCAAAATTCTGCAGGGATTCGGTCACACTTTCCGAAACCTGGGCCGGAACCACATACTGGCTTTTTCCTTTCTGATATTTGCACTCGTAATCGTAAATACCATGCTCCGGAATGATTTCGATAACCGGTAAAGGTTTGCCATCCAGCATGGAGACGGTCATTTCACGGCCCGGGACGAATCTCTCAGCCATCACTGTTTTTCCGAACTGAAATGCCCGTTCTACAGCCGGTTTCAATTCATCCGGATTTTTAACGATGGTCAGTCCAACCGTTGAGCCCTGGTCGTTTGGTTTAATGACCAGAGGTAAACCGAGATTCATTATGGTTTTATTATCATATGGAGCTTCTCTGCTAATGAGTACCCAGGGTGCAGTCGGTACCCCGGTGTTCTGAAACAGGATTTTGCTCAGATTCTTATCCATACCCAGACCACTGGCAAGCGCCTGACTTCCGGTGTAGGGCATTTTGATCAGATCCAGGGCAGCCTGGAGCTGACCGTTTTCCCCGTACCCGCCATGCAGGGCAATAAAGGAAACATCGAACTTTTCTTTAATTAAATAATCCAGGGTTTTCAGCAAGTTTTTATCAAGCTCGGCTTTTCTTTTTTCAATATCGGAATGATCCACCCGGATAATTTCATTACTGTCAACTTCCCAATCCGTTATCAGCTGATCGCCAAAGGCACAATCAATCAACGTAACCCAGTGTCCTTTATCAGCAAGCGCTTTGGCGATGCCTCTTCCGGTGACCAGGGAAACATCCCGTTCGGCGGAAGTGCCGCCCATTAAAACTGCAATTTTAAGAGACAAAGTTTACTCCATTTTCTCCAGTTTTCATTTCCGGGCAATTATGATTGCCTGGCTTACGAAACTTTCAATTTTCTTTTTCCCGAATATTTCCATAACAATCGGTAATTCAGGTCCGTGGGTCACACCGGTAATCGCCACCCGGACCGGCATCCACAGGTCCTGTTTTTTTATCCCGGTTTCCTGTTGAACTTCTTTCATGATACTCTTAAATGAATCGACATCAATTTCATTAATAGTAGTTATTTTTTCCAGGAAAGTTTCAAGCACCGTAAGAGCGGTAGGTTTCTGCAGAACTTCCCTGGCCTCATCATCTTCCAGGATTAGCTTATCGCTGAAGAAGATAGCCGCCTTCGATTTTATCTCATCCCCAAAAGATATCCGCTGGTAAACCGCACTGATAATTTTTTTACTCCCTTTGAAATCAGAAGTGTCGAAACCCGCCTTTTTCAGATAGGGCAACAGAAATTGATTTCTCCTGGTTTCCTCCATCTCGCGGATATACTGTCCGTTCATCCAGTTTAGTTTGGTCAGATCGAATACTGCTCCGGATTTATTTACCCGCTCCAGGGAAAATTGATCGATCAACTCCTCCATGGAGAATATTTCCTGGTCGGTCCCGGGATTCCAGCCCAGCAGAGCGACGAAATTATTCAGGGCTTCCGGCAGGTATCCTTTCTGCAAAAAGTCCTCCACTGCCACATCGCCCTGGCGTTTGCTGAGTTTAGAGCGATCGGGATTCAGCAGGAGGGGCAGGTGAGCCATCTGGGGTGATGTCCACCCGAATGCCTGATAGAGGCGGAGATGTTTTGGAACGCTTAACAGCCATTCCTCTCCCCGGATTACATGGCTGATTTCCATCAGATGGTCGTCAATTACGTTGGCGAGGTGATAGGTTGGATATCCATCGGACTTTACCAGGATCTGATCGTCCACCATGTCGTTCCGTACCGTAACCTCCCCACGAATCAGATCGGTAAATTGAGATTCTCCCTCAGTCGGCATTTTTAGCCGGATTACATGGGGAATTTTCTCTGATAGTTTATTTTGTATTTCTGAAGCCGACAAATTTCGGCACAGGCCATCATACTTGGGTTGTTCTCCCGCTGCTTCCTGCTCTTTCCGCAAAGCGTCCAATCGTTCCGGGGTACAGAAGCAAAAATAGGCATCACCTTGCTGCACAAGTTTTTCGGCGTGTTGCCGGTACAGATCCAGGCGTTCGGATTGCAGGTAAGGGCCGGATTTTCCACCTTTATCCGGGCCTTCCTGATAATCAATTCCCATGACGTGCAGGGTTTTGATCAGATTTTCGGTTGCACCTTCCACCAAGCGGGCCCGATCAGTATCCTCAATTCGTAATATCATCTGGCCCTGATTATGCCGGGCAAAGAGATAATTATAAAGTGCGGTTCTTAAACCCCCGACATGGAGAAAGCCAGTCGGGCTGGGTGCAAATCGGGTTCGAATCAAATTCATTCTATCGCTGAAAAATTTCTGTTTGTTATCCTGTTCTCGTTTATGAAAATTAATTGTAAATATTACAAATAAGTGCCTGCCTATTCAAGTAGTAAGTTGAATTTGAGATTGAACTTTGTTCATGCGATCTATTGCAACCTTAACGTTTATGAACTTTCTATAATGTGTTTTTCTTTATCTAGTCTCTTTATTTCAACATTTTTTGTGATTAAGTTTCCACACTTTTTATGAAGGAACGAATTTATTTTATAAAAGGAAAGAGGATATGATTCCCAATAAGCCATCCCGGGATGATGCAGAAAATAAAATGAACAACCCGGATAAAAAAGTGAATGTCCCACCCAATTTTATCCGGAATATTATTCTCGAAGATTTGGAGAATAATAAGAACGAGGGGCGGGTACATACCCGTTTCCCACCGGAACCAAACGGATATTTGCATATCGGACACGCCAAATCCATCTGCCTCAATTTTGGCCTGGCGGAAGAGTTTAGCGGATTGTGCAATTTGCGCTTCGACGATACCAATCCCGTCAAGGAGGAGGAAGAGTACATCCGCTCCATCCAGGAAGACATTCGCTGGCTGGGTTTCGACTGGGAGGATCGGCTGTTTTATGCTTCGGATTACTTCGATACCCTTTACGAGTATGCTCTCAAATTGATAAAAGATGGCAAAGCCTATGTGGATGATCTGAGTGCCGATGAAATCCGGGAATACCGGGGTACGCTAACTAAACCGGGTAAGGAAAGTCCATTCCGGAAACGGTCTATTGAAGAAAATTTATCCTTGTTTGAACGAATGAAAGCCGGTGAATTCAAAAATGGAGAAAAGGTATTGCGGGCGAAGATTGACATGGCCTCGCCCAATCTGAACATGCGCGACCCGGTCATGTATCGGATCCTCCATGCCGCACATCACCGTACCGGGAAAAAATGGTGTATCTATCCCATGTACGACTGGGCTCACGGTCAGTCCGATTCGATTGAGGGTATAACCCATTCTTTATGTACCCTGGAATTTGAAGATCATCGCCCGCTCTATGACTGGTTTGTGGAGAACCTGGGTATCCATGCCCCTCAGCAAATCGAATTTGCCCGACTGGATATGAATTATACTTTATTAAGCAAACGTAAACTCCTGCGACTGGTAAAGGAAGGTTTCGTCAGTGGCTGGGATGATCCGCGAATGCCCACCCTTTCCGGAATTCGCCGCCGGGGATATACTCCCGAGTCCATCCGGGATTTCTGTGAACGTATCGGCGTGGCAAAGAGCAATAGCGTGGTAGATATTTCACTACTGGAACACTGTTTACGGGAAGATCTGAATAAGCGGGCACCCCGGGTGATGGCCGTGCTCCGGCCATTGAAAGTTATTATTGAGAATTATCTGGAAAATAAAATGGAAGAACTGGAGGCGGAAAATAATCCCGAGGATGCCTCAGCCGGAACCCGAAAGTTGCCATTCAGCCGGGAAATTTATATCGAACAGGATGATTTTCGGGAAGATCCGCCCCGAAAATTTTTCCGTCTGGCCCCCGGTCAGGAAGTCCGTTTAAAACATGCCTATATCATTAAATGCGAAAAGGTGATAAAAGATAGCAAATCGGGAGAGGTTACTGAAATTCATTGCAGTTATGATCCTGCAACCAAAAGTGGCCAGACCGCTGATGGACGCAAAGTGAAGGGAACACTGCACTGGGTTTCCGCCAAACATGCAATCGCAGCCGAAGTTCGTTTATACGATCATTTATTTAGCAAACCGGATCCCAATGAAACCGAAGCCGGTCAGGATTTTATTTCAAATCTGAATCCAAATTCGCTGGAAAGTGTGAATAGTTTTGTAGAACCTTCCCTGAAGAATGCCAAACCGGGAGAGCGTTACCAGTTCCTACGCAACGGTTATTTTTGTGTTGATGCCATAGATTCTACCGCGGAAAAACCGGTCTTTAACCGGACCACAGCATTGCGCGATACCTGGGCCCGGATTGAACGGTCGCAGTCCCAGAATGTTTAATACTGTGATGGAGTCGAATTAAGGGTTAATAAGAAATAATGCACGACAGTGCTCAGGTCTTTTTTGTTTGATAAAATCGATAGCCGGCAAAAATCACTATAGCCGTGACCACCACAATGATCACGATCTGGTTATAGATTTTGAGAAAATGACCGATCAGTTCCCAATTTTCTCCCAGAACCGCACCCAGGCCAATCAGTGCCCCATTCCAGATTAAACAGCTTATCAATGCCAGCAGGAATACCAGCATGGTATTCATCTTGGACAGACCGGCCACCAGAGAAATTATTGAACGTACCCCGGACAGGAATCGGTTAATCAGGACGACCCAGTAACCGTATTTCCGGAACCATTTTTCCACCCGGTCTATCTTTGATTTTTCCACCCACTTGGGCCGGTATTTTTCAATAAGTTTCCATTCAATCCAGTAGGCGATGGCAAAGATGCCCATAAATCCGGCGATACTCCCCAAAGTGGTGCTAATGAGCACCCCCCAGAAATTAAGCAGCCCACGGCCAACCAGATAAGCGCCGAATACCGTAACCGTATCCCCGGGAATGGGCGGAAAAATATTTTCAATAAAGGCGCTCACAAATAGGATAAAGTAAGCCCAGAGCGGATTTGCTGTTTCCAGGGAATGCAGCAGGGATTCCATCTATCGCCCTTTCCCTTTTTGCAGACTGCTGATGGTCAGGGCGGTCATCCCTCCTGGATCGTCGGAAAATCCTGGATGAGGACTATTGGTAACCTTCAGCGATATCTTTCGGATGTCACACCAGAAAACATCAGCAATATTTTTCCGGATGGCATCGATATGATTTCGGTCGATCAATTTATTCAATAGCAGAATACTGTCCAGGTTGTTAAGGAAATATCCTTCTTGGCGGATCAGATCATATGTTTTTTCCAAAAGAAGGGGGGGAGGGAGATTTTGGAAACGACTGTCGGTTTCTGGGAAGAAATCCGTAAAACTTCCCAGGGCGAGCGCACCCAACATTGAGTCTGAGATAGACTGGACCAGAATATCCCCGGAGGGGTATCCGGCTAATCCGGGAAATTCCGGAATCTGGATGCCGACTAGGGTCAATTTCCCGGAATCACTAAAAGACCTGTTGTTAAAGCCGATGCCAAATCGAGTTTCCGTAGACATTTCTTAAATCATTCCGAATGCGATGTTTCGTTAAGTTTTGAAAGTTATTACATCTGATTAGAAAAATTACCGGCCGCAATTTAAAAAAGAACTGTAATTAAAGAGATTGTTTTTTTCAAAAATCATAAATAGGAACGATCTGGGTTTTATAAATACTTTTCAGCTTATTGATTTTTTCTGTGGGACAATAATCTCTAACCTTTTCTATTTCTAATTTAGCCTTTTAATAATAAACAACAAACAAAAAGCCCGGTAACAGGTCACCGGGCCTTTCGAGAATTTGAAAGTTTTGGTATAATCAATCTACTTCGACAAAAACGATCCGGTTGTCATAGGTATTATTGATACCAGGTGATCTGGCAGAAAATTTAAGGACGTTCCCTTTTTTATAGCCGGACAATTTTTTCTCAAAATCTTTCTCATTCTTAATCGGTTGACCATCCAGGCTGATCAGAACGAATCCTTTAAAAATGCCACCTTCAAATGCCGGACTACCCGTCTTTACCTCTTCCACAAAAACGCCCTCGGTCACTTCATATCTGCTTTTTTCAGCTGAGGTTAAATTCCTGATTTTCATTCCCAGGTTCTTAAATTTTTTCGATTCCTGCTGCTTTTTCTGGTTATCGGAAGCCGGACTAACCGGAGCCTTCCCCAGACGAACGTAGTAGGTTCGTTCCTGTTTATCTCTCCAGACTTTTAGCTGTACCTCCTGTCCGGGATTTTTACTGGCAATCTTAATCTGTAAATCGTTTACCGAGACGACCTCTTCTCCGTTAACGCTTAAAATTATATCTCCCACTTTCAGACCGGCCTTCTCCGCCGGCATACCCTCCTGTAAACCTTGAACCAGAACACCCTTTGGTTTTGGTAACCCGACCCCTTTGGCTACCCGGCTGTCTACGTTGGTGATAGTTACGCCCAGCAAGCCTCTGCGCACTTCGCCAAATCGGAGCATATCGTTGACAATTTTTTTGGCCAGGTTACTGGGAATAGCGAATCCATAACCCTGATAAAGACCGGTCCTGGTGGCAATGGCAGTGTTAATGCCAATCACTTCACCATTTAAATTTACCAGAGCGCCACCGCTGTTGCCCGGGTTGATTACCGCGTCAGTCTGGATAAAATTTTCCACCCCATACTGCCGGTCAATGATGCGGATATCCCGACCTAGGGCACTGATAATCCCGGCGGTGATTGTGGAGGTAAAATTAAGCGGACTTCCCACGGCCATTACCCATTCACCGATTTGGACACTATCCGAATTTCCCATGATTGCAGTTGGTAAATCATCATTTTCGATTTTCAGCAAGGCAATGTCGGTATTCGGATCACCGCCAATCAGCTTTCCTTTGAATTCCCTTTTATCATAAAGGGTGATATTGAAGCTGGTGGCATTTTCCACCACATGATAGTTGGTCAATATGTAGCCCTTTTTGCTGATAATGATCCCGGAACCGGTACCCCGCTGAAAAAATTCCAGATCATCTCCCTCGTGCTGCTCCCAGAAAAATCGATGTTCCTCATCCTGGGGTACCGCGCTGATCATCATCTCGCTTTGAATGGTGACGACTGCCGGAAGAATCCGGTTTGCTGCGGCGATAAATACCGGATTGGGATTATGCATCTGATAATCACGGCGAATGGCAGTTCTTTCCTCTTCGGTAAGACTTTTCCATACCACCGTATCGGATTTAAATTTTTCCGGTTCCGGTGCCTTCCATTCGGTGGTGTCCTGACCTTTTGCCAGTGTATCGGGAGTTTTCTGGAATTCCTCTTCTCCCTTCTGCTGTGGTTCTTCTCTTTGTTCCGAAAAGGGAGTACCACGCATCTTTTGCGCTTTTTGTGATTCGCTGATCACAAAAATCACTACCGCTACCAGGATGAGTCCGGTAATAACCACAAGTATCTTTTTCATTAATTCCATCTGGATAATTCCAATCTGTTATGTGAATATGGTTAGTATTTATCAATCCAAATTTAATCGTTGCCGCGCAGGATCAGTAGTCGAACCAGTTGCATAACTGCCATAGCGGTTGCCGCCACATAAGTTAGAGCCGCTGCGTTTAAAACCTTCTTTGCCCCACCCATTTCCTGGGTAGTAAGAAAACCATGAGACTGAAGCTGAACCAGCGCCCTGCCACTGGCATTGAATTCCACCGGTAGGGTTACCAGATGAAAGACCACCACCCCGGCATAGAAGATAATTCCCAGATCCATTAAGAATGGGGTTCTGAGAAAAAAACCGATCAGGAACAGCGGAAACGCCAGCCAGGAACCAAAATTCGTCACGGGAAGAATGGTATGTCGGATTTGCAGGGGAAAATAATTTTTATGATGCTGAATCACATGGCCAACTTCGTGGGCGGCCACAGCCAAGGCGGCTAGGGAAGTTCCGCGGTAATTATCGCTGGATAGACGAACCTTTTTTACCCGCGGGTCATAGTGGTCGCTCAGGGTACCTTCGGTTTCTTCCACTTCCACATCGCCTATTCCGTTCATTCGGAGCAGTTCAATGGCCGCTTGATAACCGGTCATCTTCCGGGCATTATGGATCTGCCGGAATTTTTGGTAAGTACCTTTGACTTTGATTTGAGCATATATGGCTAATATGATCGCTGGTATCAGCAAGATCATTGTGGGATCCCAAAAGAACATCTAATATTCCTCCTTTACTTCAAAATAACCGTTTAATTTAAGGGAATTTAACCCGGATTCAAAATTTTTTGTTCCGTTACCAAATGCGGTTAATTAACCAGAGAAACAATCATCGAAATGGTATAATAGTTGTCTTTTTTCATTTAGCACTGCGGATAATTTAAATTTGGTTTTAACTTTCATGAAAGTTATTCAATGACTGTCAAAACAGGGATCATGGAAAAGGTATTAAAAAATTCGTTCCTGCAACTGGTTCAGGGCCGGCGCAGTGTCAGAAAATTTAAGAATAAACCCATTGAGCGGGATAAAATTGTGACCTGTATCGAAGCAGCTCGGCTGGCACCTTCCGCGGAAAATGTGCAACCCTGGCGATTCATTGTCCTGGATGAAGCAGAGACCATTGAAGCGTTTAGTGAAAAAACGTTCTCCGGTATCTATCGCTTTACCCGCTGGGCTGCCCGGGCACCGGTCATTGTTGCTATATGCGGCGAACTGGATGTCCTGGCCAACCGTCTGGGTAAGCAGATCCAGGGGACGCATTACTATCTCATCGATATCGGAATTGCCGGGGAGCATCTGGTTTTACAGGCCCAGGAATTTGGCATCGGGAGTTGCTGGATTGGCTGGTTTGATGCGAAAAAAGCCAAGAAATTTCTGGCCATTCCCGGGAACTGGAAAGTGGTGCAATTACTGGCATTGGGTTATCCGGAAGAAAATCTTCCACCCCAGAGGGGCAAAAAATCCCTCAAAGAAATACTTTATTTTAACCGGTATAAAATGTAATTTACGGTTGATTTGGCAGTGTTTGCCGGTTAATTTTGGGCTCGAAAAATGGAGTAGTATTATTTGCGCCGTTAGCTCAATTGGATAGAGCACTGGTCTACGGAACCAGCGGTTAGGGGTTCGACTCCCTTACGGCGCACAATAATCTTACAAATAGACACCTGAACCCATCCTTAATTTAGAATCACGTATTTTAATTACTCAATTTTAGGCCGGTTATCCTGAAAGGTTGATCTTCCCAATATACTTTCAAACATAAATACATTGTGCATAATTCATTTTTCCTGTTTGAAGTTGAAAGATTGTTGGTTGGAGGTTTTAAACCATTTGAAAGTAAAAGACCATCCCTAGAGGTATATGAGAGAAAGCTGAAGGGTAGGGGCGAGGCATCTGATGTAGTGGGTGTTCGCAAAATATTTTAATTTTTTGTTGAAAAATATTGTTACAGCCTCATATATTAATTATTGAAAGTGATTGTAAGAGGAGGGAACTAGAAATGCTTTCCCGGTCAATCTTCCTGTCGACTATCTTTCTTTACATTCAATTTTTACCTGCTCAAGCACCTGATACACTCTGGACAAAGACCTTTGGGGGTATTTATCACGAAAACGGTGTAGGTGTCCTTAAGACTTCTGATGGGGGGTATATTGTCGCTGGAAATACACAGTCTTTTGGTTCCGGGGGTGGAGATATTTGGTTAATAAGAACTAATCAATTTGGTGATACTCTGTGGACAAAAACTTTAGGAGGAAGTGGCAATGATCAATGCAGTGGGATTTGTCTGACCACGGATGGAGGTTTTATTATTGTAGGAATCACCAGTTCATTTGGAGCAGGACATCCAGATGCGTGGCTAATAAAAACCGATAGTAATGGAGATACTCTCTGGACAAAAACATTTGGAACAGCCGAATATGAAGCTGGCAGATGTGTACAACAGACATCTGACGGAGGCTTTATTTTTTCAGGAGATTTTTTAGGATGGCCGAGTGGTGTTTTACAGTCTGGAATATGGCTCCTCAAAACCGATAGTAGTGGAAATACCCTTTGGACGAGTTTTTTTTACAGAGATTCTGGAACAGAATGTTCTTCTGTACAAGAAACTTCTGATGGAGGATATATTGTTGCAGGTTTTTTCGATGAATTAAGTGCGACCGAAGATCTATGGGTGATTAAAACCGATAATAACGGAGATACCCTTTGGACAAGAACATATGATAACGGGATGGCTTACTCTATCAAACAGACTGCTGATGGAGGATATGTTATCGTGGGAGGGAAAATCCCTTCGAGCAGTCTCGGATATATCTGGCTTCTCAAAACTGACTGCAATGGGGATACCCTCTGGACAAAAACATATGGGACTTCTTCTACAAATATTGGCTATTCTGTTCAAAAAACCATAGACGGTGGATATATTATCGCGGGGGGTACATTCGACTTTTATTTACCCTTTAAATATTTTCAGATTATAAGAACGGATAGTATTGGAAATGCTCTATGGACAAAAATCTCCTCTAATGATAGCTATGGATACGACATCCAGCTCGCAACGGATGGAGGATACATTGCTGTTGGCTATGTATATAGAGATGTCTGGTGGACAAATAGTGATGTCTTGTTAATAAAAACGGAACCTGATCCCGTCTTATTCATGGATCAGAGACCTGTATTAATTTCGGGTTACAAGTTACACCAAAATTACCCCAATCCCTTCAACCCAAGTACGAATATTGCTTTTGATCTGCCGAAAATGAGTGAGGTGAGTCTAAAGATTTTTAACATACTTGGGGAAGAAGTTGCTACACTTGTTTCTGACAAACTATCTGCTGGGTCATACTCCTACGAATGGGATGCTTCTAACTTTGCTAGTGGGGTTTATCTGTATAAACTGCAAGCGGGGAACTATGTCGAGTCAAGGAAGATGGTGCTGATGAGGTGAATTGGGGTTTCAAATTTGATTGCAAGAGCCAGTTGTCATCCGACAGCTGGATTTTTTATTTTTAAGGGTTGTTTGTGTTTGCCATCAATGAAATGAAGTATGGCCGGTACCGGATGTCTCCAGAACATCTTCGGACCGGCGAAACGCATAATCTCTTGTATCGCTTTCCTTTTTTCCGGCGAGTAGCAGTGCACCGGACATGTATTACAGGGAGGCTTCTCCTGCTGGAACGGACACCTCATCAAACGTTTTTCAGCATAGGAGAGCAGGTCACGGCAGTCAGGGCAGGGAACTTTCTCCGGATGGTGTTTTGCACGACAATAAATATTTACCATCAGAGTAACGGTTTTTTTCTCCCGCTCAATTCTGGAAAAAACACCCATTTTTCTGTACCAACGCCATTCTGTTACAGTTTAAAAGAAACCTCTAGTGAAATCATACATTCCATTTTCTACTAAAATTTTCTGCCAAGTTTCCATCCCTTTATTTTTATGAGTGCTGGTAAAGGAATTACGATAATTTGAGAATATTGACCGGCTGTGCTATTCAAATTTAGTAAATAAGGAGTTTAGATATCACCCCTAACGGGGTTTTATGTCATTTGTAATCACGGAATTACTATAAACATTTCATCCCTGACGGGATTTTAATTTAACCTTCAATCTTAAAAACCGATTTCAAATATCGATTTACAAATGAGAAATGATTATTATTAAATCTTGTATATATTGACCTTCCATTAATATTTGACACCTTCTGCAATTTAGTTAAGCAAAATTTAACAAAGAACCGCGAAGCGGTGATATGTTTGTAATAACCCACATCAAATTTTATATCCGAAACCACGGAGTGGTGACATATTTTAGGTTTGTTTAAGAGTGAAAAATCATGTTGCCTTATCGGGACGGGAAATAGAACATATCACCCCTGACGGGGTTCTTTGCCATTTGTAATCACGGTTTTACTATAAACATATCATCCCTAAAGGGATTCTGCTAGTCGGGAGATTTCTTTTAACTAAATATGCCATCAAGGTGGAACTCACCTCTGGAGAAAGCTGACTAATTAAGAACGCCGTAGGTGTTCAACATATTTTCTAAACTCCTTTAATTAGCACAACCGGTTAATATAATTTGATAATTTTACTGTTTCCTCTAATTAGACCTGGCTCACGATTTTTCATTTGATTTGTCATATTATTTATCAACCGGAATTGAAGGAGCATTGTATGAAAAGTAATGCTTTTAAATTTATCATTATCAATTTTATTTTAGTTGGATTATCCATTCTGCCAATTATCCTGAATAGCTGTAGCCATGAGGCTGAAACCCGTCAGAACATTACCATGACCTACAGCTACAGCAAAGATCATGACTATAAGTTTCGCTGGAATGCGAATCCTGAACCGGATATGGATCATTATCTGGTTTATGGCTGGCACGGGACCGACCCCAATCAGACGCCATTTGAAGACAGGACCGATGCCAATAACTATGATACTCTTTTAATCCAACGGGTTCCGCATCAATTTAATACTCCGATTATCCGGGATACTATTGCTTATGTAGCCAATGGAGATTGGTTGCATTTTGCGGTTGCCGCGGTAAATAAAGCCGGAAAAGTCTCTAAAATCGGGATAAGTAATTTTCTGAAATCCGATACCGTTAATCGGGGAAATGAGAATCCTGAAAATAATCCAGGGCAAAAAAGTAAAGCAGGTTTAGGGGTAAGTTATTAAGTTGATTGGCGAGAGCAGCATTTGATTGTCTGATTTAATCAGATAGAACCGTATCCACCGGGGCAGCAATTTTACGGTTTAACGAGGCGAAAAGACTCTCCAGGTAATCCAGATCCCAATAGGTGTGTTTGGAAAATTCCAGTGACTTTATATAAAAAGCATAAAGGGAGCGTAATTCTTTTATCTCCTTTTCGGTTTCCTGCCTTACCCGCAATTTTCTGTTTTTCTGGATTAGTTCCTGGAACTGATCAGCCTGATCAGAAAAATTTCTGGTTTTAAAAAATTCGTTCTCCACAAAATAGATAAAATCCCGGTTCTTGACATTGATCGCATCAAGGTACTTCTCCATCACAAATTCCGCCGGCTGGTTATCATAAATTTTTTTCCAGAAGTGAATCTTGGATGGTAATGGCCGGCATTTTCTCTCCCTAAAGGTCATTTCGCGCAAGGCGGAATCACAAACATAATTCAGGCGACTGGTATATTCAGTTTGGAATTTCTTAAATTTCTCCACAAAAGATTGGATCAAATCTTCTAGGTAAGCATTCATTCTCCGATTAACTGTTTGACGATGATAAACGTACCCGGATAAAGCTTCTACTTCATTGAGTGAGGTTTCAAATTCCTGGAGGATCTGGTTGGCAAATTTATATAATTCTGCAGAATTCATGATAATGCTCAGTATAATTGCTGTAACTACTATCAATAATCGAACACTTTTTCCGTTTCTTAATACACTTTCAATTTTTGATTTTGCCTTTTGTAACCGCTATAAATTTTGTCTGGCAGGTAACAATCCTTCTCCCTCGACGTAATTATAATTGATTTTATAAGTGAATATCCAAAATTAAAGGAGAGAATGATGAAAGTCCCAATGCGCCTACTTTTTACGGTTCTTTGGTTGATACCTGTGATGGGAATGAGCCAGAATAATATTCTGGTGCAATTAGACCGGATCTATCCGGAAGAGTTAGCCGTCGCTGGTTTTAGCCTAAACGGCAATCAAAAAATTGATATCGAAGCAGCGGGAGTAAATGTTGAAAACCGATATGGGAAAGTCGTAATGGGAAAGGCATGGATTTTAAATGCTGACACCCGGGCTGTGGTCTGGTCGCTAAAGCCGGAAACCAGCAGAAGCAGAGATATAGAAGTTCAGAAAGTTCACGAAAAAGTAGAATTACCCAAGGGTACATATGAAGTGTATTATGCTTCTTATCCCATGTTCAAATCGGAAAGATTCTGGCATAGCCGACGCCGGGATAGGTCCCATGGTTTCTTGTCATCTTTCTTTGAATGGATTTTCGATCATGACCGTTGGGAGGATTATGATTATGATCGCCACCTTTACCGGGATTTTAAAATTGTGGTAAAAGGAGAGGGAACAGCTATTAGCGAGGATCAGATTGACCAATTGCATCAGGAATTAGCAAATAAATATTTCATCTTTCTCAGTGGAAACCGGGATGATTTGTATCTGACCCAGGGATTTGAGGTCGATAAACCGGTTCGGATGGAGATAAAAATGGCTGGTGAAGCGCGAGATGACGGAGATTATGACTATGGATGGATCGCCAATCTGGATAATCATAAACGTGTTTGGGTATTTGGTTATGATAAATCCGAAGCAGCCGGAGGCTCGGATAAAAATGTAAAGATTAGCGATGAAATTGAGTTGCCGGCAGGAAAATATCTGGCGGTTTATGTGACTGATGATTCTCACTCGCCTGGGGATTGGAATTCGATGCCTCCGGACGATCCCGCTTTTTGGGGAATAGGCATCAAACCGGCTGAATCCCAAATGCTTGCCAGTTTAAAGAAATTCGATTACTCCCAATTTACCGATAAAAATCAGATCCTTTCTCTGGCTCCGCTGCGGGATAACGATTTTGAATCGAAAGGATTTACCTTAGCCCGACCCCTGAAAGTACGGATTTATGCGATAGGGGAAGGACGCCGGGGAGAGATGTATGATTATGGCTGGATAGTGAATGCCAAAACGCACAAACGCGTTTGGGAAATGGACTATCGGGAAACTGTGCACGCCGGTGGAAGCCAGAAGAACAGGATGGTCGATCAAGTTATCGAACTGGAGAAAGGAAGTTATCTGGCCTACTACATTACCGACGATTCTCATTCCTATCGGGACTGGAACACCTCCCCACCGTTTGATCCAGAGCACTGGGGTCTAACCATCTATGCTGCAGAGGACAATTTTAAAGCGAGTGATGTTAAGGATTATCAGGAGGAGAGTGATCCATCGATCCTGGCAAAGATTACTGAAGTGAGGGACGATCAATATAAAAGTTTTGAATTCACCCTGGCTAAAGACAGTGAGGTCCGGATTTACGCGTTGGGCGAGGGGCTGCATGGGGATATGTATGATTATGGCTGGATAGAAGATGCAGCATCCGGAAAAATTGTGTGGGAAATGCGCTACCGGAACACCGAAAGAGCCGGTGGTGCCCGCAAGAACCGGATGGTGGATGAAACCGTTCTGCTAAAAAAAGGAAAATACAAGGTGTTTTACGAAACCGATGATTCGCACGCCTTTAAAGACTGGAATGATGCGCCACCACGGGATCCGGTGAACTGGGGTATAACTGTTTATCTGGTTAAAGAAAAGTAATTATCAATCCATTCAATGCATAGTTGATAGAAATTGAAAAATTCACACGATCTAAGTTCATAAATTTTTGATTTAAAATGTTAGAAGGAAAGTAAATGATATTGAACTGAAATGAATTCAGGAAAAGCTTAGGTTACATCAAATATTTGAAACTTCAGTTTTTAAAAATTCATAAATGTTTTTTAATATCTCCACCGGGTCGCTGCTAGTGACCAACGCATAAATTAATACGCCAATGGTCAGGAGAATGGCGATGATAAACAGAATAGCAAAAACTTTTTTAATAAACGCTTTGAACAGACCGGAAAAACCACTGCGGAAAATGATACCGATGAACATGATAACCATGAACAGGATGAAGACCATCCCGAATATATTAAAAACGGATCCCATCATTTTTTTATTTCCTTCGTAAAATACCCATTTGCATAAATCCTCCCGGTGACCTTCATTAATTATCGTCATTTCAAAGGAGAAAATTATTTTTATTATATAAAGAAAAAACCGCTACCTGAATCGGTAGCGGTCATTTCACTTGCGGATTATACAATTCTTATCCCGTAATTGGTACCCAGGCGGTACAGTGACCATCTGGATTGATTGGGCCTTTGATGATTTTGCAGCCACCGCATTTCTTTCCTTCGATAGGAGCATTCCACAGACCACAGTTGTCACATCTTTTGGCCGGATCAGGAGTCTGGGCTACATATTCAAAATTTTTACGCACTTCAATTTCGGCGTCGGTCAAACCGGTTAAGTCCCCACAAGGATCGGTAGTGGATTCAGGTGTTGTCTTTTCATTCATTTCGGGCGTGGACTCCTCCTTTTTACCACTGCAACGGGTCAGCAAGGGGAGGGAACCGAGAGAAACCAATCCCAAAGTACATAGCTGAATAAATTCTTTACGGGTGATTTCTTTTTTCATGATGCCTCCTTTTTTGATGGATATATCCGTCTTAAACATACGAATATTTATTGAAACAGAAAAGATATATCCTTGATATTTCCGGTTTAGATTGATGAAAAATGGATGCTGGAAGAAGAAATGGCTGGCAACAAAGAATCAGATATTTTGATCAGAAGAATCCTTACTGCTTATGATTCCTGCCCCCAGACAATAGTCCCCGTCATAAAAGACTGCAAATTGACCGGCAGCAATCCCCTGATCCGGTTGATCCAGGGTTACCATTCCGGTATTCGGCGCACTTAATTTTAATTGGCAATGATAGAACTCGGCACCGTGTCGAACTTTTACCTGCAAACGTTCCTTCTCTGGTGGAACACCAGATATCCAGTTAATGTCCTGAACGTAAAATATCTGGTTAAATTTTTCCCTGATATCCTGATTTCGGGATAAATAAATTTCATTTTTCTCTATATTTTTACCCACGATATACCAGGGTCCACCGGATAGCCCGAGACCATGCCGTTGACCGATGGTGTAGAACCAATAACCTTTATGTTTACCGATGGTTTTACCAGCCTCCACATCAACATAATCTCCTACACGTTCGCCCAGATGATGCTTTACAAAATCGGTGTAACGGATCTGACCAAGAAAGCAAATCCCCTGGCTATCTTTTCTATCCTTATTGGGTAAATTGAATTTATTGGCTAGCTGACGAACGGCTGTTTTGTTGTATTGACCCAGTGGAAAAAGTGCCCGTGCCAGTTGATCCTGTCTCATATAACCCAGGAAATAGGTTTGATCTTTTATCGGGTCGGGAGATTTTTTCATATAGTATAGACCCGCCTTGTTTTCCAGCAGGGCATAGTGGCCCGAAGCGACTTTATCAAAACCGGGATCAATTTTATCGAAGAATTTGCCAAATTTTATTAACCGGTTGCAAAATATATCGGAATTTGGGGTGCGGCCCGCTTTCAATTCTTTGATGGAATAGGAAACAATAGTATCCCAGTATTCCCGCTGAAGCGACAGGACTTCCAGTGGCACACCTGCCTGCTCGCAAACCCCCCGGGCATATTGCAAATCCTCCTGCCAGGGGCAGTCCCCCAGAAAAGATAACTCATCTTCCAGCCAGATCTTTAAATAGAAAGCGGTAAGGTCATGTCCCTCTTCTTTTAATAAACGCAGGGCAACCGAGCTATCCACACCGCCGGATAATAAAACAGCAACTTTCATCTTAATTTTAGTTTAATTTTTGTACTATAGAATCTAATTCTTATCCGTTGACAAAGTTTCCTAAAATGAAATTATCAAATTCTATTTTCTTTTCAAATAAACCACTGTTACTTCCGCCGGTGCACCGTAGCGAATCGGGGCAAAGGTTAAACCAACGCCGTTGGTCACCACAACCTGGAGATCTTTATATTTATATGTTCCACTGTAGTAAGGTGTCTCGAACATACTGGGGGTCATCTCTATTCCAAAAGGATGAAAACGAACCTGTCCACCATGGGTGTGTCCGGCAAAAACAACGTCATAACCAGATTGTGCGGCGGTTTCTATGATCTCGGGTGAGGGTTGATGAACCAGCAATAATTTCACATCCGCTTCCGGTCTGTTTTGCAGTGAAAATTTTAAATTCTCTCCGGTTAACCGCTCACTATAAATATTTGTCAAGCCGGTTATCAGGATTTTTTTACCATTGTATTCTATAATGCGGTGGGTATTCTGCAAGAATTCCCAGCCACATTTATCCAAACCAGTTGATATTTTATCCGCATTTGCCCAGTAGTCGTGATCACCCAGACAGGCGATTCGGGCTGTCGTGGCGTCCAATCCACACATCAGATGAAGGCCTTGTTGAATATTATATTGTCCGTAGGTGACCAGATCCCCGGCAAAAAGTAAAATGTCCGATTCTTTTTGGTTTGCTGCCTCGAGTAATCTATTGATTTTTGTCTGCTGGGTATATCGGTCAATCTGGATGTCTCCCAAAAGGGTAATACTTAATCCATCCAAACTCTCAGGGAGATTTTGGAAGTAAAGGTTGTGTTCGGATCGTTTTACAAAATAAGTATCATGGTAAATCCGAATCCCGGAATAAATTGCAATAATCAGCAGAATCACAATTCTGGAGTAAGCTATTATTTGCTTAAGATACTGTCTGTTTATTTTTTTAATAAACCGGGTTAACAAAAGGATTATATCAATTCCCACAAAATAGGGTAGGGTTTCCACAACCAAGACCAATCCCCACCAGAATGGAAAAACAAACAAATAATCCGTCCACTGTAAACCGGTATTGGACATGAAAATTGCGGGAGATTTCCCGATCAGATTTAACACCAGCACAATTATCGGGTAACTGTTCAGAAAAAGAACAACGCTTCCGATAATAATCAGCGCTCGTTTTTTAGAAAATGAATGTATTTGCGAAAAAGAAGAATATAAACGATAGCTGCTGTAGAGGTAACCCAGTAAAACCCAGGGGAAAAGCATTAACAGCATCCGAAAAGCCCAAGACATATAAGTGTTCTCCAAAATTTTAGCTGAAAATGTATTAACACTTTTAAATAAAACCAAGCATTGTTACTTTTGGTTAAAGAAACGAAATGGAGTTATAACATGAAAAGAGTCGTATCTATTATTTTTCTGGTGGTCTTTTGTCTGATCAGCAGTCAGGTGTTTGCCCAATTCCTGGTCGAATCCAGTGCAGTAAATACCGCAAATCTACAATCATCCGATGTGCTCTGGTATTATCAATCTCCAAACCAGGATTTCCTTTTGGTAAAAGATTTAAAATTTCTGGAGCAGAATAATATTAACTATAAGCTTCTATCTGATGATCTGGAGACCTGGGATTATTACTGGGTTGAGACTCATCAGCCGGCAGCGGAAGATTGGCAATATTTATCCGATTTGCAAAATACAAATATTCTCTGGTTCGAGGACAGGCTGGCGCTTGTCCAGACTAAACCGGATTTTTTCCGAAAAATAGCGGGATTGCCCATTGAAATTGTCAGGATAAATTTTCAAAAGCCAGTCCAGAAGATCTCTTTGCCTGAACCGAATTTTGTTCCCCAAAATGTCCGAGGTATTCGGGGAATTCAAACGATTCTTGATTCGGTGAATATTGATAAAATTTATCAGACCGAACGACATTTGTCCGGGGAAGAACCATTTGCTTTTTCCGAGCCGGAAGACTCAATAATGACCCGCTATTCCCGCAGTGCGGAAATTTTTACTGCCCAGAGTTACATTGCCCATCGTCTGGAAGAACTCGGTTATACAGTGGAGATGAAGCCATTTAATATTAGCGAGAATCTTGAGGTAAAATTTTCCCCGGTCAATCCCCAACACGGCTGGATTACCACGGTTGGCAAAATTTATTCGACCAGTGACGCGGGAGCATCATGGCAACTGCAATATGAGGGAGATCAGGGAACGACCATCCATTCAGTTTTTCCCGTCGATGACCAGGTTATTTTTGCAGTAGGAGATTTTGGTACGATCTTAAAATCGGTAAATGGCGGACAATCCTGGGTGCAGCAGACTTCGCCAACCGATAATTTTTTATTCAAAACCTATTTTATAAACAAATCTACCGGATGGATTGCCGGAGATAACGGAATTATTCTGAAAACAATCGATGGGGGAAATAACTGGTTAATCCAGGACACTCCGGTACAGTCCCGGCTTTATGACGTAACGTTCCTGGACGAAAATCAAGGCTGGGCAGTTGGTCGCAATGGCATCATTCTGCATACCATAAATGGGGGTAATACCTGGATGTTAAAATCATCCGGTGCAGAAGAACGGCTTTATGGGCTCTATTTCATCGATCAAAAGGCTGGTTTTGTAGTGGGAAGCAATGGAACATTGCTTAAAACTGCCGATGCCGGAATCAGCTGGAATAAACACTCACTTGACAGGAATGTGAACCTCTATGATATTGATTTTTATGATGGCATACATGGCGGAATTGTTGGCAGTAATGGAACCTACTTCATCACCGAAGATGGGGGATCAACCTGGTCGGAAAACAAATTAAAGTCGTCAGAAAAAATAAAGGCGTTGGATTTTGTCGATGCAGGAAATTTCTGGGCAACCAGTGCCTCCAATTTATCACGTTTTCAGGAGGCGGGTGGAATGTGGCAGAATTATTCCATAGAAGGCATCCAGATAGTTCTGAACAACCTGGAAGCGACCAAAACCGGCACACTTTATCCCGATCAATACTATATCATTTGCGCTCATTACGATGATACTTCACAAAATCCATATGTCCGGGCGCCGGGTGCGGATGATAACGGGAGCGGCACCGCCACCGTAATTGAAGCAGCCAGAATTTTTAAGGACTACAATTTTGATTATTCTATTCGTTTTGTCCTGTTTGCCGGTGAAGAACAGGGACTGGTAGGAAGTCATGCCTATGCTCAATCAGCCTATCAAAATGGTGAGCAAATCCAGGGTGTATTAAATATGGATATGATCGGATATGACGGTAATAATGATGGCCTTTTTGAAATCCATGCCGGCACACTGTCTGGTTCACAAAGTATTGGTACATTTGTCCAGAGTAACGTGAGTGCCTGGGGCCTGAATCTGGTCCCGGAATATAAAACCTCGAATAGTTCAAACGCCAGTGATCACAGCTCCTTCTGGACTTACGGATATTCGGCAATCATGGTCATTGAGGATTTTCAGGACTTTACTCCATATTACCACACTACAAATGATCTGCTAAATACCCTCCGGCCCTCTTATTTTCTGGATAACGCCCGTGTGACCATCGGGAGTCTGGCGCTTCTAGCCGGGCTAGATACCACAACTACCAATATTACCAATAACAATGTTCCCCGTAAGTATGTTCTGAAAGATCCTTATCCCAACCCATTCAACCCGACAGTGAATATTGAATATTCTCTCTCCAGCCAGCAGCGGGTGCTTATTGAAGTATTTGATGTGCTGGGCCGGAGTGTCCGCAAGCTGGTGGATGGAAATCAAAACCCCGGGGAACATAAGATTATCTGGGATGGAAAGGATAACAGTGGGTCCACCCTTGCCTCCGGTATTTATCTGATTCGCTGGAGTGTACCGGATCAGGTACAAATGAAGAAAGTTGTTTTCATGCGTTAATCAATATTCGGACAACTGCTATAAAGGTGTATTTTGAAAAAAGACCACCCATCCTGGTGGTCTTTTATATTTCCGACTATTTAACATTCAAGTTGACAAAGATAACCTAATCTTTCCAGTTCCACCATTTCAATTTTTCCGGATCGTGGTTGGAGTTCGATGCAAAATAAACGGCGGTTCTGAATACGTAGAGCATACACCGGTCGACTTTATATCCGGATTGAAAACATAATTGTTCATATAAAAATTCTGGTTTTTTATCTTTTAAATCCGCGGTGGTGCGGATTCCCAATTGCCATAAATCTTCGGCGATTTTTACCCCGACCCCCGGTATCTTCCGGAATTCCTTTATGGCGAGCTCTTTTTTCATATTTCCTTTCTATGATTTAGGATGAATGGTAAATATTTTTCTTAATAAAAATGAATCGTTCAGAAAAAGCATCACACGGAGATACACGGAGTATAATTGATTAAATTTAGGCAAATTAAATTTCATCGAGAAATCAGGCTTTGTTTAGTCCATTAATTCAAGTTCACCCCCTTTGTGTCTTTGTGTGAAAGAATTGGGATAAGTCAATCTTTCACTTTATGAAGTAAATTAGCAATTCTTTCATAACCTTCTGTCGAAATTGAATGATCTTTATTAATGAAGGAATTTTTTCTTAGATCGTTGGCATGTTGGTAGATCACCTCTCCCGTCTCAAGTTTACTAAATAACCAGATCCGTAGATCATCCGGATAGCGGGTTTGTAATTCCTGCAGAAGTTTGTGAACATGCCCGACAGATTTTTCTTCAAGGGCTTCGATTTCAACCTCGTAATGGATTACTTTACCTGCCGGGGTTTGAAAATGAACTTCATCGACCACAAATTCTGCCAGAAGTTCATGATGCTTCTGCATAATCACATCTCTCATATCACGCTGGGTAATACGATCCTGTACTATTTTGAAATCCAGCCTCTTTAAAGTTTTAACCGGATTGTCAGGTAAGAAAAAACTGTGAAGATCATTTGGATCATATTTTAAATCCGGGATTATATTTAAAACTTTTTGCAATGATTCTGGCGACCATTCCTCTTCTATTTCAAGACGATTTATACCGCCCCAGTCTAATATGGCTGCCTGACCTTTCATGGTGAGCAATTTTTTATTCTCCATCAATCGGACGCGTAAGGCCAGGCTGTTTTTTCGCAGCATGGCTATCCCGGTGTCAAAATAAATATCCCGAATTTTAAGCGTTCTTTTGTTGCATAAGCGGTATTCACCCAGACTGGTCAATTTTTTTAGCGAACCTGCTGTTTTCCCCGGCTGCCGGGAGGCAACAATTAATTTAACTTCAAATTCGCTGCTTGTATCTTTTTTCATGGCCATCTGAGTTGATTATGGTTTTAATTTGATTAGATCGGCCGGGTCAACTTCAAAAAGTTCGGCCTGTTCATTTCCGACAATTATCTTATCCCCGTCGAAGCAAATGGATTCGCATTGGCTCGCCTCAATGGGAAGCCAGTAAATTCCTCCCAGAAAAATGTTCTCAGAATCATTCTCTGGCTGAAATAACCAGATCCCGTTGAGAGTCAGCACCAGAATCCTTTTCCCGTCTGCACTGGCATCCGCATCGGTTACCCGGCCGTGACTATCAAATTCCTGGATAAGCCTGGTTGTATTTTCTTCCAGAAGATCCGGAGAATCTAAAGCGTAAAGAGTGGTATAATCGTCACTCCTGTGTTTGGTTAAAATGTAGAGATTCCCATTTCGCCAGAATACTGCCTCGGCATCATAATTCAATTTGGTCGGTGGTATTTCCTTTAAATCCTGATAGGTAAATTTGATGCTCTGAAAAACCGATGTTTTGACCGTCTCCCAGGGATAAGGTTCTTTCACGATGTACAGTATTAGATCCCGCCGGGTGTTGCTGTTATTTCCAGTATCTCCGATGATCAGATTCCCCTGGTTATCTGTGGTAATCGATTCCCAATCCACATTCACTGCATTGGGAATAAGAATGCCCTGGTAATCCTTTGCCCATTCCGGTTTAATGATCGAACCATCCCGGGTGATGGGAAAAATTCGTGCTTTATCTCCGGAATCGTTATGAGTCCAGTAAACATTTTTCCACAACCGACTTTTGACGATTCCGGATGATTCATCAATTTCAGCAAAATTTAATTTAGCATATGGTTTTAATTTCACAGTTTCAACTTCCGGCAGTGCAATTTTTAAGACTTCCTGTGCACCCGCTGTGCAGACGCTTGAAAACGTGATCAAAAATATGATAATGATGAGTTTCATTGCTTGCTAATCTCCACGCTTTAATTGCTTCTAGAATTGCCCTCCAGTTAGAGAAATTGTTTGATGATTTTCAAGATGTAAATTTGTTCAATCTCCCAAATCGATTGAAACCGTTGATTTAATCCGCTTATACATTCTTCAAATATGATTTTTTAAAGATATTAAACTACAGTTATGGAAAAGTATGAATCAATTTAAAATTTTGATGATCTGCTGATGAAGAACGGGAGATGCTGCAACAATACTACTCCCTTTTAACGGATCTTTTCCCTGATAATCGGTTATTTCACCACCTGCACCTTTTATGATAGGAATCAGGGCCATGATATCCCAGGGAGACATTATGGGGTCGATCATGATATCGGCAAAGCCGGCAGCCAAAAGTGAATACCCGAAACAATCCCCCCAGGTCCGGAACAGCTGAACCTGCTTTACCAGATTTTGGAATCGGTTAATATCCTGATATTTAACTATGTTTTGAATATCCGTGGTTAACAGGACAGCTTCATTGAGGTGTCTGATTTTCCGCATCTGGACCACTTTATTATTCAGTAAGGTTTGCGAATTATCTCCCAGGAAAAACTGACCAAGAACCGGAAAGTTCATCGCTCCCAGAACAGGTTTGCCATTTTCCAGCAGGGCAATTAAGGTTCCGAACAGGGGTGTGCCACAAATAAAACTTCTGGTGCCGTCGATGGGATCGAGAACCCACTGGTATTCAGCCTCCGGCTTATAGGAACCGAATTCTTCTCCTAAAATACCATGATCCGGAAATTGTTTGATTATCAATTCCCGCATTTTTTCTTCTGCCATTTTATCGGCAGTGGTAACCGGCGAGTCATCGGATTTGGTTGAATGAAAATCCCTTTCCGGTAATATTGTAGTATAACCCCGGCACTCTCTTCTGCCAGGTGAAATACAAAATCTTTGAATTTTTGTTGAAAGTGTAATTCCATGAGATATTGAATCTGAAAACAGGTTTATGCGCTCTTTATATCTGAGAAAATTAATAAAACCCAGGATTCAAGGAGAATACCAATATTAATGTCACCAAAATAGACCGAGGCTTACTTTAATTTTGGTTTAAAGCCGATTCTGTGGAATGGATTTACCACGCTTGTGGTAATATTTCTGAGGTGCGAATGCAGTCGCTTTAACCACCGGATGTAGAGTGCCAAAGCAGCAGATTGTCCCGACGAAAGGTTTTTATCTTTTTCCGTAACTAATCCCTCAATGCACTTATCACACAACGGATTGACCCATTTATATTTTTTTAACAGTTTAATGGCAGCATCCTGATCGCTGCTTACAATACAATCTTTGGTTTTTACAAAATTATTTTTAATAGCATCCTCAATTTTTTTAAGATCGTCTTCAAATTTTCCACCTTTTAAAATATCCGGATGGTAGATCGCTAACTCCACAATATTTTTGGCGTAATCTCCCAAACGTTCAATGTCTACTACGATGCTGACCAGTACCATACCTTCGGGAAGACCAAAAGGCGATTGTACAGACAAGTGGGTAAGCACTTTTTTTCTAACCTGTCGCTCATATTTATTGATCAGTTTATCTTTCTTCCGAATGTCTTCATTGATTTTGTTATCTTTGGTTTGCCTTAAAACACGTTGGGCTTCAAGGAACATCTCCTGTCCGATATTAAGCATTTTAAATGATTCGGACCAAGCTTCCTTTAACAGATTATCTGCTTTCCAAAAATTCTTCAATTTTTCCCACATGATATCCCCAAAATGCTATTATTTTTTTGGTTGGTTTATTAAAATCATATTTTAACTAATTATATGGATCACTGGTTAAATTGTTCATCCTTCTCAATCCTAAGTGAGCACCAAAAAGAGTGCCGGTATAAAATAGAGTGAGAAATAGATAGAGACGATCAGGATAAGATTTTTTTTAGATTTTGAGGCTCTTTCACTAACAATTTCTGCCAGACCTATCGGAATAAATTTCATTGGATAAAAAATAATAATTCCATAGATATTAAAAAATAAATGGGCAAATGCGACAGTCACTGCAATGTCATTCTGGGTTGCAAGCGCAGCAAGTATCGCCGTACCAGTTGTACCGATATTCGCCCCCATTGTATAGGGAAAAATCTGTCGCAGAGAAATAAGACCAGCCCCGGCAAGAGGAATTATTAAGGATGTTGTAACGGAACTGCTTTGTACAGTAAAGGTCATCAAGCCGCCAAGTATAAAGCCAATTAAATCATTCCTGAATAAATATTTGTCAATGACGATTTCGAGTTTATCCAGTACCAAAGAACGGATGGTTTTTATTAAAAATGTTAGAGATGCGAACAAAAGTACTAAAGAAATGATCGTTAAGATGATACTGCTATAGGGTAAATAAGAAACCAGATAGTCTACCACGTCAATAATCGGATTTAATAGAAACTTAAGTGGATTGAACATTTTCATTCCACCAGCATGAGCAAATAATGATTCCGATGCTTTCGCCGTTTTTTCTACCATATGAAATTTTAATTCAAGCGGAAACAAAACAATAACCGCGCTTATGTTGAAAAAGTCATGAACTACTCCTGCCGCAAATGCACGTTTAAATTCTATTCTATTCGAAATATGACCTAATGAAACCAGCGTATTGGTGATTGTCGTGCCAATATTGGCTCCCATTATAATTGGAATTGCATTGCTAAGTGACAGTGCACCACCGGCCACGAGTCCAACAACAATAGAAGTAGTTGTTGAGGAGCTCTGAATAATACTGGTGGACACAATTCCAATTAACAAACCGGCAAACGGATTGGACGTCATTGAGAGAAGTGTCTCAGCAAATCCTTTCCCGAATAATTTGAATGAATGGCCAAGCAGCTTTATGCTTAAAAGAAAAGCATATATTGTTATGACAATGATAATGAATTTATAAATCTTTGATTTTGTCTCTCGGGTCACCTGTCACTCGTTGCTGTAGATGAGCAAAAAAGAGGATTTATTAGCCTTGTGAGAAATTAAAAATCCATTATTAAATGTTTTTTTATTGAGAAAATTATGTTCAAATTTTACATGAGCATAAAATTAGTATGGAAAATATTTTTATAAATGTAATGAAAGTGTAACGAGATTGTAACTCTGAATTAATAATTTTTGGGACAAGTTTTATATAACCCCAATAAAAAGGAAGTAAAATGAAGTTTTTGGTTTGGAGATTATCAATTGTCACCGGGTTTTTCCTTTTATTTTTCAACCAAGGAATGAGTCAGGAAGTTAAATGCAGTAATGCCAAAACCTGGGATTTGTCAGGTCGGGTACAGGTGCAGCATTTGTGGGATAAGGATATTGAAAGTGACGCTGCGGTAACAAATAATGGATTCCGGATTCGGCGGGGCCGATTTCAGGTAAAATCCACCCTCAGTGACAGAGTTTCTGCGACCTTTCAAATGGAAGTGAGAGACAACAGTCCGCGTATTCTGGATGCTGAAGGAAAATTGAAAGTGTTCGGCGGCCAATTCTTCCGACTTGGACAATTTAAAGTTCCGGTCTGGCGAGAAGAGTTGCGTTCCTCCGGAAAGTTGTTGTTGATTGAACGAAGTGCAGTGGCAGAGTTTCTTGTGGAAAATTACCTTTCTGCCAGACAAATAGGGGTGGAGTTCGGAGGTAAACTATTTAATAAAGTCGAGTTTGCAGTGAATTATTCAAATGGTGCTGGCGAAGGTGGCCGGGAAGACGCCGGGCGGAAGAAATTCAGCAGTGATTACGACAGTCTAACCATCAATAATGGTAAGCTATATACCGCAAGAATAAATATTCCTCTGGCCGAAGCATTTCAGCTTGGTGTTTCCGGTGTCTTAAATCAGCGGGGAAATGAAGTCTCTGCGATTGGATTTGACAAAATGGGAAATGTAACTGCCATCGCTCCGGATTTTGGCATCTATTTGCCGGTGGGGTTTGATGTAGAAGGAGGAGTTGTCTTGGGCAGCATCAGTAAAAATCTTTCAGGGTTAACTGATAACCAGGATTTTTTTCTGTTTGATGTAACCGGACGAATAAAAAGCAACCTGAAGAATCCAGTGGTTTCATTGGCAGGATTGGATGCCTGGGAGTTTGCTGCGGGATTCTCTTACGTCGAACCGGATAAGGATCTTAAGGACGATGAACTACAGGTTATCCGGTTCGGTCCGGCAGTTTACTTTGGAAAACATGCCCGAGTACAGGTTAACGGAGAAATTGAAGATAATGCAATCTCTGATGCAACTTTTAAGGTTAGAAGTCAACTTACTATTAATTTTTAACCCGGAATAATTTGGACAAATTTTCAGATTGTAAGCAAATTGTAACATTGGACTTTTACATTTTGAATTTAAGAAAAAGAAAGGAATTAATATGTTGAGATTCAGAATTACATCATTCATTATTCTGGTTTTTCTGATAGCCTTCAAATGGCAAATGGTCAGTGCCCAGGTGATTCAAGTGGATGAACGTATTCCCAAGTATAAAAAGACCACCGGTATTAGTGGAAATGCCAACAGCATCGGCTCCGATACCATGAATAATCTGATGGCCCTCTGGCTGGAAGAGTTTCAGAAATATTATCCCATGGTCAATATTCAGATCGAAGGTAAAGGATCTTCTACCGCTCCTCCGGCTTTGATTGAAGGAACTGCCCAGTTCGGACCCATGTCCCGAAAAATGAAGTCGAAGGAAATTGATGCTTTTGAATCCAAATATGGCTTTAAACCAACCACTATCCGGACCTCGCTCGATGCGCTGGCAGTATTCGTACAGAAAGATAATCCATTGGATTGCCTCAACCTGGAGCAACTGGATGCCATCTTTTCCAAGACCCGGAAAAGGAATTATCCGGAAGATATTAAAACCTGGGGTCAGCTTGGCCTTACCGGTGCGTGGGCAAATAAGCCAATCAGTATTTACGGCCGTAATTCAGCTTCCGGAACTTATGGTTTCTTCAAAGACCATGTCCTGGATAAAGGTGATTACAAAGATACGGTAAAAGAACAACCGGGATCTGCCTCGGTGGTGCAAGGGATAACCGAAGATAAATTCGGGATTGGTTATAGCGGTATTGGTTACAAAACCTCCGGTGTAAAAGTACTGAAATTGTCAGAAAAGAATGGTGATACCTGCTATGATGGTGAATATCAGTATGTGATATCGGGTAAATATCCGCTTTCCCGCTATCTGTTTATAAATATTGTCAAGTATCCGAATAAGCCGTTGGAACCTATGGTTAAAGAATTCCTCAAATTCGTACTCAGCTACGAAGGCCAGCAAGTTGTGATAAAAGATGGTTATCTACCTCTACCTTATGAAGTAGTTGAAGAAGAATTGAAGAAATTGGACTAATTTTGAAATAATTGGTTTTAAATTTGGGAAATGCCAAAAAAAAAGAAACCCAAAACCTCGAAAAAAGAACTTAAGAATATACCCGAGCAAACCAGGGCAAATTCTCATTTTCAAAAAAAAGTTGACCGCGCCAACAACTTGGCGCGGCATGTTATTTCGTTTGGTGGTTATGGGATAATTATCAGTATTGCTGGTATTCTGCTTTTCCTGCTTTATCAGAGTCTTCCGCTAACTTTTAAAGCCTCTCTTAAAAAAGCATTCAGTTTTGAAATCCCTGGGCCGAGAGCAAGGATTCTCTTAACCGGGGTTGATCAATACCGGGAGATATCCTACACTTTAAATGACCGGGGAATAGTTACTTTTTATCAGCTCGATTCTGCCTCTGTCCTGCAACGGGATACTTTGGCACTCAAGTCAGGAGAGAGGATACTGAGCGCCGCTAAAGGTAGTCTTACCAAAGAAGTTTTTGCGGTGGGTACAGATCAGGGACGAATTTTGTCCGCCGAAATTAAAATGCAGCCGCAATATCAGGGAGAAACCCGGATCATCCAGCCCTCCTTTACCTTTACTGATAGTTTTACCGTTGTAAACGAGCCGGACACCCAGTTTAATCATATCGAAAAAATCAGCTATTGTGAAAATGAAGATGGCATTCAATACTGGGCCTGGGCGAATCACGAGGGTATGGTATTCTTAAAGATTTATGATCCGGATGATGATGAAAATTATTTTTACTCGCTGTCACCAAACATGGGTGATGAAGTTTTCCAGACATTCACTATTAGTTACGATGGCCGAATGCTAATTGTAGGAACGCAAAGCGGCGAACTTTTCTGGTTCAATTTGGGTAATATCGAACAAGTAAAATTACAGGATAACTGGAAAGCATCCCAGGATGCAATTAGCTGCCTTCAGTTTCTGATTGGAGAAAGTTCGCTGGTGATTGGAGATGATAATGGTATGGTTGAGGTCTGGTTCCCAGTGCGGAATGAAGAGAATCAGTTTAAATTCCGGCCGGTCCATAAATTTGAACCACACCCGGAAGCGGTTACCCAAATCTATAGCTCCCCACGTAACCGCTCTTTTCTTACCATCGATGAGATTGGGGATATTCATTTGAATTATTCCACAACCAGTCAAACTCAGCTGGAATTTAAAAAATCAGATTTCCCGGTCCAGACGGCAGCATTTGCGCCAAAATCGAATGGAATTGTGTTGATTGATACCAAGGATCGTTATGGTTTATATTTCCTGAAAGATGAACATCCTGAAGCAACGTTAGAAACACTTTTTGGAAAAGTGTGGTACGAAGGTTATCCCAGACCGGAATTTGTCTGGCAGTCCACCGGGGGCTCGGATGAATTTGAATCCAAGCTAAGCCTGATCCCCTTAATTTTTGGTACCTTTAAGGGAACCCTGTATGCCATGCTGTTTTCGGTACCACTGGCCATTTTGGCTGCCATCTATGTAGCACAGTTTGCACCAAAGCGGATTGCCAGGATTATTAAACCGACTGTGGAAATCATGGCCGCACTTCCCAGTGTGGTTATCGGTTTTCTGGCTGGTTTATATTTCTCCCCACTCTTTGAAGATCATCTAATGGTGATTTTCTTATTTATCTTTTTTCTTCCTATGGTTTTTTTGGGCGGGGTAGTACTATGGCGACTTGTTCCGGAGAAACGCCGGATGATGATGCCGCTCGGTTGGGAACTTATTTATGTAATTCCTTTAATTTTGATCACTTTTTTTCTGGCTTCGTCCCTTTCCCATTCTGTTGAATTTACCCTATTTGGAGGCAATCTAAAACAATGGCTGTTTGATGCTTTGGGACAGACGTATGATCAGAGAAATAGTTTAGTGGTGGGATTTGCCCTTGGTTTTGCTGTAATTCCCATTATTTTTACCATTTCGGAAGATGCTTTGAGCAATGTCCCGGAGTCTCTCACCTCGGCTTCACTGGCACTCGGTGCCTCGCCCTGGCAAACAGTACGACGGGTGGTTTTACCGGCGGCGGCTGGAGGAATATTTGCCGCAGTAATGCTTGGCTTTGGTCGAGCCATTGGTGAGACCATGATTGTCCTGATGGCCACAGGTAATACCCCGATCCTGGATTTGAGTCCCTTTAATGGCTTTCGGGCAATGAGTGCGTGTATTGCGGTGGAAATACCCGAAGCACCGGTAGGCGGTACTCTATACCGGGTGCTTTTTCTGGTTGCCTTCTTGTTGTTTATTTTTACCTTTATAATTAATAGTCTTTCGGCAATAATAAGCGACCGTCTCCGGAAAAAATATGCAAGGTTTTAACAATGCCCGATAGAATCAGCTACTTCCGGCAAAAAGGAGTTCCTTACATTTTATTGACCAGCCTGACCCTGGTTCTGTCATTGGGAATGGTCATCATGATCGTTGTGATTATTCTGGTGCACGGATTGGGGTTTTTCTGGCCACGTGATCTGGTGGAAGTAAAGCTTAAAAATAATGAAATTTACCTGGGTGAACCCTGGGCAAAAGGAACTATTACTTCGGAGGATGATGCCGGGAATAATATTGAGGTTGAGGAATTCCAGATCAAGAAAGGTAACCGCGATATTTATGGAAGTGACTTTGCCTGGTTAGTTAAAGCAGATGTAGTCAAAGAAACTTTTCCGGAAAATGCCACCACTTTCGAACGATATGAGTATGGCAATTTTTATGGAATTATCGATGCACTGAATGCTCTGGATACCACGATTAATGCATCTTCCCCGGCTTTCTATAAAAAAGTTAAACAGGTTCATAAGGAAGCCTTAAATAACAAAGATAAAATAGAAAATCTGGAATCCGAGCTCAATGATTTGATTGCTCCCTTGACCAGACTTCAGCGCGAGATATCGCTTCTGGAAATCAATATCTCCGCCCAGACTCAACAGGAAAAAATGCATCTTGAGGAACTTCAAAAGCAGGCGCAGGAGCTGGAGGAAAAGATTACGCCGGAATATCAGAAATTATCCAGGACGATGCTGAAAATGAAACAGGATAATCAGAAACTATTCGTAAAAATTAGAACTGCCGAAGGAAGAGAAGTGGAGATTCAGCTGGCCAATGTGGTACGTTTTTATCAGCCAAACCGGATGAGCGTCCCAGAAAAAACCGGGTTGTATGCCTCAAAGTTATGGGAATTTATATCTGCTGATCCCCGGGAGTCCAATACTGAAGGGGGTGTATTTCCGGCCATTTTCGGTACGGTAATGATGGTACTATTGATGTCCATCGCCGTTGTGCCATTCGGCATTTTAGCTGCCCTGTATCTGAATGAATATGCCATCCAGGGAACGGTTATCCGGCTTATCCGTTTATCGGTAAATAATCTGGCTGGCGTACCCTCTATCGTCTTCGGAATATTCGGTTTAGGTTTTTTTATCTATGTCGTCGGCGGAACCATGGATCAGTTATTCTTCAGCAGCAAGCTCCCTGAACCGACCTTTGGTACCGGTGGAATTCTCTGGGCTTCTCTGACTCTGGCATTGCTGACCTTACCGGTGGTGGTTGTGGCCACTGAAGAAGGAATTCTGGCTGTACCACGGGCAAATAAAGAGGGAGCCCTGGCTCTGGGTGCCACCCGCTGGCAAATGATCCGTAAAATTGTTCTGCCCAATGCCATGCCTGGTATATTGACCGGCCTTATTCTGGCGATCAGCCGGGGTGCCGGTGAGGTCGCTCCTCTGATGATTACCGGCGTGGTCAAATTGGCGCCTTCTCTGCCAATTGATGGTACTTTTCCATTCCTTCATCTGGACCGGAAATTTATGCATCTTGGGTTCCATATCTATGATGTGGGATTTCAGTCCCCCAACGTGGAAGCGGCGAAACCCATGGTTTACTCAACCGCCCTTTTATTAATTCTGATTGTAGTGATCCTGAACCTGCTGGCTATTTACCTGAGGAACAGGCTCAGAAAAAAATACAAAACTTCAGTATTTTAATGATGAAAAATTTTTGTTTTAAATTCGAGGTCAAGAAATGGTCGTAGACATTCAGCAATCGATTGCGGAAAGAAAAACCGCTGAATTTGTTTCCGAAAAAATTGTTGTGGAAACCAAAGATCTAAACTTTTATTATACCACAGACGAAGCAGCACTCAAGAATGTAACGATAAAAATTCCCAGTAAAAAGGTGACTGCTTTCATTGGTCCATCCGGTTGCGGAAAATCCACTTTGTTGAGGTGCTTTAACCGAATGAACGATCTAATACCCGGTGTACGTCTGGAGGGTCAGGTCCTGGTCGAGGGAGAGGATATCTATAAAAATGGAATCAGACTGGAAAGATTGCGCAACAAAGTGGGCATGGTATTTCAGAAATCCAATCCTTTTCCCATGAGCATCTGGGAGAATGTTGCCTTTGGTCCGAAAGTTAATGGTTTAACCAACCGGACTGATCTGGATGAGCTTGTGCAATTTGCACTGAAACAAGCCGATCTCTGGCGGGAGGTGAAGGATCGTCTGGATCAGTCGGCGCTGGATTTATCCGGTGGTCAGCAACAACGTTTGTGTATTGCCCGGGCTCTGGCCAATAAACCCAGCAT
>CAYVKM010000023.1:0-43793 GCA_964452045.1 uncultured Calditrichaceae bacterium
GAAGACTGGAACCTGACTTCTTCAGTAGGCCAGGCAATTTCCAGCGGCATATATCTGTTCACTGTAGAAGATATCAAGAATGGCGATGTACAGGTTGGTAAATTTGTCATTATTAAATAAATGATAAGAAAGTTTCCAGATAAAATGGGAAGAGAAATATGATTAAGAAGATTTTATTCGTAATCCTTTTAATTCCGGTTCTGGTTTTTGCCCAGTATGAAAGGCCGGGAAGTACCGATGCTCAATTTCTGAAAATTGGGGTTAGCCCCAGAGCAGCGGGAATGGCAGGCGCTTTTATCTCCATTACCGATGGCGCCGAGGCGACGTATTATAATCCTGCTGCTTTATCGCGAATTGGAAACATGGATTTTGTTTTTACACATACGGAATGGTTTGCAGGCATAAATCATGAATTTGCTGCCGGGGTAAAATCATTCGGTAATCTGGGCAGTTTCGGAATATCGGTTATCGCCCTTTACACCGATGAGATGAAGGTTAGAACCCCGCTGCAACCGGAGGGGACGGGCGAGACGTTTTATTCGGGAAATTACAAATTCGGACTTTCCTACTCCCGATTTCTCACCGACCGGGTAACTTTTGGCGGTACGGTTAATTTAGTCCACATGTCATTATTTCAGGATTTTAAGGCAGATGCAGTTGCTGTCGATTTTGGTGTACTTTATGTCACCGATTTCAGGGGATTTAAATTTGGAATGAAGATTGCTAATTTTGGCTCAGAGATCAAATTCGTAAATGAATCTTACCCCTTACCGACTAATTTTCAATTCGGTCTCTCAATGAATGCAATACAAATGGAAAACCAAAATTTGCTGGTTGGTTTTATGGCGATTAAACCCAATGATGGGGCGCCACTCAGCCAGATTGGTCTGGAATGGGGCTTGAAACAAATCCTATTTATCCGCGGTGGTTATGAGCTCAATCATGAAATATCAACCTATTCATTTGGTGGCGGTCTTCACTGGAATGTTTTTGATTATTTGCTCAAGTTTGACTACTCTTACAGCGATTTCAGTCTTTTGGGCGGTGCCCACCGCTTTAGTATTGGTTTTAACTTTAAATAATGAGAGAGATTTATTTGTTTGATGATAATACCATTTTTACAGGTAAACTTAACCTGTCTCTTTTTGTCGGTTTGTCTTGTTTTTTTTCAGTCTGGATTTACGCAATCTACCGGAACTTCGGTCTATTTTAAAAATTTTGTTCGACACGTTGAGGGAGAGTTGTGTACTCATACTTCTCTTCAGGCTACTTTTACAGCTTACCTTAATAATAATCTGGATAAAATTTTAATTGAAAATGCCCCGCGTTGGGAAGTTGGTGGTGATCCCAATATTAACGGCCAGGGTGTTTTTGGCGTGGAATTGGGAAATTTTATCGATCCCACACTTGCCATTGGGGACAGTGTATTTTTCAGATTTACCTGCAATGAAACCGACCAGCAGGGAATATTAAAAGCACAGGTGAGTGGAATTCCCTGGTATTATTTCCCGACCACATTAATTCTTCAACCTATGAATATTCCTGCGCCACCTGAGAACATTATTCTTACTATTGTAAACCACCAGCGGCTAATTCAATGGGATCAGATGCCGGGTGTAGATTATACGGTTTACCGTTGCCTGGTCTCGGATACTGTTGCCTTTGCTCAATCCCGAATACTGTACCAGAGAATTGCCACAAATCTTGTGACCAACCAATTTCTTGATACCACCTCCTCTGTGGAAGACCATGGGTATATTATTATCCCTAAACTGGGAAATGTCTATGGTTCTCATTCCGAAGAAGTTACAGATTACCCCGCAACTCCGGTGAGCCTTGAAGCCGCAATTGCCTACAGCCAACCACTAACCGTGGCGGTAACCTGGATTCAGCCTGGAGACACTTCTAATCTGCATTATCAGGTCTATCGATCTCAAGCTCCTAATACACCTGCAGATTCTCTTCATCTTTTTGCAACCACCCATCAATTCTTCTGTCTGGATTCCTCGGTGACCAATGGTGAAAGCTATTATTACCGGGTTACGGCAGTGAATGAAATTGGGGTAAACAGCATTCCTTCGGCAGAAGTACAGGTGCTGGCCCAACCTTCACCGAACGATACCCCTGATCTTGATATCCTGTATATTTCCCGTTCTTCAAAATATCCCAGGTTTGAGGTCGAATACGATCCGCCTGGCTATAATCCGCATCTGAAACCGGGTACCCAAAATTTGCAGCATTATCCCAATGTTGGTGAACCAATGAAATACATTGCTACCATCCGGAATAGCGGGGGCGCCACCATCGAGAACTATCAGATTCACTGGTATGCAGATTCGGTCCTGGTGCAATCAGAAACTCGCGGACAACTTTTCCCGCGTCAGTGGACCACCTCCCAGATTATTTATACCTGGTCGAGTGATCCGGTATTAATAGAGTGTGAAGTCGAGACAAGTCCGTTGGTTAATGAGATCACTCAACAGAATAATTCTCTGATCATTCGCAGCAATGCACTATCTTTCCATTTTCATGCCGAGGCAAATATTCTAGATTTGTTTGAATCGCACCAAAATCCGATGGGCTCTTACAGCTTTGAAGATTGGGCGCAGGTACAGGTTGCGAAAATGAATCAGTTTTTCCGGGATGCGGTCTATCCTGACTTTACCCCGAATGGTTTGCCGGAAAATGTGTTTCTCGATACGGTCAGTTACTACCCAAACGGAGCTCTCCCTGCCGGTGGCACTCATGCCCCGGATCATGTACTCTGGGATGGGCAGTGGGGATTTACCGGGGATGCCAATGCCATCAACTATTTCCAAAATATTGTTTTGAATCAGAACAATGGTATGGATTGGGCACTGTTGCACGAACTGGGTCATCAGATCGGGCTGATCGATCTTTACAATATGGATGTCCAGCAGAGTGAGTTGCAGGTGATTGAGCCACGAACCGGACAGGCACCACCGCTAACACCTGTTGCCTGGGATGTTCTCTATTATTCCAGCCGTCATAACTATCTGATGCATTCCAATTTTCAGGCGGGTTTCTCCGATCATTCCACTGGTGGATTGTTGAGAAATCTTAGTAAACGCCGGGGTTACTTTGGTGATTACCTGGCAGACCTGCCGTCTGAAAATACTTTCCATATTCAATTGCCTGATGGTTCTCCGGTCAGGAATGCGCAAATCTGGATTTATCAGATGCAGGATAGCCATATCCCCAATCTGGCAAAATTTAAAGGGATTACAGATAATCTTGGTAACTATACCTTCCCGCATGAGACGGATCCCCAGTATTCCAGTGGACTGTATGTGGAAAATCCCTTCTCTACTATTTACAGCCAGGCACCACATGTGGTTGGAACCAATTCGGTCTTATTCCTGCGGGTAGCAAAAGGGGACAGTGTAGGTTACCGGTTTGTCGATATTTGCGATTTTAATGTGGCCTTCTGGTCCGGACAAACAAACAATGCCAGTTATGATCTTGAAATCAATAAATGGTTTAATCTTCCTGCAGTTACACTAGCCGGTTGGGAAGACCTGCCGAAAACGTTTGATTTGTTTCAGAATCATCCAAATCCGTTCAATCCGGAAACTGAGATAGATTACCAATTGCCGAGAACATCGGATGTAAATGTGACCGTGTACAATTTGCTTGGGCAGGTGGTAAAAAATCTGGTTAATGAATTTCTTGAACCAGGGAAATATAAAGTTCTATGGGATGGAAAGAATGACAGAGGAATATCAGTCGCCAGTGGAATTTATATATATCGTTTACAGGCAGGTCCATTTGTTTCCAGTAAAAAAATGTTTTTCTTAAGATAGATTAATTGCAATTGATAAATAGAACGGGTTAAAAATATGTTGAGAAAAAAAATTATTGTTTTAATTTCAGCTTTAATCTCTCTGATGAGTTATTCTTCTCTAATTTCAACCGGCCACGCCGAAAGTGGTGATGATTATATTTACTTTAAAAATTTTGTCCGGCATGTAAATGGCCAGCTATGCAGTCACATTCCACCGGAAGCTACATTCCTCGCTTATTTAAATCAGGATTTAGACAAGATACTGGTGGAGAATGCCACCCGCTGGGATCCGATGGGTGAACCAAATATTTCCGGGAATGGTACTTTTGGGGTGGAGCTTGGAAATTTTAGTAATCCCTCGCTGGCTGTAGGAGACAGCGTGTTCATCCAGTTTACCTGCAACTCCACCCAGCAGCAAGGCACTCTAGCCAGCCAGGTAACAGGAATACCCTGGTATTACTTTCCGGCAACGCTGTATCTTCAGGGAGTTAATTTACCGGATCCTCCACAGAATGTAACCCTCGTTACTGATACGATTAATTACCAGCGAACCCTGACCTGGTCCCAAGTAAGCGGAATAACCTATGATATTTACCGAAGGGCTTACAGTGATACAATTGATGATGGGCGACCACGGATGCTTTACACTAGGATTGCCCAGAATCTTTCGGCCAATCAGTACATTGATCTCACTTCAACCGGGAATGAAAGATACGGCTATATTATATTTGCGATTTCGGGAGATGGTATCAGAAGCTCCCACTCGGAAGAAGTCAATGAAGATCCCTATGTCAGACCAGGACTAGATCTTACCATAAAATATATGGCCAGATTACCTCGTATCAGTTATGTCTGGGGAAGCATCAATCCGGCAGTTGAAGGTTGGCCCATGCTAAATGATCCGGTTACCTGGCGGGCAGTGGTTAAAAACTGGTCGGATTCGACCCTCAGTGATGTTTCATTTAAATGGATTATGGATGGGCAAGCAGTGGATTCGGGATTTGTAACTATCCCGGCGGGTGATACTGCTTTTGTGGATTATCCCTGGAATTGGACATTCGACCGGCATGTACTTCGCTTTTTACTGGATCCCCTGGAGGCTATTCCCGAAGAGGAAGAGAATAACAATGAATTGCTGGTTTATACCAATGCTATCACGGCCGGTTTTTATGTGGAACAAAGTGTATATGATTATTTTCATCAGTACCAAAAAGAACTTGGAGTAGGTTCCAACTGCTGGGAGGACTGGGCTCACCGCCACATAAAAAGATGGAATTTAATGTTTCACTCGGCCATTTATCCTGATTCTCCCGATGGTGTGCTGGATCGCATCCGGCTGGATAAAATTACCATCGTGCCGGATGGAGCATTACCCCTGGCAGGAGGATTGCCCAGTAATAATCCAAATCTGAACGACCGGACCATCGATCTTCAGTGGGGATTCGCTGCCACGCTTCTCAACGGGACCTTTTATGCCAATCATACCAGTATCTCTACCACCAATGCCTTTTATTTCGAAGGTTCACTACTTCATGAATTAGGGCATGCCCGATATTTGATCGATGTTTACGGATTTAATGTCGATGAAAACGGCAGCGGCAGTTCAGTCGCTATCACCGAGAATGGACAATTGATTGTCGGGACTCCCTATATGCCGATGATGGGTGGCGGGGTATATTTTACCCCGATCCAGGGTTTGATGAATGGGCAATATACCTGGGTTGACGAGTATAGCACTGCAGCTATGAACCTGATTGTCGGACACCGGGCTATTTTAGGTAATTATAATGCGCCGGGAAATATTGGCGTCTTCATGCAGGATTTACCGGCAAATAACAGGATCTTGCTGAAGGATCAGAATGGGAATGCACTAACATATGCAGATGTAAGGATCTACCAGGCAGGACCGCGATCCGGCGTCTGGTATGGTAAATATTTTGATGATACACCCGATCTTCAATTTACCGCAGACAGCACCGGTGCGGTTCTGGTTGGTCGCTGTCCGTTTTCTTCAACCGGTCAAATTGTACACGACTATGGACACTCCACCAGTATTTTGATTCTCCGGGTTGAACATAATGGACTGATCGGATATGGATTTGTTGAGGTTTCCTGGTTTAACATGGAATACTGGCGTGGGAATACTTCGATGGGAAATTATGAACTGGAGGTAAACCTGGTTAATCCGGCCGCTATCGCTGCGGGCGAGCTGCAGAGTCTTCCTAATGATTTTGTTTTGCAGCAAAATTATCCGAATCCGTTTAATCCAACTACGACAATCCGGTATCGGATTCCAAAGAGCAGTCCGGTAAAATTGATCATTTACAACAGTCTGGGACAATTGGTCAGGACACTGGTGAATAATCCACAGCAAACCGCTGGCAACTTTTCAGCGGTCTGGGATGGCAGTGATGACAATGGTCTGCTGGCTCCCAGCGGCGTCTATTTTTATCGACTGATTGCCGGTGAGTATCAGCAGACGCATAAAATGTTATTTCTGAAATAAAGGTAAAACGAAAGTTTTATGCCGCTTAAGAATCTAATATTATTTGTATGTCTTTTTGCCGTAATCATCTGTCCGGTAATCATTTATCCGCAAACCGGTGAACCGGTGCGGACCCAATGGCGCTCTCCCGATGGTTCGCAGCCGATGAGTTATGTAGAATGGAAAAAAAATTGGGACAGCCAGCCCCTTCAGCCCGGTGGCGAGGTGAAATACCGTTCCTGGAATACCAATCCGGTAGTGTCGGATTCTTTTGTGTTTGGTGACGATTATGCCTATTTCAAGGGATTTGTAAGACACAGTGATGGTACGCTGTGTGAAGAGCTTCCCCCGATCGCCAGCTTTACTGTTACCCTTAATTGTGATGATTCAATAATCTTGACGGATGATTCGCCCCGCTGGGCCGTCGGCGATCCCAATATCAGTGGTTTGGGATGGTATGGAATTGAACTGGGCAATTTTATTGATCCGGAGGTGACGCTGGGAGATTCTTTCCAAATTACTTTTTCCTGCTATAATACCAGCGGGGAATATGAGCAGGGAGAATATCAGGATTTTGTTTATTCACTTCCCCTGGTTTCTTTCCCCGGTACACTTTATCTGCAAAACCGGCAAATTCCTCTGCCGCCAGTTGATATTAAGCTCAGACGCGAAAATGGGCAGATCAGAATTTCCTGGAATCAGGAATCGGGATTGAACTATTCCGTCTACCGGCGATCGCAGAGTGATACGCTGGTTTTGAATTATCCCCGCTGCCAGTATGAAAGGATCGCCGAGAATATCATCGATTCGGTTTATTTTGACAATTCCATCGATACCACTGAAGTTTATGCCTATTTACTTTTTTCAACCAGGATACAGAACAGTTTAAAGAGTGGCCGCTCGCGGGAAGTGCGGGAAGAGGATTTGTTTCCTAAAGTGAGGGCAGTATTTGTGCAACCGGAACTGTATAATGCGATTGAAACCCGGCTGATGCAAATGGTGCAGGATTGGCAGGATGAGGATGCTGAGGTGATTGTCTATGCTATGCAGTTTTCCACAGTTCAGGCATTTCGCGATACTTTGCGGTCCATCCCGGGCTTAGCCGGTGCTCTGCTTATTGGTAATTTTCCGGTTCCCTGGTTTCAGTTCTGTGATGATAATGGTGAGAATTATCAGGAATATCCGGCAGATCTTTATTATATGGATTTGGATGGCATCTGGGAAGATAATTTTCAGCATCCGGTTGCCGGTCCGCTCATCCCGGGTTCCGATGGAATATTTGATACCCATTATGCGGACTATCCCAGAACCTCCGAAAAACCGGATATCGTGATTGGTCGGATTACTCCAACCCCCGGTATGGGAGATCCGGAGGAAGTGGTCAATAATTACCTGAATAAATGTTATCAGTATCGGCATGATATCGGGGATATTCGCCAGAATTTTCGGGCACTGGCCTACCCGGATGACGATTGGAATACCTGGGGTCATGATATCGCGAGGGATTATCTCAGCCTGGTTTATCCGGAGTACGATTGCATTTTTGAGATCAATGCAACCACGGGCACTGGTTATCGCGATCTTTTGGATGAACACTACAGCCTCATTCATGTCTGGGTGCACTCCTGGACCCAGGGTCATGCCTTTAGTGTAAATAATGGCACCCAAACCGAATATTTCTATAACAGTCAGATTCTGCCCTCAAACACCAATGCCAATTTCTTCCATCTGTTTGCCTGCGGAAACTGCCGATATGTGGAGGATCTAAATTGTGGGGCTGTGTATGCCTTGCAGACAACTGCTGGGATAAACACCATCGGTTCCACCCACAGCGGTGGTATGCTGGAATTCAATTATTTTTATCAGCGTCTGGCAGAGGGGGTTTCCTTTGGTGAAGCCTATTTTAAAACATTTGAGCATGTGGGGCAGTTTGGGTTCAGCAGCGGCGCCCGGGGCTGGTACTATGGACTTACTTTCAATGGGGACCCTTTTATTATTCCGCAACCATCTTCCGTTACCAATATTACTCAGAACAATATCAAACCTGGAACGCCGGTCCTATCACTTTCCAATTATCCAAATCCCTTTAATAATGTGACAACCATAGAATGTATACTGCCGGATAATTCACAGATTACTTTAACCATTTATAATTTGCTTGGTCAACCGGTAAAGAATCTGACCAGCCGTACATATCCAGCTGGCACCCATAAATTTTACTGGGATGGAGTGGATAATTTAAACAGAAAGGTGGCCAGCGGTGTCTATCTCTCCGAATTAAAAATAAATAGAAATCGAACTGTTACCAGAAAAATATTACTTTTACAATAAAGATTTATGAAGAACCATTTCAAATTAATTAGGATCTTATATTTTTCATTTCTCCTCCTCACTGTGCTGTGGCAGAGTGGCTTTGCTCATGGTTATGTTTTTTCCAAAGCGAACGAGGAAATGCGGGAAGAGATCAATCTACAGATATCCCGTAACATCATCCTGATGAAATACGAGTCCACCTATTTCGGCCAGATTGCGCCACATATCCGCAATATGATAGATACCGATGCCGATACCATTCTAACTGAAGTTGAAATCGATTCCTTCTTTCAGTTTTATAAGGATACCTTCAACAAGCAGTTTGAGAATACCGGATTTGAGATTGGTTCCCAACCGGTTCACTTACACCTGGCAACAGTGCTGTCACCCATGCTCCAGTCGGATTCGTTGCTTGCCCCATTCAAGGTACAGTTAATATTTACCCTCACCGGATTCGATCTGAATCCCGGGGAATATGATCTCTATATCGATCCCAAAGTCCTGTTTGAAGGCGGAAACCATTTTGTGCATCTGGCAAAAGAATTGGTGGCTTTCACCCGGGATCAGGAGCAGGCGATTGGCCGCTACCTCCAGGTAGGGATGACCGGAGATCCGGATGTTCAGTTCATATCCACCTATCCCGGACGCTTGAAAAAACACGGGAAGATGGTCTCCATCTATGGCGTTTTCTATGATAATACGCTGTTAAAATTGGGTCCGTCCAATTATCAGAAAATTCATATTCGATTTAAAATTGGCTGATTGGAATGATGAACCAGGATATCATTAAAGAAGTGCTTTATTATAAGGAAATATCACCGGGCATGCTGATCCTGGTTCTGGCCATTGCATTCGTGCTGGGAGCAATTCATGCGCTTGGGCCGGGACATGGGAAATCGCTCATGGCCTCATATCTGGTAGGTTCCCGGGGACGAATCCGGGATGTTTTTACCTTGGGGATTACCATAACCATTTCCCATATCTTTAGTGTAGTGGTCATTGGTTTTTTGGCTCTGTGGCTGACAAATTATTTCTGGACCGGTAACGCCAGCATCTGGTTAAGCTTAGTCTCTGGGATTATTATCTTTCTGATTGGTCTGTGGTTATTTATTAAGCGATTCCGGTTATGGAAATCAGGGTACAAACCGGCCAATTCAAATCCTGCAAGCGAATCAATTGATTCGCTTGCGCATTCACAAAATTCCTCTAAAAACACAACCACTCATACCGAGGTGCATCATCACCATCATTCACCTGAGCACGATCATGAAGCATCAAATGTCCATTCTCATCAGCAATACGATCCTGAACTTTCTCTGTGGAGCAATATTGCTCTGGGAATTTCCGGAGGAATTGTCCCATGTCCAAAAGCACTGGTTATTCTTTTATTGGCGATATCTCTTCAGAGAATTAACCTGGGATTGGCAATTATTTCCGTGTTCAGCCTGGGACTGGCTACCGTCCTGATTGCGATTGGAATCATCACCCTTAAAGCATCGGATTTACTGAAAAATAAATTTGAAAATCGCAAGCTTCAGTTTTTACCGCTTATCGGATCCGTCGTTATCATTGGTCTGGGGATATTTTTAACCTACCGGACTGTGCTCATCATGTGACCTGCAAAGTTGAGAGTTTAATTATCAAAAAAAGGATGAACCCGAATGCAAAGGAAAATGATACCGCTGAATTTAATTTTTATTAGTTTATTTGTTGTCAATGGATTTACTCAGGACCCGGGTCCCTACCTTTCTAATCTCAATGTGACGAAGGATTCCCCGGTTTATACAACTTATGCGGCGGCGATGGAAAGATCCGAATTTACACTCGACGAGGGATACCATTTTTTGTTCTATGATTCATCCCGCGGAGCAGATTTCATTACTGATACCGGGGGAGACCTTTGCCTCGCTTTCAAAAGAGGGGCAGATTATGTCTATCCCTTGGGTACACTCTTCTCGGAACCGGTTATAAATGCCTCCTATCCTGATATGGTGAAATACTTCTATTTTCCATTTGCCGATCTAAGAATTGATGCCACCTTTTGCGTCTACAGTTCTCACCTGGCAGTATGGGATCTTCAAATGCGGAATACAGGCATTGAATCGTTCGAATTTCAACTCATTCCTTTTTTACAAAATAATTATCGAGTATTTAATTCGGTGGAGTTCTTAAAAGATGAAAATGCCATCGCTTTTACCCATGAGGAATTACCGGATGGCTGGGTCATGGACCATGATGTGCCATATGTAACTCCGGTTCGTGATGTCTTCTTGCTTTCGACCAAACCGGACCGGCAAACCAGTTATCGCAGCTATAAATGGGGGATGATTCCGATACCGCAGGAAATTGATCTGAACCGGCAGCCCAAATATGTTGTCTGGGGAAAAGTGGCCCATTCTGATGGCGAAAGATGCCGCCATCGTCAAACCCCTCCGCAACTGGAAGTAACTATGGAAAGGTTTCCCAATTTGATTCTCACCGAAACTGCCCCCCGTTGGGGACGAACAGACAGTAATATCAGTCCCTACGGATTTTACAGCATTGAATTGGGCAATTTCGGGGACATTCAGGATGGTGATGTATTCCGCATCCGGTATTATTGTCCGGAAACCGGAGAATCCGGGATTATTCAGGATACTATTCGGAATCTAATCGCAGAAAGCAATGTCCGAAAAGACATGGAATTATCTAAACAACATTTAATCTCTCCTCCTGCAGGGCTGAACCGGGATATCTGGGGAAGTGGAACGGAAATGCGTTTATACTGGAAAGACCCGGATAAGAGTGTCAGGTTTAATGTATACCGGCGTGATTATCGGAAGAGCGGTGCCTACCAATTGATGGAAAAAAATAGTTCACGGGATTTCTTTACCGATAAAAATATTGAAGGTGACCAGATCTATGGCTATATCATTGAAGCGGTAAATCAGACAGGGCAGAGAAGCATGCCTACGCTGGAAATAAACAATATTGCCGGGAGTGATTTTCTGACTGACATCCGGTACCCTAATCAGTTGGTGAATGATATTAAAGATATGGCCAGAGTGGTGGCTATGCCGGTTAATATAATACTCGCACCGGGCAAAACAGAAAGTATTAGGATCGTCCGGGCAGTAAGCCGGATGAGTGTTCCGATCGAAGATCTAATTACCAAAGCTGAAGAAGGATTGAGTATTAATCTGGACGAAAATCTGTTCCAAAATGAAAAACTTTTTCAGAAAATTCCCAATGTCTATTTTGCAGATAAAGAATTAAAAGGTCTTTACTGGAATAATTTTTCGCTGATGCGTCAGGTGATGCTGCCTCCGGAAGGGAAAAGTAGTTATAACTATTACGTTTTTTCCCGCGAGCCGACCTGGGGTTGGGGACACGGTGGTCAGGTTTTTCACGAAAGTATAACCATGCTGGCCTATGCTTTTATGGATCCATTAAGTGCTATGGACTCCCAGCGGATTTACCGGGAGCGGCAGCATACGGATGGTTATATTAACTATCGTACTGGTTCTTATCTGGACGAAACAATTCCGGAAAATGACCAGCTAACCACTTCTGCACCCTGGTATGCCTGGCAAAACCTGGAGGTTTTCCGGATTACCCGAGACAAGGATTTTTTAAAGGAAATGTACGAATCTAGTAAGAAGTTTTACCTTTATTATACCAGTAACCGGGATAGCGATGGTGATGGACTGTGCGAATGGGGAGCTCATGCTGTTCTTGAATCCGTACGGGATGCCCGGGTAGCGATCTGGGATGAAGTGGGGTGGCCCAGTAATTTTGAGGCGGTTGATTTGAATTGCATGCTGGTGAAGGAAGCAAAATCTCTGGCCGAAATGGCCCGGCAACTTAACCTGAATTCAGAAGCAGAAAAATGGGAAAAAGACGCAGCCTCTAGGACCAACCTGATAAATCAATACATGTGGGATCCGGAAACCGGCTTTTATTATCATGTTGATAAAAAGGATCATGATTTCACCTTTAAAGAAAAGAATGATTTGAAGCGGGAAGAAATTATTGGTTTTTTACCGCTCTGGGCAGGTGTGGCAGATAAAGAACAGGCCAGACTTCTAATAGATAAATTGACTGATCCGGAAAAATTCTGGCGCCTGTATGGGGTACCCTCCCTCTCCGCAGATGATTCCTATTATAATCCGAAGGGATACTGGAATGGTCCGGTTTGGGTGGAATGGGATATGCTCATCGTGTATGGTTTAAAACAATACGGCTACGATGAGTTAGCAAAGGAGTTGACCATGCGGGTGGCCAAAAATATGATTGAACAATTAAAAAAAGATCATCAGTTGTGGGAGTTTTATAGCCCGGACGATCAGTGGGCGGGTTACCATCGGCAGTATATTTGGGCTGGGACCATTAATCGAATGCTCATCGATGTGATGGACATTGATCATTAATTTAGATTAAGCGGCGATCTAACTTCAGGAGTCCTATGAAACGGATATTTCTCTTTTTGCCACTGATATTTTGGATAATTGTATCTGATGCCTACTCGCAGGATGGCTTGATTCCGGCATTTCCCATAAACAAAAATGATCTGGAATTGCATAAATTAGCCCAGCCAGGCAAACCATTTGATAAAGTTGGGCGTCGCTTTGCCATTCTGGGCGACCAGAGCGGCAGTTTCGAAGCCTGGGCCTACCCGTTAAAATTATTCCGAAATTTTGAATTCTCATTTTTTCTGGAGTCTGCCACCAGGCCCATCCCTGCCAGAAATATTGTACAGGATATTTCCGTGACTCCGGAAGCCACAGTCATTTCCTATGTTTATCAATCCTTTACTATCAAAGCAATTTATATAACACCGTTTGATGAACCGGCTGCCCTCATATTATTACAGGTAAACTCAACCGAGCCATTATCGATAGTCTGCGGATTTTTACCGGTTCTGCAACCCATGTGGCCAGCCGGTATTGGCGGGCAGTATGCCTACTGGAACAAAGAACTTAAAGCTTACCTCATTTCCGAACCTACCCGGCAGAATCATGGATTGATCGGGTGTCCGGCTGGGCAAGGTGTATCGGCTACTCCGGCTCATATGTTATCCGACTCGCCAAACGAATTCAAGATCGAAATAAGCAAACCTGAAAAATTCAGAGACAAGTATATACCGATTTATATGACCGGAGGAAAAGAAGGTCGGCAGAAAATCATAGATCGATATAAGGAACTTCAACAGCATCCGGAGAAATTTTACCAGGAAAACTATCGGTATTATCAAAATCTGAAGCAAACAACTCTGCAGATCAAGACACCTGAGCCGGATCTGGATTTAGCCTATGAATGGGCGAAAGTGGCCTATGATAATTTGATTGTCGATAATCCCACTCTCGGTAAAGGCCTGGTGGCTGGACTGGATGCTTCGGGTACTTCCGGCCGACCTGGATTTGGCTGGTTCTTCGGTGGGGATGCCTATATGAACATGCTCAGCCTGAATAGCTATGGGTATTTCACTGCGGTGCGGAATGCACTTGCTTTTGCCCAAAAGTGGCAGCGTGAGGATGGAAAAATGGCCCACGAATTATCCCAGGCCGATGGATACATCAACTGGTGGAAAGATTATCCTTATGGCTATATTCATGGGGATACCACTCCCTTTTATGTTGTCGCCATGGCAGATTATTATCGTATGACCGGTGATCTACCATTTATAAAGGAAAGCTGGAATTCACTCAAACAGGCATATCAATGGTGCCAGAGCACAGATGCCAATAACGACGGATTGATGGATAATCAGAAAGCGGGATTGGGAGCGTCAGAATATGGTGCCCTTACCGGAATAGAGACCGATGTCTATCTCGGTGCGGTCTGGACCCAGGCTACCCGGGACATGCAATTTCTGGCTGAGGCGGTAGGGGATAAGAAATTATCGAGAACCGCAACCAGAAATTCTCAAAGAGCTTTATCCGCCTTTCGGGATAAATTCTGGTACCCGGATGGCGGATTCTATGCCTATGCCTTTAACTCCAAAGGAGAACATGTAAAAGAGATCTCTCCCTGGCTAAGCGTCGGATTAATGTGGGATTTAGGTACGCCGGAAAAAACCGGATCCTCTCTGGAAAAATTGAATTCAGCGGATTTGACCACAGATTGGGGTGTCCGTTTACTTTCACGAATAAGCGAATTTTTTAATCCGGTAGGTTATAATTATGGAGCCATCTGGCCGTTTGTCACCGGATGGGTGGCCATGGCCCAGTTCCAGCATCATAATTCACTACAGGGATATCAACTACTTCAGGCAAATTATCGGTATACCTTTACCGATCAACCGGGTATGATGCCGGAGGTTCTCTCCGGAATGTACAATATCCCGCTGGAAGAATCTGTTTCCCATCAGGGATTTTCCTCCGGTGGGGTGGTGCTTCCACTTATTCGGGGATTGTACGGTTTGCAGGGTAATGCCATTGATAAAGAGATAGAATTTGCTCCCCAGTTTCCGGCTTCCTGGAAGAATGCAAGCGCAGAAAATTACCAGATCGGAAAATCAAAATTTTCCTTCAACTATATCAGGGAAAAGGAAAATGTGACCTGTACGCTGAAAAGTGAAGATGCCAAGGGGTATCATTTTAGGTTTGCACCCACCTTTGGTCCGGGAACCCACATTCGGCAGGTTACCGTTAACGGCAGGGAGGTGGATTATACTGTTACCGAATTCACCCAAAATCAACCGGTCATTGAAATACAGATAGACCAATCTGAATTAAGTGTCACAATTAATTTTGAACCTACTGTCGAATTATTGCCACCATCTGTTTCCACAAAGGTGGGTGATATCAATAAAGGGCTAAAAATAATTTCCATTCACCGGGAAGGACAAAATCTTCAGATTAATCTGGAAGGCTTCTCGGGATCAGATTACCAGCTGTTAGTTACAAATCCGGAATTAATCATCAAAGTTAGTGGTGCCACCATTGAAGGGAATATAATTACCCTGGCTGTACCTGATAGCTTATCAGGAGAATTTATTCCATGCCGGTTAAATCTGAATATCAAAGCTTCAGAAGGGAAATAATTTCATGAGCCGATTGTGTACAATTACTTCTGCCTTACTCCTGTTCATTTTCATTGTCCAGGGATATGGAGAGTCATTAAAAGAAATTAAAATCAGAAAAGGGCAGGGGATCACGATAAATGAATTTGTCACTGGTTCCGGCAAGATACTGACTTCCCCGACTGTGCTTCCGCTATTTTCAGTGGATCTTAATGGGGTAACAGAATCGGCGAGTACGGTTAAGAATCTGGATGTAGGTAAGTCTATCCGTTTTGAATTACTCGGTAGGCTGGAAGGGCAAATTCAAACTGACATCGATTTTAAACCGGGCTGGAAGGCGGTCGTTTTATTCAGGAATATCTCAGCCGATACAATCAAATTGGAAAATTTTGTTCCTTTCGGACAAGCGAAAGACCGAATATATCTGACCGCCTCCGGTCCCTGGTCACTAGCCCGGACGAAATTATTCCGTCCCGGATTGGGTCCGGTGGGGGTGGTACTGCCGGATAATGCGTGGGAATTGGGATATGGTGATATTCCCCTTGATAAAGATTATTCGGTATGCGCAATTTCCCGCCGGACCAAAGTAGAAGGCGGAGAACGACGACGCTGGTGGACGCTGCTTCCCCCCAATGCAAGTGTGGAATTCACCATCTATGCTGATCTTTACCAGGGGGAATGGCAGAACGGATTATGCCTGATGTTCCAGGATCGTTATCTATACGATCTGGAAAAATTTGATGACACGCTGTATCAACGGGCGGATTTGTCCTGGATTCGCAACTGCTATGTGATTACCACCCAGATGGCCTGGGATCATGATTTTTATGATGCTGCGAGGGGTGGTTATCAGTATGATAAATATCTTGAAATGGGGAAGAAATTATTCGGTGGATGGGATATCTACATTCTCTGGCCAACCTGGCCAACCCTTGGTCTCGATCAACGCAATCAGTGGGATCTGTATGATGATCTACCCGGAGGTTTGCAGAAAATTAGGCAACTTTCTAATTATTCCCGCCGACAAGGTACAAAATTTTTTATATCCTATAATCCCTGGGATCAGAGCACCCGAAAAATTGATCCTTACCGGGGAATGGCAGATCTTATCCGGGCAACCGATGCCGATGGTATTATTCTGGATACCTATGGCTGGTCGACCGCCGAATTGCAGGCAACGGTGGATTCCACTAAACCGGGTGTGGTGATGTACAGTGAAGGAATGGCAGTCCCCAAGGATCTTCCAGGCATCATTACCGGCCGGGTCCATGATGCGATTTATATGCCACCACCCTTAAATCTCAATAAGTTTATCAAGCCGGAAAATACCATATTCCGGGTTTGCCAGTTACACGATGGCGAAATGCACCGGGAAACCTCGGTGGCATTCTTTAACGGGTACGGCGTTGAAATTAACGTTTACCGTCCGGGTCGTCCCGCCTGGATGGAGGAAGAGTATTTATATTTAGGAAAATTGGCTCGCATTCTCCGGGAAAATTCAGCGGCATTTTACAGCCACTCCTGGACACCGCTCATTCCCGCGACAAAAGACAGCATCTGGGTCAATAAATGGCCAGGAACAGATAAAACCCTTTATACGGTATTTAGCCTCATTCCGGAAGGATTTACCGGCCCGTTGTTCCAGGAGGAATTTTCTCCGGATACACATTTTGTCAGCCTGATTCATCATGAAGAAATTCAACCGGATACCATATCGGGTAAAACTTATGTTAAGGTCAAAACGGAGGCCTTTAACCGGAGCTGGTTAAATACCCGAAAAGAAGGCAATGTTGATTGTGTCACTAAATTTCCCAGGCTTCTAAAAGTCGATTTAAAGATGGATTCTCTGACTATTGAGGCAGATAAGGGAGACAGTATTTTCGTCTGGGCCGGGAATCCTTCTTATCAGTCACAACCGAAAAGCTATTCCATTCATCAGCAAACGCTGAAATTAACCCTAGAATTTGGCAGGTATGAGGGAAAATATGTGGTACAATTATTCGGGAATGATGAATTAATGGATGAAGCGGTGGTTTATCTGGCGATGCAAACGCCTCGTATTATCAGCGAAATAAAACGGACCTCACCTTCATCAACCACACCGGAAGGAATGATACAAATTCCCGCAACCAAAGATTTCCTGTTTAAGAACCAGGGAGCGGATGGCATCATACCGTATCCTGATTTTCCGGATGGAAAAATGCTGGAAATTCGATCATTCTATATGGATAAATTCCCGGTGACCAATCTTCAGTTTAAAAAATTTCTGGATGGGACAAATTATCAACCCCAGGATACTCTCAATTTTCTCAAGCATTGGATTAATGGCACGTATCCGGAGGGTGAAGGCAATTTTCCGGTTGTGCATGTGAGCTACGAAGATGCACGGGCCTATGCTGCTTGGACCGGAAAGCGGCTTCCTACCGAAAGTGAGTGGCAATATGCCGCTCAGGCCGGGAATCAGTGGGCATGGCCCTGGGGCAATGAATTCGACTCTACCCGTTGTAATGATAATTCAGATCGGTTAACCCCGGTCGATATGTTCTCGTCAGGAGAAAATCCTTTCGGACTGCTGGATTTAGTGGGAAACGTCTGGCAGCTCACCAACGATCTCTATGATGATGGGAGTTATTACTTTATCATCATCCGGGGTGGAAGTTATTATCATCCCACCTCCAGCTGGTGGTATGTGAAAGGTGGCCCGCAACCTCTGGATAGAAACCAAATGTTACTGAGGGTGAGTCCCGGCTTTGAAAGAAATGCCACGGTGGGATTCCGCTGTGTGAAGGATTTGGAATAAGAAGTATAATTTTGCCTTGAAGAAATATTGATTTTAATAAAAAGGGGCCTCTTATGAAAATGTTACGAATTAGCTGGATTGGTATTATTCTTTTTTCTGCTTTCTCTCTTTTTGCCCAGGATGTCATCGATAATATTCTTTCCCCGGCACGATTACCCTATTTGAAATTAAGCAAGCTTAAACAAATCTCGAGTTTTGATACTACCGGTGGAAACAACGACCGTATTAGTCTGGCAGTAGGGGAAACCGCAACGATTGCTAAAATGATAGGACCTGGAGTTATCACCCGCATCTGGGTCACTATCGATTCACGCGATCCGTATTTCCTCCGGCAGATAGTCCTGCGAATGTATTGGGACGGCGAGAAAAATCCCTCAGTGGAAGTTCCGGTGGGAGATTTTTTTGGTACCGGATTTGAGTATAAACATTATTTATCTGCTTTTGTTGGAATGAGTAGTGGCGGATATTACTGTTACTTCCCCATGCCTTTTGCCCGGTCCGCCCGGATTGAAGTCGAAAATCAAACTGGCCAGGAAGTTTATGCCTTCTACTATCAGATCGATTACCAGCAGCTTCAGCGGCCGATCGAGGAAAATGTTGCCTATTTTCATGCCTTTTGGAAGCGGGATATCAGAACGATTCCCGGGATGAACTATACTGTACTTGACGCTCGCGGCCATGGTCATTTTGTTGGGCTGAATTTAAACATGCAAAGTTATCAGAAACATCTCTGGTTTCTGGAGGGCGATGAGATGGTTTATGTAGACGGGGAGAAATTTCCCTCAGTCTACGGGACGGGAACCGAGGATTATTTTACCAGCGGCTGGTATTTTAACCGGGGAGAGTTTTACGGTCCATATCATGGTCTGATCATCAAGAATGACTCTCTGGCTAGAATCGCTGCCTACCGATTTCAGGTGGGTGATGCCATACCTTTTGAAAAATCAATTCGATTTACCATCGAGCACGGACATGATAATACCGAAATTGCCGATTACAGCAGCACTGCCTATTGGTATCAGATTGAACCTCACCAGCCATTTCCACGCATGTTGAAAGCCAGTTTGCGCATTCCTCTGCGGGTTGCCATACCGGATGGTGCACTGGAAGCAGAGTCCCTGATCCCGGTTGGTTCGGATATCAAGTATAATACGCAGGATATGTCCGATTATGGTCCGGATTGGAGTGGATCCAAACAATTGCAGGTAATACCGAATGGTAGCAAAGCTGAGTTTACCCTGACCATTCCCAATGTGGATGAAGAAAAATTTTCCGTGGATATGTACTACACCCTGGGTCCGGATTATGGAAACTGGGATATATTCTACCAGGATAAAAAAGTTGGGGAATTGATCGGATATAACCGGGAAATATTCCCTGCCGGGAAAATTACCCTTTTCGATCTGAAACCGGTTGATAAAAATATCCCGTTAAAATTTGTTCTGACCGGTAAAGAGGCAAAGTCGAACGGGTCCATTATCGGAATAGATGCCTTTGTCTTGGAACCGGTGCGGGAATATATTCCGGAATGGTATATTATCGGACCTTTCCCGAACCAGCGAAAGTCCGAGGAAGAGCGATTGGGGATTGATACCGTATATCCGCCCGAAAAGGAGATTGATCTCAATAAAACATATATCGGGGCTGATAGCCAGAAAATAAAATGGCAACTTTATAAGACCCCGGAGAATGGTCGATTTCAGTTGTGGGATAAGGTCAATCCGTATGAGCTGGTTGTAGTTTATGCTCTCAACTATGTTTATTCTCCCAAAGATCAGACGCTTCCCTTGCTGTTAGGGAGTGATGATGGGGTGAAGGTAATTCTCAATGATCAGGAAATTCACCGGAAATTGCTGGTCAGGATTTCCGCGCCTGATCAGGATCGAGTACCGCTCAAGTTGCATAAAGGTTGGAATAAGCTCTTGTTAAAGATTGAGAACAATTTTGGCGGATATGCTTTCTTTGCCAGAATTCTTGATTTGGATAATTCCCTGATCATTAATCCGAATAAAGAAAAATAGACGTTGTAACTGTTGATTTACAGGAAAGGAAAATAATGAATTTCCGATTTTCTCTAACTTTTTGCTTGATTGGTCTACTGTATTTATCCGGTAATTCCCAGGTGTCCATTTCTGATCAATACCTGGTCTTAAATGCCAAAGCGAATGATCCACTCTTTACCACCTATGCTGCTGCCATGGAAAGATCTCGCTTTTTTGCCGATAAGGCCTATTTCATGGATTATTTTTCCCCGGAAAAGCCGATTACCTATTCCAATCAATACTCGGGAGAATGGGCTATTTTGTGGAAAGTAAACAATATGGTCATCGATAAGATTCGGGAATTTGCCAGCCCACCGGTGGTCGTCGCCACCTTTCCTGATATGGCAATTCTCACCTATTCTCCCTTCCCGGGTTTGGAAGTACAAGAAGTTTTTTTTGTTTACAGTTCCGGAGCCGCCATCATCCATTTGAACATTAAGAATACCGGATCCCGGGAATTTCAGTTCAATCTTTATCCCCTTATTCATCTGCCGGAAGACTCCCTGCAGGTGGTGAGGTTTGATTCACAGAATAACGGATATGTTTTTACTCACTATGAATCCACCATTCGGCTGCACAGTAATCTATACGCCAACCGGGGATATCCTACCCATTTTCGAAATTTGTTATCCTGCGATCTGCCATTGGATAGTTATGGCACTTATAAAGGATGCGAAATGCAGGATTTTTATTTTGCGGTGAAGCGGCTCAGTAAGGTCCACTCCTATGTCCTGAAACTAAATGAACAGACCGAAGGCAGTACCGAATTTGTGGCATTACAGAAAAATTTTGTGCTCAAACCGGGCGAAAGTACTTCGGTTCGTTTTATCCGCGGTGTGCAGGATGCCCGATCGGATGAATCCGAACTTATTGCTGACGTTCAGGCGGCAATGACTGCTAATATTCAAACTTATCTCGATGAAAATATTAAACTGTTTGCCTCTGTCCCCCGGATCAAATTTCAGGGTAATAAGGACAAGATGGTTTATCTGGGTGCCTTTAATCTGGTGCGCCAGTGCATGTTACCACCCTCCGGCGAAACAAAGTATAATTTCTATGTCTTCTCGCGCAATCCCATCTGGGGTTGGGGACACGGCCATCAGGTAATGCACGAGTCCTTGTCTATGCTACCTTATGTTTACCTGGATGCTAAATCTGCCCAGGAATCCCAGCAGATCTATATGGAGCAGCAATATGCGGATGGACTCATCGGATATCGTCACGGACCCAGGGGGCCACAGGTTTATCCTCATGAAGGCGTTGCAACTACCTCTGCTCCTTTCTTTACCTGGACCAACTGGGAAATTTACTCGGTCAGTAAAGACCGGAAGTTTCTCAAGAATGCCTACGATGCTGGTGCGAAATTTATTGAATACCTGGAACAGAACAGGGATAAAGATCGGGACGGGATGTTCGAATGGGGACCGTATGGGATTATTGAAAATGTCCGGGATGGCTGGAATGTGGTGTTTCAGCTTTTTTCCCAAGGTGAAGATGAAGGCCGGGATATTTCCGATGAACTCGATGCGCTTGATTTAACCACCCAGGTAGCCAATGAAATATACTATTTGAGGAAAATGGCCGAAGAATTGGGGGACCAGGAAGGTATGCGGAAATGGTCAGAAAAATTTGATCAGATATCCGGCCTAATAAACAAATATATGTGGGATGACAAGGATCAGTTTTATTACCATGTGGCCATGAGTGACAATTCCTTTACCTTTGAGGGGGAAAGTTTGAAGCGGCAGGAGATCATCGGATTTTTACCGATGTGGGCCCATGTCGCCACCAAAGAGCGGGCCAAAGCTTTGACCAAGCATTTGACCGATCGGAACACCTTCTGGAGGGAATTTGGCGTTCCAACCCTTTCTGCGGCCGATCTCCATTATACCCCGTTTGTTGACGGCTGCTGCCGCTGGAACGGCCCTATCTGGCTATTATGGGACTACATGGTATTCGATGGCTTACAGAATTATGGTTATGATAAATTAGCCCGGCAGGTAGGCGATAAAATAATGCTGGCGGTTACCACTCAGTTGGCCAGAAACCACCATTTCTGGGAATCCTATAGTCCTGACTATCCGGTGCAGGAGTGTCCGTCAAATTATATCTGGGATTCAATCATGGCCAAAATGTTGATTGATTTGTATCAAAAGTAATCTTCAACCACAAAGGCACAAATTTACAAAGGTTAAAAAAGATTTAAATAATTTAAGACTTTGTGTTATGAAACATCCAAATGTGTTTCAACCTATTTCTGCTGAAGATGAAGAAATTGCCAAAAGAATTGTCGATTCTGCATACAGGGTTCATTCCGAGTTGGGTCCTGGCCTTTTAGAAAACATTTATGAGGTTTGCTTTTGTCATGAACTGAAGAAGCACGAATTAAAATATAATAGGCAAATCAATATACCAATAGAATATGATTCTATTTATTTTGATGAAGGTCTTCGCATCGATGTTTTAGTTGAAGATAAGATAATATGTGAATTAAAATCTGTCGATACCATTCTGCCGGTTCATACAGCACAACTATTATCCTATCTGAAACTCAGCCAGAAAAGACTTGGATTTTTAATAAATTTTAATGTCCAAAGAATCAAAGATGGCATAAAGAGATATATCATTTAAAATAATCACTGATTCAAATTATTTGGTGTCTTTGTGATTTAGTGGTAATAAATAAATACTTATAATGAAAAAGTTTGATTTAAAAAATCACCCCCACCGGCGACTGAATTTGTTGACCGGCGAATGGATCCTGGCATCCCCCCACCGGGCAAAACGACCCTGGCAGGGACAGGTTGAAAAATCTCCGGTGGAAGAAGTCCCGGCCTATGATCCTAAATGTTATTTATGCCCTGGTAATACCCGGGCTGGTGGAAGAACAAATCCTGACTATCGAAAAACCTTTGTCTTTGATAACGATTTCAGTGCATTATTAATGGAAACTCCCAACCAGAAATGGCAACAGGGAAATTTGTTGCAGGCCCGGGGTGAACCTGGAATATGCCGTGTGGTTTGTTTTTCACCGCGCCATGACCTGACCCTTCCCCAAATGGATCCGGAGGATATATTGACTATCATCCAAACCTGGACGGAGCAATATCAGAAATTGGGCGACCGGCCGGAAATTAATCATGTGCAGATTTTCGAGAACAAAGGATTGATCATGGGTTGCAGCAATCCCCATCCCCACGGGCAGATCTGGGCTCAGCATTCGATTCCAATGGAATCTGCCATGGAACTTAAGCAATTGGGTAGTTATCTTAAGAAAAATAAGTCTTGCTTACTTTGTGACTACCTGAAACTGGAGAGACAATTATCCGAGCGGATTGTCCTGGAAAATGATCATTTCACCGCGTTGGTTCCTTTCTGGGCTGTCTGGCCATTTGAGGTATTGATTCTCAGTAATCGGCATTTTGGCAAACTAACGGAACTGAATCAGGAAGAAAAAAAGTCCTTAGCACTCATCCTGAAAAAACTGACCACTCGGTATGACAATCTTTTTCAAACATCTTTTCCCTACTCGGCAGGCTTTCATCAATCGCCTACTGATAAAAAAGATCATCCCGAGTGCCACTTCCACCTGCATTTCTATCCACCATTGCTGCGTTCAGCCACAGTAAAAAAGTTCATGGTGGGATATGAGATGCTGGCCGAGGCCCAGCGGGATATTACCCCGGAATGGAGCGCTGACATCTTAAAGAATTTGCCGGAGAAAAATTGGAAGAGATGAATAACTCTGAAAGTAATAATTACTGACTACTCAAAAAGTCAGGGTATGACAAGGAGAAAAAATGAATAGGCTTTTAATCAAATTGGGTCTGATGTTCTGTTTGTTCTTTATAGATGGAAATGTTTTTTCCGGGAATATCAATTACGTTTCCAGCCGGACACCATTGGCTGAAAATCCTTATATCCAACTTCCATTGGGCGCAATCCAGCCGGAAGGCTGGCTATATGAACAGCTACGACTTTCGGCAGCGGGTATGACCGGCCATCTAGATGAAATCTGGCGGGATGTAGGTCCGGATAACGGCTGGCTGGGGGGCGATGGCGATGCCTGGGAGCGCGGCCCATACTGGTTGGATGGTTTGCTACCGTTGGCCTATATTCTTAAGGATGAAGTTCTAATAAATAAAGCCAATAAATGGGTGGAGGCAGTTCTGACCAGCCAGCGTGACGACGGCTATTTCGGGCCATTTCCGGATACTACTAGAACATTTGATGATTCCCGTTGGGGAAGGCGGCAGGCCTGGCAGGAGAAGGCAAAAATGGACTGGTGGCCACACATGGTCATGCTCAAGGTAATGCAACAATACTATCAGGCCACCGAAGACCAGCGGATAATCGATTTTATGACCAGATATTTCAGATACCAGATGGCCAACCTACCGGCTAAACCACTGGATCACTGGACACACTGGGCCAAAAGCCGGGGTGGAGAAAATCTGGCCAGCGTTTATTGGTTGTATAACATTACCGGCGAATCTTTCCTGTTGGATCTGGCTAAAATGATCTTTGAACAAACCGAAGACTGGACAGCCCGGTTTACCTCCGGATATCCGGATTCCTGGCATGGAGTGAATACCGGAATGGCCATCAAACAACCGGCGGTCTGGTATCAGCAGTCAAAGGACGAGAAATATCTGAAAGCGGTAAAGCAAGGTATATTCGATCTGATGAAATACCATGGGCAAATCGAAGGTCTGTGGTCCGGGGATGAGCTTCTGCATGGTACCGATCCCACCCATGGGACTGAATTATGTACCGTGGTTGAATATATGTTCAGTCTGGAGACACTGATTCAAATCACCGGAGATCCGGAATATGTTGATATGCTGGAGCGGGTGGCTTATAATGCATTGCCGGCCCAGATAAAGGCGGATTTTACCGGGCGCCAATACTACCAGATGCCGAATCAGATTGCCTGCAGCATGGAATGGCATAATTTCAGCACCAAACATGGTGAGACTGAAAGCCTTTTTGGATTGGAAACCGGTTATGGATGCTGTACCGCCAACTATCACCAGGGGTGGCCAAAATTTACCGCCAATTTATGGCTGGCCACCCAGGATAATGGTCTTGCGGCACTAGTTTATGCACCTTCCCAGGTAACCGCCAAAGTAGCCAATGGTGTGGAAGTAACTTTCCTGGAAGAGACAAACTACCCGTTTGATGGCCAGATCAGATTTACCGTGACCAAAGGGAAGTCAGCTTTTTTCCCGATGCATTTGCATATCCCTGCCTGGTGCGATAGTACTAACATTACAATAAATGGAAAACTATATCAGCGGTCCTCTGGTGGCAATATTGTTAAAATTGACCGAACCTGGGAAAAAGGCGACATCATTGATTTAATTTTACCCATGAAAGTGCGAACCTCTCACTGGCATGAACGGGCTGCTGGTATTGAACGGGGTCCGCTGGTTTTTGCCCTGAAAATCGGAGAGAAGTGGAAAAAACTGGAAGGGGAGGGCGCCTATGCAACATATGAAATACAACCAACCGATTCCTGGAATTATGGAATTTTAAGGGAATACATCGATCATCCAGATTCGGCTTTTTCGGTCACGATGGGTTCAGTTCCTGCCCAGCCCTGGATGCAGGAGAACGCACCGGTGGTGATTACTGCGAAGGTCCGTAAGATTACCGAATGGCAACGGTATGGTGGTGTTACCGGACCGATACCCTACAGCCCCTATTGGGGATCGATCAAGAGCAATGAGCCCATCGAAGAAGTCACTCTGATTCCCTATGGATGTACGAAATTGAGAATATCTGAATTTCCGATAGTCAGGTAAGGATTTAATGTTAACCGGGAAAGAAAAATTTCGGGAGAATACCAAATTACTCCTATTGTTTAGTGTTGTTTCCAATTTCTTCCTTCTGAATTTATCTTATACCCAGGCATTTCTATCCAATCTCTCCGCCACAAAAAATGATCCGCTTTATACCACCTATGCGGCATCCCTGGAACGATCGGAATATATTCTGGACGAAGGATATCAGTTTGTCTGGTACGATTCCGAACGGGGAATCAATTTTGAAACCGACAATGCCGGTCAACTCTGTCTGGCATTTAAAATGGGAGGCGAAATTGTCTATTATCTTCCCCAGGTTTATACCGAACCGGTCATTACCACTTCTTACAACGATCTGGTTTGCTACTATTTCTATCCCTTTGAAAATATCCGGGTGGAAATATTTTTTCTGGTCTACACTTCCCGTGTTTCGATTCAACAAATAAGAATGATTAATGAGGGCGGTCTTCCGCTCACTATTGATATTTACCCCTTCCTTTATCACGAAAATGATTATCTGTATGAAACCAGTTTGATCAATGGACAGGATGGTTTTGTTTTTCGGCACAGAGAACCTCCGGACGGTTGGACCATTGCCCACAATATTCCCTATCAGGAAAATGTTTACGATGCATTTGTCCTGGATACTGTGATGGATGCCTGGGGCGGCTATGCTGATCTGGGTACACTCCCTGTTCCCCGAAGGATTGGAAAGAATACCAGCAGTTTACCTGCCAACTATTGTGTGGAGTGGGGATTGGTGCATCATTCCGATGGTTCACTCTGTTTTCATACCCCGCCGCAAGCCCAGCAGATTATTCTGCACAATGGGAGCGATCTGGAAATTCTTACCGAGCTAGCACCCAAATGGGGCGATCCTGATCCAAATATTCCGGGGAATGGTTATCAAGGCTGCGAATTGGGCCATTTTGATAATCCTCCTATTTCGCCGGGTGATTCATTCCGGGTAATTTTTTCCTGTCTGGCAACCGGGGAACAGGGCAGCGAGACTGGAATGATTCCTGCCGTTTTACCTGCCACAACCGGAGTGAATCTGAATATTCAACTTCAACTGGGTAATCACCCCACTATTCCACAGAATCTCAAAGCTACATTTGCCGGCGGAACGGCATATCTTCATTGGAATCCGGTATCGAATGCGACAAATAGTGTGTATCGCAGGACGGTGACTACAGATACCGGGGAATATGATCGACTGGCGGAAGGATTGACGGACACGCTGTGGTACGATTTTACTATTTCTCCGAATGAAAAATATGGTTATATCGTTGCCGCCCGGGATAGTTCGGGTAATTTTTCCGGTCATTCCCCGGAAGTCAATAACATTGAGACTAGTTTATTTTTTGCTGATATCGAAAACGATTATCTGAATCAGAGTATTCCCTCGGGAAACTTAAAAATAGCAGCAATGCAGAAAAGGTATGATATTTCTCCCGGTCAGACAAGAGAGCTTAGGATTGTCCGAGGTGTAACCACTCATCCGGATAGCCTGAGCGCCCTGGTGCAAAAGAGCCGTTCCCTTATGACGCTCGCTCTGGCAAGTTTTATCCTGGAAGATGAGCAGATCTATTCCGGAATTCCGCAACTAAACCTACCGAATATTGAGTGGGATATGCTCTATTGGACTTCATTTGCCCTGATGAGGCAGTGCATGCTGCCGCCCGAAAATGAATGCTCCTATAATTATTACGTCTTCTCCCGTGAACCGACCTGGGGCTGGGGACACGGAGGGCAGGTGTTTCATGAGAGCCTGACCATGCTTGCTTACGCCTTTATGGATCCGGTGAGTGCAATAAATTCCCAACGGGTGTTTATGGATCGGCAATGGCCGGATGGTTATATCAATTACCGAACTGGTCCCTATCTGAATGAGACGATTCCCTTTAATAACCAGTATACCACCTCTGCTCCCTGGTTTAATTGGGAAAATTTGGAAATATTTAAAATTTCTCCGGATACCACCTTTCTGGAAGAAGCCTACGCCTCGGGGAAATTGTTCTATCAGTATTGGCTGAATAACCGGGATTTGGATAACGATGGTTTGTGTGAATGGGGCGCCCATGCCGTTCTGGAAAGTGTTCGCGACGGACAGGTGGCGGTTTGGGATCAGGTAGGTTGGCCGGATAATTTTGAATGCCTGGATTTAAACGTCATGCTGGTAAACGAGGCCAATTCTTTGGCAGAGATAGCCAATATTCTGGGGTATTCCAATGAATATCAGTTCTGGTTAACTGAAGCCTCGGCCAGAAAAGATTCTATCAATAAATACATGTGGGACGATCAGACCGCTTTCTATTATCATGTGGATAAAACAGACCATGATTTTACTTTTCAATCACCCGACGATCTGAAACGAATGGAAATTATCGGCTTTCTGCCGCTCTGGGCGAATATTGCTTCCCCGCAGAAGGCTCAGCTGCTCATCCAGCACCTCACCAATCCTTCAGAATTTTGGCGGCCCTATGGTATTCCCACTTTATCGGCATCCGATAGCTATTACAATCCCATGGGATACTGGAATGGCCCGGTCTGGGTGCAATGGCAGTATTTAATCTTTCGGGGACTACTTAATTATGGATACAACGATCTTGCCCGTCAATTGGCTGAAAAAGTAATCGATCAGGTCATATATCAACTGAAAGAGAACCACTGGTTCTGGGAACTTTATTCTCCTGATGATACGCGAGCAGGATGGAATAAAGCCTATATCTGGAGCGGTTTGGTTGCTCGTATGCTTGTCGATTTATATGGTCCTGCGGTGAAGATCGAGAAAAAACAGGCATCCACTTCCCCCCTGAACTTTGAGCTTCACCAAAACTATCCCAATCCATTCAATCCTGTTACGGAAATTGTGTTTTTTCTTCCCAGACGTCAGCAGGTGAAATTAATTGTCTATGATATTCTGGGTCGCAGAATTAAGAACGTTGTCAATGGTAAATTGGAGGCGGGTCAACATAAAGTTACCTGGAATGGTACCGATGAACTAAACAGCCCGGTTGCCAGTGGGATCTATTTTTACCGACTCCAAACACGGGATTACATTCAAGTAAAAAAGATGATTTTTATTCAATAATAAAACTCTGGTTAATCATGCTAAAAATTACTCTGAATTTCGCTTTAATTATTCTTCTTGGTTCTACTTTCTTATTTGCACAAAATCCGAAACAGTCGGCATCCCAGGTTTTGGCCGATGCAGAAATTCAACTTCCGCAGGCTTTTCCTCCGGGTCAGTACACCCCATATGGTTATATCGATAATCCATGGCACTCGATGATACTTAACCGCAGTGGGGTGATCCGCTCTCTGCCCCCGCTTGGATTTGGTTACTGGAAGCGCCAATTCTGGGGAAGTTATGGTGAAGGCCCACGTGGCCATGTTAATTATCTCTCTCTGCTGCAAATGAGTGTTGTCCAGGACGGAGTTTGTCTATTTGATACCGAGGATTTTCAGAAAAATGATCTCAACCTTTACTCCTCCTATCACACCAAAAATATGATGAGCTATAACTGGAGCAACCAGCAGGTCAGCTTCAGTTTGAGCTATTTTCTACCGCGAGAAAATACTCTGGCCTGTCTGGTCGAACTGGAAAACACCGGAGATTGGGATAGAAAAATTTCGCTTCATGCCACCAGTATCTATGGGGATTGGGAAATAAAATGGTGGGGAAGCAACGGTTTGTCATCTCGTTTTCATCCGGAAGCGGATTATTCGGTGCTGAAGATCTGGGCCTATGGGGATATTTTTCTCCTGGCCTCGGACTGGCAAAGCGATGCCCGCAAATCGACCGATTCGGCAAAGCAATGGGAAAACTGGATTCGGAGTAATGATTTTTCCTCAATTGAATCTGCTTCGGTGAAAGGGCCGGGGCCTATCTTTACCATTCATTCTTTTCAAGTCGATTTGGCACCACATCAAAAGAAGCAAGGAATTATCTATTTATGCCGTGGTGTGAATGAGGAGTGGACATTAAATGAATTGGAAATTTCGCGCCGGGAAGCTTTGGGCAAGCTAAAAATACTACTGGCTGAGGATGAAAACTTTTGGCAGTCATGTCCGAAATTGGCAGGAGACTGGCCGGATGCCTGGAAACATGGCTGGATTTACGATTGGGAGACTTTACGGATGAATATCCGGCAACCGATTGGGATTTTCAATCATCCCTGGGATGCCATGCAGATTCATTCTCCTCGGGTAGTTCTGGGAGAAACCTGTCTGGATATGTTAACTTATCATTATTCTGATCCGGAACTGGCAAAAGAGGTAATTTATGGTGCTTTTGCTGATGCAGTTATGCCTAATGTTCCCTGTACCCGGGAGGATGGCAGCATGAATATGATCGGTGCCGATGGGTCGGAATGCGGCACGGCGCCCATGTGGGGCTTTCCTTTTCATGTTATCCGGATAATATTTAGCCAGACCGGGGATAAGCAGTGGATCAGGGAGCTTTATCCTCATCTTCAGGCTTATATTGAGTGGTGGCTGAAAAACAGAACGGATAAAGAGGGTTGGTTTCATTGCAATAATAGCTGGGAGTCCGGTCAGGATGGGTCGCGCAGATTTCTGGTTGAGGGGGAGGGGGATCCGGCCACTTTTGTCCGAACGGTGGATGTGGAAGCGAGCGTGGCTGAAGCGATGAATATTATGGCAGAATTTGCCCCAATCGCCGGAAAGAGTGATGATAAAGATTATTGGACAAAACTGGCTGATCGCAGAATAAAAAATACCCGATCCATGTTTGTGGATGGGTGGTTCCGGGATATCGACGGACGAAACGGTCAGCCGATTATCTTTGAAGACTGGTATGATGTTATCATGCTGGCGCCGCTTACCTGTGGTATTGCGGATCCAGATCAGGTTCAAGTAATAAGGCCCAGATTCGATTTTTTTGTGAAAAATCCAAGATGGTTACAATGGCCACCCGGCCTGTTGGCTTTTTCGGAAGCGGCCTGGTTTGCCGGTAAGCAGGGTGCGGCAGCAGAAGCAGTAAAAAATATCGCTAACCGGGTTTATCGGAGAACGGATAGCCGGATGGTGATGTTTACCAGGGATAACGATCAGTTTTCCTATAGGATTCCGGGAGTCGCAAATGAGTTTTGGCCAAATGAATTCAGACCGGCTGGGGGAGAGAATTATGGCTGGGGGGCGACTTTACCCGGTTATATTATCCGTCACATCATGGGCTATCGCGAATCGGACGACCCGAATGGGTCTACTTTTATAATCGCGCCATCACTACCGGCAGAATTTTTGAAGGCAGGTCAAACTTATACTCTAAAAGACCTCACTTTTCAAAATATTAAATTTGATCTCACTTACCAGGTACAGCAGGGCAATGTCCTGCTAATCGCTTTAACTTATCGGATTCCCGAATCGGGCGCTTTACAGATTACAGACAGTACTGGCAGGAGGATGAGTGTTGAAAAAAAACAGAATACTTTAAAATTCAGTGGTAAAAACAATCAAATATATCTGGTCCATTTACCTTAATTGCGGGAAAACCCATGATACATTTTGTCATGATCGATTGGATTGTTGTTACCCTTTATTTTCTGGCATTGCTTGGAATTGCTTGGTGGGTCATTCGCCAAAAACAGGAATCTCCGGCCGATTATTTCCTGGCCAGCCGGCATGTCGGCTGGTTTGTGATTGGCGCTTCGATTTTTGCCTCTAACATTGGCTCGGAACATATTGTTGGGCTGGCCGGTACCGCTGCAAAGTCGGGCGTGGTTATGGGACTTTACGAACTCCATTCTTGGCTCATTCTGCTCCTGGGTTGGGTTTTCGTGCCCTTTTATATGCGCAGTATGGTTTTCACAATGCCTGAATTTTTGGAAAAGCGTTATTCACCTACTGCCCGCTGGTTTCTTTCTGTGGTTACCCTTATCGGCTATGTTTTAACCAAAGTTTCGGTTACGGTTTATGCCGGGGCAGTGGTATTTCAGGTACTAATGGGAATTGATTTCTGGACCGGTGCTCTGATTGTGGTGGTCCTCACGGGAATTTATACTATCCTTGGTGGCTTACGGGCGGTGGTCTATACCGAAAGTTTGCAGGCTATTGTCCTCCTGATCGGTTCTTTAACCGTCACGATCATTGGGCTTTTTAAAATTGGCGGCTGGGGCAACCTGGTAGCCATTGCCGGGAGTCAGCACTTCAATCTTTTCCTTCCGGCCAATCATCCGGAATTCCCCTGGCCGGGAATGGTATTCGCGCCACCAATTGTCGGACTCTGGTACTGGTGCACGGATCAATATATTGTTCAAAGAACACTGGCAGCAAGGAATGAGTCCCAGGCGAGACGGGGTAGTATTTTCGCAGCTTATCTGAAACTCTTTCCCTTTTTTATCTTTATTATCCCTGGCATAATCGCATATGCCCTAGCCAGGAGCGGACAGTTAAATCTGGAAGCAGCAGACCAGGCTTTTCCGGCCCTGGTGAGCACTTTACTGCCCCAAGGTCTGCGGGGATTGGTTGCTGGTGGCCTGCTGGCGGCGTTGATGAGCTCTTTAGCTGCTGTTTTTAATTCCTGTTCTACCCTGTTCACCATGGATATCTATCAAAACATTCGGCCGCAAACCTCTGAGAAAAACCTGGTTCGAGTGGGACGAGTGGCCACGGCATTCGTGGTCATTTCCGGCATTCTATGGATACCCCTGATGAAGCATATCTCCGGAGAGCTTTATCACTATCTTCAAAGTGTGCAGGCTTATATTGCTCCGCCCATCGCAGCGGTATTTCTGCTGGGCATATTCTGGAAACGAATCAATGCCCGGGGAGCTCTTACAGCTCTTATCGGCGGTTTTGTCCTGGGAATGCTCCGTTTGATTGCCGAATTAAATAAATCTTCTCTGGATGGCTGGCTCTATTCTTTTGCCAACCTTAATTTTCTTTACTTTGCCATCTTCCTGTTTCTGGTTTGCATTGCGGCGATGATTATTATCAGCCTGCTTACCGAGATGCCGGTATTTTCCAAAATCCAAGGTTTGACTTATGCCACCACTGTTTCCGAGGATAAGGCCAAATCCCGGGCAAGCTGGAATTACCGGGATGTAATATTGTCAGTCGTCGTGGTCCTGATTATAGTCTGTATTCTGATTTATTTTTCACCAATTGGTGTGGCCGGGTAAAGTGCATGTAGTTTGAAAAAAAATAATATTTATCGGGAATAAAAGTGGAAAGTTACGGTAGACATACCAAAATTGGCCGGAAATTTGGTCTGGGGGTCATTGGACTGGGAGAGGGGAAAGGACTGATCAAAGGTCTGTATAGCCATCCCGAATTGAAAGTTGAAGGAATATGTGATGTCAATCAGGAGCTACTGAACCAGGTGGGAAAAAATTATGATATCCCGGGAAAATTCCGTACGCTTGAGGATATGGTCAAACGCCCAGAAATTGAAATCGTTGTGATATATACCCCGGACCAGCTGCATCTGGAACATATCCGAACTTGTTTCGACTCAGGCAAGCATGTCATTTGTACCAAGCCTCTGGTCATCTCCCGGAAAGAGGCTTTAGAAATTCTGAAACTTATCGACCGCTATCCGGAAGTGAAATTAATGGTAGGGCAAAGCTCGCGATTTTTTGGCCCAATGCTAAAACAGAGGAGTGCCTTTGAATCTGGCAAACTGGGGGAGGTTTATTTTGCCGAGACCCATTATGTCCATGATATGCGCTGGTTTTACGGGAATCGTGCCTGGGCGAAAGAAGGTGGATTCGACCTATTGTTTGCTGCAGCTTCCCATCCGGTAGATTTGATCCGCTGGTATATGGGTGATGTGCAAGAAGTCTCGGTCTATGCTGACCGGTCTTTAATTGGCGAGGAATCGCATTTTCAGGGGAATGACATTTTTGTTATTAATCTCAAGTTTGTCAATGGAAGGATTGGAAGGGTATTAGGACTATACGGACTGGAACAGCCCCATCAAAACCGACCCTGGATAGAAGTAGCACTCTATGGCAGCAAAGGTACTTTTCTTGCCAAATATCCTCAATTAGAGTCTCTGGTTAAATACCGGAATGAGAATGAAAGAGTCGAATCCTATTTTGAGGATTCATATCATTATTTTCAGTTCGAAGGTGTTAATCACCATGCCGGGGAATTTGTTAATTATACTGAATATTTTGCCCGCAGTCTGGTCCAAGGTTATACCGCAATGCCCGATGCGATAGATGGTTTTAAAACCGTGGCAACCCTGGAGGCGATAAGGGAATCGACCAGATCAGGGAAACCGGCGATAGTCGAGAATTATATTTAGAGGTTATTAAAAAATATGGCTGATTTTTATGATGAAATTGAGTCATAAAATTCTTATCTTTAGACATTCGAAAAGGAGTTATTATATATGAATAAAATTTTACTGATTGTATGGTTGATCTTGTTATCGTTAACAATTAATTCCTTTACCCAAACCGATTCCCTGCAAGTACCTTTTGAAATCCCGGTGGTGGTGGTTAAATATTTTCCAGTTCAAGATTCTCTGATTGATATTGAAGTGACCGGTGATTGGGGCAAGGGTCTGGAGTATACCCGACATAAAACCGACAGTATTACCCAACGGCTGAAAGATTTTCTGCAGGATGCATCCCGCTATCATGGATATAAAAATCCGGATGCCCAACCTAGTCTTACCTATAAGATTGTAAAAACATTTGAATTTCTTGAACCATTACCGATTTCTAAAAAGTTCTGGCAGACAACACCCTTTACCGATTATCGGGAGATTATGGAAAAAATCGATGGCCGGTATTGGGTGGAGGATATGGGTGTAAAGGAGATCTGGTTGTGGGGCTACCATGGGGGTAAGGTGGTTCTGTGGGAATCGAATATGGCCGGACCGTTCGGTGATATAAGCAACAGTAACCGTGATGAAGATGATTTGCCAGTTTATAAATATACTTATACTTTTTATCATTATAATTACCAGCGTGGATTATCCGAGACAGTGGAAGATCACATGCATCAGATCGAGGCAGTTTTAAATTATGTTGATGGCCGTGATGATACTCCGAAGGATCAATGGCCCAACCTGTTATTTTGGGGCAAATTTGTCGGCAGTGATAAGTCCCATAAGATTATTAATCCGGGCTGTGGCTGGGCACATTATCCGCCCAATGCGGAAAAAGATTATGATTGGGCGAATAAGACCTATGTCATGAGTGACATTGATAGTTGGAAACCGGACGGCACTGGAGAAAAGACCAGAATGAATTGTGAACGATGGAATTGTAAGAGTCTGGATTGGTTTAAGCTCTGGATGCAGAGTTTGCCTGGTCAGGACAATGGCTTAAAATATCAGGAAAAATCCCTGAATAATTGGTGGATTTTCATCGGGGATTGGGATAATGCCAGGAAAAATAATTTAAAACTAACTGTCATCAACTAAGTGATGTGATATTAAAAATGAAAAACATCAGGACAAAAGAAAGATGGCATTTAATTGGAGAAAACTTAATTTAAACCGGTGTCTTAAGAAAACAAATAAAGATTCAAAATTTGAAGGAGTATGGAATGTCTATTTTAAGCTTTAAAAAAATTGCCCTGCTCATTTTCTTTTTCTTTACCATAATTGGTATTCATCAGGAGATCCAGGCACAGCTGACCATTAAACAGGCCCTGAATATCAATGAAGGATTGTCGGCAGGTACGATACAGGTCACAGTAAATCCTGCATTCACCCAAAATAATATTAGCAATGTTTTTGATTGGAATCCGCTTACCATGGCGGGTGTTCAGGGCAGTAATTCTCTGGAAATTACTCTGGCTTTTACAGACTCGGCGACTTTTTCTAAAGGGAAAGTATACTTTTGGTCTGAAGGCCAATGGAGTATGGAAATTGCCAATACTCTGGACGATTTGAATAATATGACCGGTAGTTACCAGATGCTCGTTCAACAGCGACCTCATACCGCTTTTGCCTGGGATTCCCTGGCTTTTGGGATGCTTTCGGCTAAATTTGTCCGGCTAACTGCCGAAAATCTGACCACTAATTATGTTTATCTGGGGGAATGGGTACTGGAAGGTACCTTAACATTGACTCAACTCTATGTCTATCCGAATCCGGCTAGATTATTACCAGGCACTACTTTACAATTAAAAGTGAAGGCCCTGGATGCAAACAATAATATTTACGATTATCCCCTTAGCGAACCTATCATGTGGTCCACAGAAAGTTCATCCATTGCCACAGTTGGCGAATTCGGCGAAGTAACCGGACATAATCTTGGTCAAACCTATATTCACGCCACTTCCTACTCCGGTTCAATTACCGGAAAGGTGCGAACCTCGGTGGAAAACGATTTTCAATCAATGAATGCTGCTCATAAAACAGTTAAGGTTGCACTTGTGTTGCAGGACCCGGTTATCGATTCAACCCTCAATCGTAGAATTCATCAGGTGTGGAACTGGGCAAACCCGGAAAATCTAGTCACACAGATTCAGGAAGATTTTGCTCAGGCGAGTCACGGTGTAATCAGTTTCGATGTTGTGGAAACCATTGATGATGGTAAAATATTTACTATGATTGATAGTACATTTATGAGCATGGATACTATGATCTACTTTTTCACTCCTTCAAACGGAATGCTGTATGGAAGAACTACCCCTGGAACTTTACAGTATATGGCTGAAATTGAAAACCGAGTAAAATTTAATTACAATGCCATGGTGGATTATTACGATTTTGATACCAAGCGCAACAACGGCCAAATCGATGAAGTATGGGTGTATACTTTTCCATTTGGCGGTATGTACGAATCACAGCTAATGGGGCCGGGTGCTTTCTGGTATAATTCCCCACCCCTGGCACACCCTGGTTTAAATAAACTTCTTTCAGTGATGGGCTGGAACTATGAGCGGGGCGTCGCAGAAGCTCTACATAGCGTCGGGCATCGGGCTGAAAGTACCATGAGCTATGCATTTGGACGCTGGCAGGGAAACCCGCCACCTGCAGATCCCAATATGTGGGAGATCTTTACCCAGATCGATATCAGAACTCCGGGTCAAGCTCACTGCGGCAATATTCATTATCCACCTAATGGTGAATCCGATTATGATTATGCGAATACCCGTTACGTCACCACCTATGCAGATAACTGGAAACGGTATCCCATTATACTGGATCAAACTCGTTCGGTAAACCGGGAAGAGTGGTATTATCCGGGGGGCGATTATCAACGTGGATTTATGATCTGGTGGTTTGGCCATCTGCCCCATTACCAGGGAGCCTACGAAGGTATCCTGAATAACTGGTGGCACTATATTGTGGATTATGATGAAGCAGTTGCCCTGGCAAACAGTACACCCTGGGTTTCCATTGAAGCTCCTAATGCTATTGAGGTTCCGAAAGGGTATCGGCTGGAGCAAAATTATCCGAATCCATTTAATCCGGAGACCACCATTCAATTTTCTCTGCCGGCATCGGGAAAGGTAAAAATAAGTATTTATGATATTCTGGGGCGGTCTGTAAAAACGATCCTGGATGCGCAACTAACTGCCGGAGATCACTCCATAAATTTTAACGCGTCAGATGTTGCCTCGGGAATCTATTTTTACAAATTAACGGCTGGAAAGTATCATGCGACCCGCAAGATGATGTTGTTAAAATAGATCGAAAAGAATAGGTTTATTGAGATGCTGACCGGAGGTATTTATGAAGGCGAAAATTCTTGAACCAGTGAAGTGCGCAAATCCTGATCCGCCGGTAATCGGGGTATTTGCAACCTGCGATCCCAGGATCGATCCAGATTCCCGTAAACGGGCGGCCAATATTGTAAAAATGACCGCAGATATTCTGGCAGATCAGTTAAAATTGCCTGATGGAAAAGCCGTGCCGGTCGTCTATTCCAGCGTCCTGGTAGATGGTGAACTTCAGGCAGATCAAGTTGCCAAACAGTTTAAATCCAGGGGAGTGAATATTCTGGTCGGTGTTCCGGATACCTGGGCATTCCCCCAATTAACCCTTATTTCGCTGTTATCCCATTTTCAGAAAGATACGCCGATCAATTTCACCTGCGGAAACAGTGGTCCCAGACCGGGGGTGGTTTTTACCCATGCGGTATCGGGGGCAGTTTCGCAGTACGGCGGTCTTATTCATATCAATGTAGGTAACTGGCCGGATACAGGATTGCATCCGGTGATGAGCGAGACCACCCGGAAGGCACTAATAGATTGGGCCTATGCCGCTGTCACTTATCAGGGATTGAAGGGGAGAAGGGTGGTGATCTTTGGTCATGATTCCATGGGCATGGAAACTGCTTTGCCACATGTGATTCCCACCCGCAATTTCTTTGGTCTGGAAGTTACCCGGCTGGATATGAAACTGCTGACCGATATGTTAGCTAAAAAGGCTTATAACCAGAAAGAGTTAAGGGCTTTACGAGGCTGGTTGGATGGGCACGCCAAAGATCGAATAGAACTGCGTGATGAAGTCGATTCCAAGCGTCTGGATAAGAGTCTGGCCATGTACCTCATTGTCCGGGATCTGATGAAAGATCTGAATGCGGTGGGTGGTGGTTTTATGAGCCAATTGGAATGGGGCTCGGATAAGCGGGGTCTTCCCTTGCCGGTGGCAGATATTATGGAATCGCTGTTTAATTCTACTTTCGATCATAATGGAAAAAAGCCGGTTTTGCCCTATGCCACTGAAGCAGATGTTCAGGCATTACTGACCATGCTTTTCATGACCTGGCTATCCGGAGGAAATCCTCCCCTCTTTATGGATTTTAGGAAAGTCTGGGAAAACTGGGAGCTGCGAGAACTGGCCGGGAAACTCGGGATTAAGCTATCCGGAAAAACATTATGGGAACAGCGGGGATTAGTGGATGGGGATAATTCCGGCTCTGCTTCATTCGATTGGGCCGCTCCGCCGGGAACCACTGAAAAAGAAATCATGAATCGGATCTCTTTCCCACTGGCCGATCCGGATTATTTCCCTGGAATGGGCAATTCCGTTACCTATGTATCTCCCGGCGGGATAGAAGGAATCGCTGCCCGGTTGGCTTACAGCGATCTCTCCGGTATGTTTTCCATGGTCTGGGACGAAGCAGTTACAGTGGATTTGACAAAAAAACTATCCGATGCTGTCTGTCAGACTTCCACCCCCACCTGGCCGCATACTTTTGTGACGCCGAAACATGCCAGCATGGGGGAGTACAAACATTATGCGCCGGCAAATCATTTTCATATGACCTGGGGACTACCAACTGCCCGCTTGCAGTACTGGATGGATCTTGCAAATGTCCTATCGGTAACACCCTGGAAGGAGATGCCTGCTTTCCGTGAAGGAATCGATCGGCCTTTGCCCTTGCTTTATCTGCTGAATGGTGGGGAGAATCAGGCTAAGTTAGTGCGACAAAGGCATCGTTAAGACATGCACCAATCAACAAACCTTAAGTTGAATCTTGCTTTTAGTCGTCAGCTGTAACACTTGTTTTCAGAAGTAATTTCATATTAACACTGTCATTATTCTGCTATGCTTGAATTCAGAAATATTCGCAAATCATTTTCCGGAGTGGAAGTACTTCATGGAATTTCCTTCCAGGCCGAGCCTGCAAAAATAATTGCCATCGTTGGTGAAAATGGAGCAGGGAAATCCACCCTTATGCGAATTCTAAGTGGAATTCTTCCGGATTACCAGGGTGAAATTTTCCTGAATAATAATTTACTCCGTGCCCGTACTCCCCGGGCAGCAGAGCAGGTCGGGATTTCCATGATCCATCAGGAATTAAATCTGGTTCAGGATTTAAGCATCGGCGAAAATATCTTTTTGGGAAAAGAACCCACCATGTCTCTTGGACGGGTAAACTTCTCCAAAATCTTTGAGGAATCGGATAAACTCCTGCACGAATTTAAATTTCCTTTTTCATCTAAAACCAAGGTCCGAAATCTGTCGGTGGGCTGGCAGCAGATGGTGGAGATCGCCAAGGCCTTGCGACAGAATGCTAACGTCATAATCATGGATGAACCAACCTCGGCCTTGAGCGAGAGCGAAATCATCTTGTTGTTTGAAAAGATCCGCTATCTCAAATCCCTGGGGAAAATGGTCTTATATATATCCCACCGGTTGCAGGAAGTATTTGATCTGGCAGATGAAATCGTGGTATTGCGCGATGGTAACTTGATGGGAAAGTTTGAGACTGATAAAATTTCCCGGGATGAGCTGATAAGTCTGATGATTGGCCGGGAGGTTGCTGAAGAATCCACTGCAAAAACAGGCGGGAATTCTGAAAATTTACTGCAGGTTCACGATCTCACTCTAACACATAAAAATAGAACAATTCTATCCGGCATCAATTTCAGTTTACAAAAGGGGGAAGTACTGGGAATAGCCGGGTTATTGGGGGCGGGCCGGACGGAGCTGCTAAAATTCCTTTATGGCGAATTTCCGGCTGACCATTCAGGAACAATCAGTTTTATGGGAGAATCTTTTATTCCGGATAATCCGGGCAAGGCAATCGGGAAGGGAATTATCTATCTCTCCGAGGATCGTCAACGGGAAGGGATTTTCCAGCATCATCAGTTAATTTTTAACAGCAGCATTTCTGCTCTCGCCCAATTTTCAACAGTGGGATATATTCATACATCCACGGAAAAAGAAGCGGTAAATGAAAAGTTTGGGGAATTAAATGTTCGCAAAAGTTCTATGCAGCAGAAAATATCTACTTTGAGCGGTGGAAATCAGCAGAAAGTGCTTCTGTCCAGAATTCTGTTGTTAAATCCCAGACTATTGCTTTTGGACGAACCAACCCGTGGTATCGACGTCGGGGCGAAACAGGATATATATCAATTAATCGAGGAATTGTCCGGGAAAGGAATCAGCATGATTGTGACCTCTTCGGAAATCCCGGAGTTAATGTGGATCTGTCATCGGATTCTGGTGCTCTCGCAGGGCCGGCAAACGGCAATCCTTGAATCGTCGAAAACCAATTCCAGGGAAATACTCCATTTTGCATTCCAACAGGTTTAGCATGAAAAAAAAGTTCACCACTTTTATCAGAGAAAATGAATGGACAAAGCCGGCATTTGGATTAATAGCCATTTTTCTGCTGTGTGTTATTTTCTCACCGGTGAGTAACAAAGGCCATCTGATCTTTTTGAAATTTGACAATCTCACCAATGTGCTGCGTCAGGTCTCGGAGATTGGGGTCATCTCGGTGGGAATGACCGTGGTGATTCTGACTGCCGGCATCGATCTGTCGGTCGGCTCAGTTCTGGCACTTACCGCCACTACCACTGCCTTCGGACTGATGGACTGGCAGCTGGGGTTTATCCTGACCATTATCCTCGGTTTGGTTACCGGTTCCTTAGCAGGTTTTGTGAACGGTGCCCTTTCTTCTTGGGGTCGGATCCAGCCATTCATCGCTACCCTGGCAATGATGACCGCAGCGAGGGGTTTTGCCCTGTTTATTTCTAATAACAATTCCCGGAACATCGGTTTTGGAGAGGGCGCCGCTCCGGATAGTTTCAAAATCTTTACCAGCTCATTCCTGGGAATTCCTTTTCCGGTGTTCATTTTTATCTTTGTTACAGTGATATTTATCTTTCTGTTGCGCAAGATGCGCTTAGGCAGGTATATCTATGCCATCGGGAGTAATGAAGAAGCTGCAAGGCTGGCCGGATTAAATGTCAGTTGGATTCGTACTTCCGCCTTTGTCTTTGCCGGACTGTTAGCCGGACTGGCAGGAATTATCCATGCCGCCCAGCTTTATCAGGGAAATCCAAATGACGGGATTGGATTTGAACTGGATGCCATCGCGGCGGTGGTTATCGGTGGCACCAGCCTGATGGGGGGGCGGGGAACGATGGAGGGCACTTTTATTGGCGTACTGATTATTGGTCTGCTTAGCAATATTCTCGGTCTGCATGGGATTCAGAAAGATTTTCAGCTGATGCTGAAAGGTGCAATAATCGTAGCGGCGGTGCTGCTGCAGGAGCGAAACTGGCGTTTCACAATACGCTGGCCTGGTAAATAATGAACTGCAATTATATCTGGATTAAAAAAATATTACTCAATTCTTAAATAAATAGGGCGATTGATCCCACCGCCGCCAAAAACATCCACTACCTGTAATACCAGTAAATTATCTTTTCCATATTTCAGAAAATCAGAAAGATCCGTTTCGGTTTGGGTCATAAAAACGGTTTTGGCATGTTCCGTAAAACTGCCGTGCAGTGCTACCTTCTGACCATTAACCCATAACTGATAAGCATCATCCACACCTTCGGCGATCAGCATTACCTTTTTACCTTTCCAGACCGAAGGGACAAGCATATTTTTCCGGTACCAGGCCATGCCGTCGTAGGAATATCCCTGACTCTCCCACATTTTTGCTGCCTGAATAATTGGCCATCGACTATCATCAAAATCCGGTTTTTGCCAGTCAAGACTTTCCCCCTGCTGATCGGGATCAGTTTTAAAATGCCAGTCCGCATTCAGCATGACAATTTTATTGGTTTTGGCCACTGCCAAAGATTTTAATTTTTCAGGGTAAAGACTTCGGTATGGATAGTTATCCGGATTGGAACCGTCCCACTTTTCCGCCCAGTTTAACAGTTTGCTCAATAACCACTGACCGGCTTTAGCACTGTGGTCAAGTGAACTGGCGATCAGCAGACCATCGCCCACCCGGGTAGTAAAGAGCTGATCGTGAATCCGTACCTCGGAAATACCATGAATCTCATATAAACGGATGACCGGATCCACCTGGTCGGCAATTTTCAGGCGGCCTACCGGAATAGCCTCAGTCTTACCCTGTGTCAGATCGAACATCTGTAAGTCAGGAAGGTGTTCTCGTTCAATCTCATCGAGTGGTCCCACCGGCGGAATAAAAATCGCATCGGCCCAGTACATGTTAGGTCCGCTGTTCAAAGCCCCGGGCCAGCGGCTGGTGAGTAAAAGAATCTTGCCACCCTCTTGCATAAAATCGATCATTGGATAGGTGATCACGCTGGTAACTAGCACGCCATCGTCAGATAGCTGTGATAATTGGTTTTCCCGGATACTTTCCGATTCCGGCCAATCTGCCAGAATATCCTGCAAATCGCTATATCCATCTTTCAGATAAAATAGTTTTACCGATTTTGATATCTTCCATTCCCAGGCATCCTCCCAGGCAGATAATTCGGGCGCAAGATCACTGATAGACTGAACCTGATCTCTCTCCCTTATTTGATTGACGGTTACCGGCGATACCATTCCATCCTTTAACCAGGACCAGTCTTCAGGTTGCCAGCGGGGTTGATTAAGATCATCATATAACCCGCTGTGGCAATTGGTTACATTTCTACCCAGAAAGACTGTCCAACCGGCATACCTTGGATCAGCATACATTAAATGCATCTGAAATCGGCGAAATTGAAGGGCATACTTTTTACTCTGCGGCAACAGATAATCTGTAATAATATCTTTCCCTGCTGATAGTCGGGAATTGTAATAGGCTCTCAATCCATCATTTATTTTCCGGCAGGAGTCATAGCAACTCGGAAACCAGTAAGGTCGGGTTTGTCCGTTTAGGGGCT
>CAYVKM010000024.1:0-41279 GCA_964452045.1 uncultured Calditrichaceae bacterium
TTAACCAAGGAAAGAGACAAAATTTCATTCTTTTTCCACATGATAATTAAGTTTAGTGTTTAAATAGTGTCTCTGGTTTTTTGTATTTTTAGATCATCGATTTAAAAGAAAATCTCGTGAACACCCATTTGCAGAAGTTACATGATTTGATATATTAACTTAATCAAAATATCTAAAGCCAATTATGAAATTGTTATCTGGAAATAACCTCTTCTTGATACTTGTTATGCTAATACTTGTTCTCTCCTGCACTGATGATAAGGTCAGTACACCTCTGGGTAATCTTCCTCCGGAAACAGATATATTCATATCTTCGCAGGATACGCTAAATTATACCCAGAGTATCCAGCACATTTTCTGGGATGGCCGCGATCCAGATGGATTTGTCACAGGTTTCTATTACAGTTGGATTGAAAACCCTCAACCCTCGGACTGGATATTTACAACTGAACGGTCCATGGTTTTTCCATTGAAAATAACGGGTATGGATACCATCTATTTGTTTCAGGTCAAAGCGGTGGATGATGAGGGTCTGGAAGATCCTTCTCCTGCCAAACAGTATTTTCCCATTCAAAATTCTCCACCTGAATTAAAATGGATTCTTGCCAGCCTAATTCCGGATACCACTTTCACCGTGGCAACCTTTATCTGGGAAGTTTCCGATTTGGACGGCGATTCCAGTATTAGCTATTTTGAATATACCCTGGATGATGATACTTTGAATTGGGAAAAAATTCCGGGATATTTACGCTCAATCACGCTCAATGCAGACAGCGGATTGACAGAAGGAAATCATTCATTTACCCTTCGAGCAGTGGATATTGCAGGAGCTAAAAGTGATCTGCTGAGAATGCCGGAAAATCCAGGAGACACCTGGTATGTGAAAGAACCGCGAGGTCGCTATCTTCTGGTTGATGATTTCGAAAATGAAAGTGCTACAGTGGGCTATCCTGATGCATACTACAAGGGAATGATGCAACGTGTGGTGGTTCCCCAAGGAGAAGACTACAGCTACTGGAATATTGAAGAATTGTTTCCAGCCTCTAATGAACAATTTACCCAAACCCTGAATTTGTTCGATTATGTGATTTGGTATACCGATATCTCCCGGGAAACAGATGAGCACTTTATTTCTGCCCAGGTAGCAATTCCACAGTTCTTAAACAGGGCACCACGTGAAGGTGGAAAAATCATTTACAGTACCATGTTCGATCAGAATTTTGGGGCTCAGGGAAATCCATTGGGTTTCACCCCGGTAAGCGAATTAAGTGATGAGGATTATCGATGTTTTCCTGGGAATATATATAATCCTGATACGCTTTTCTATTCAACTTTTCCAAATGTTTCAGCACTTCCAGTACTAAAGGTTTCAGAATTTTTCGTAGGGATTAAAGCGCTTATTCCCAAATCAACAGCGGTTCCTATATATCGATTCCAAAATCCCTCGCCTCCGAATGATACACCGCTTTTTATTATTATTGGAAGAAACGACAATTCAGGTTTGTACGATTTTGTTTTTTCCGCTACACCCCTTCATCAATTAAAAGCAAATAATAATTTGGATGATTTTTTTGATATTATTTTAAATGAGATTTTTTAAATCGGTCACTATTTATGAAGAAAACAGTTTCCAAGTTTCTAGTTTTACTCTTCTGTTTTATTGAAATAGTTACAGCGCAAAATGATACCGGAAGTTCTCTCAAAGGAATAATAACCGACCGGGAGAGTGGTGAACCTCTATTGGGTGTAAACATTGTCGTGCTAGGTACATATCTGGGTGCCTCCACTGATGAAGATGGATTTTATCTAATTTCGGACATAAAGCCAGGAGAATATTCGCTGGAAGTAAGCTACATTGGATACAAAGTGATCAGGAAAACAGATGTACGAGTGAAGCCCGGAGAGACTCTCACTTTGAATTTTGAACTTGAGTCTACTGCCTTAGCTTTAGGACAGGAAATTGTTGTGATTGGAGAAAAACCACTAATTCAGTTTGATGAAACCAGTACCACCAGAACTGTAACTAGGCAGGATATTTCAAACCAGGCTTTGGAGGATGTAAAAACAGTGGTATCCACACAGGTTGGTGTTGTGGAACAGGATGACCAGATTCATATTCGTGGGGGCCGAACCTACGAGGCTCAATACCTGTTAGATGGTATATCTGTCCAGGATCCCCTCTCGGGTACGGGTTTTGGGCTTAATATCAGTGCCAATGCTATTGAAGAGGTTGAGGTCATTACCGGTGGATTTAATGCGGAATATGGCCAGGCTACTTCCGGTATTGTTAGTGTTCGGACCAAATCTGGCTCAGATCGTTTTGAAGGTTTTGCTTCCTATAAGAGCGACCATCTGGGTGTTTTCCAGAAGCAACCCTGGAGTTTTAACACGGATATAGTGGAATTTAATTTAAGCGGACCTGAACCTTTGACTGGTTACGCTTTACCGGGATTAAATTTAAAGCTGCCTGGAAAGATATATTTTTTCGGGAATTTTTATACACATCTCTCGGATGATTATTATGGACGAACCGCTAATCAGCTTTATTCTTCCATTGCACCTACTATGTCATTGTTTGGTAGGAAAGTGCTGACACCTACCTCACTGGCTCCTCGCCAGAATAATAATTGGTCGGGATTATTCAAATTAACCTGGAAAATAAATCCAACTCGGGAATTAATATTTTCTTATAATCGTTCCATCAGTATAAATCAAAATACTCAGATGCTGCAAACCACTTTAGAGTATGTAGAACCAGGTCCTGGGTTTCCCTACGATTATTCTATGAATCTTGATATATATAATACCCTTACCCATGATAACGAAAAAATTTCCCTTCAATGGCGGCACACCTTGAATAATACCACCTTCTACGAAATTAACTTAAGTCAATATTGGGCACATTTGCGGTCCGATTGGAATGGACTCGATTGGACTGTTTATCAACAACCAATTGATGTGGCCAGATTGCCTGTACAGTATTATATTCCCCGCAATGATTCGACCAAGGTTCGTATTATTCCGGGAGATGGTTTTTATGACTATGGGAATGCTACGACCTGGCATGACCATTATATTGAATGGTATACCCTTAAAGGGGATTTTACAAAACTGTTTGGCAATATTCATACGGTGAAGGCCGGTTTTGAGAGCTCCTTTAAAGAGATGCAATTGATTGACATTGTGGATCCTTGGTTAGAAGGGGGCTTTGGTTCAACCCAGGACATCTATCGTGTCTTTCCTGCGGATGGTGGATTTTATGCCCAGGATAATATAAAATTCGAAGGCTTCTATTTAAACGTTGGTGCCCGGTTGGATTACTGGATGCCCGGCAAATATGTTGATCGGGCGGTGGAAGATACCACAAATCTCCTTACTCCGGGGATGAGGCAGGGTTATCTTGATGACACCTTCAATCTATTCGGTAGTCGTTTTAAAATGCGTCTTATGCCGCGCGTGGCTGTTTCTCATCCGGTATCTGACAATCTGATGTTGTTTTTTAACTATGGACATTTTTCAAAACTGCCTAATCCTCAATTTGTGTACGCAAAGCTTGCCGGAGTTAGCTCAAAATCGGCCTATCAAAAGTTCGGTAATCCTAATCTGAATCCCATAACATCTGTAAAATATGAAATGGGGGTAAGATATAAGTTAAATAAGGACAATGTTTTTAATTTTACAGCCTACTATACTGATATTTTTGATTATGTTCAAACAACCACAATTCGGGGGATACCGCGGGTTGGTTCGGCTACTTTCTATATTAATTTGGACTATGCCCGTTCTCGAGGCATAGAAGGGGAATTCCGAACACGTATGGGCACCTATCTTTCGGGTGTGATTAATGGGTCTTTCGCTCTAACGACCACCAAATCATCTTCGCCCGACATTGGTTTGTTAGTGGCTCAAGGAAGTATTGACGAAGAACCTATTAAGGAATCATACGCTCAGTGGGATAGACCCTGGCAGATCTCACTCAATCTGAACTTTAATGTTCCAAAAGGTAGAGCTCCGAAAATATTTGGGTATAAAATGTTTGATAATTGGAACCTCAATTTCAGATGGTTTGGAATGGCAGGAAAACGATATACGCCAGCAGAATTTAATTATTTTCAACCAGAAGATGGACGGCCGGTCTATACTCTTGCTAAAGATCAGAGTCTCCGATACAGCAGACTGGGAAAATACTGGCAGTGGGCAGATCTCAGTTTCCGAAAGTTTTTTAAGGTATATAGCATTCGTTATATCTTCAGCATTGAGATTACCAATATATTCAACTCCCGGAATGCGGATATAATTGATAATGTCACTGGTAATGCCTATGAGTATGGGGATCCTACACCGATTAGCTGGAATGATCCACTGTATCCAGATCGTTTTTATCCGATTTCGAGCCCGTTCCCGTTTAATCCCGCCAGATATCGTGAGCCTCGGCAAATTCGATTTGGTATATCGCTGGAATTTTGATTTCAAGTGGAGAAACGCATGAGAAAATATGGTTACTTAATCCTTTTCATTTTCGTTCACCAGCTTACTTACGCTCAGTTGTTCCCCAATTTAGGTGGACAAAGGGTGGGTACCTCCGCTGCTCAGTTTCTCAAAATCGGTGTTGGCCCTCGGGCGGAAGCAATGGGACAAGCCTATATCGCAATTGCCAACGATGCCGAAGCGTTGTTCTATAATCCGGCGGGTATTTCACAGTTCGAAAAAAATCAGGTATTTTTTTCGAATATCCGGTGGGTGGTTGATATTCAACTTGAATATCTTGGATTGGTATATCATCTGGATGATATAAATTCGCTTGGATTGGCAATTACTTATTTACACACTGAAGATATGGAGGAAACTACCGAATTGTTTCCGTATGGCACCGGAAATTACTTTCGATATGCAGATGTATTGATCGGTTTATCTTATTCAAGAAATATGACCGATAAATTCAGCTTTGGAATTTCAGTGAAATATATGCAAGAAACTTTAGCCGAATTAACCATGAGTTCCATCCTATTCGATTTGGGAACATACTATAAAACCGGATGGAAATCTGTGAGATTTGCCGTGGCGGTAACTAATTTTGGGCGGGATATGTCTCCCGATGGAAATTTTAGCTATAAAAATCTTGATAATGAATTGGTAACCAAGAACGATTTTCAGAAATTTCCTCCGCCCATTCTTTTCCGCATTGGTATTGCGGGTGAATTATATAAATCTGAAAATAGTATGGTTTCCGGCTCAGTACAGTTGAACCACCCCAATGATAATGTTGAAAATGTGAATTTTGGATTAGAATATTGGTGGCGAGAAATTTTTGCCCTGCGAGGTGGGTTTGCCAGTGCCAGGACAGAAGAGGATTTCTCAGCTGGATTTGGCCTGCGGGTTCCTTTAAAGGGAATTGGAATCGGCGTAGATTATTCATTCTCGAATTTTGGTAGATTAGGTTATGTTAACAGGTTTGCTCTGAACATAATGTTTTAAACGGAGTTTATTCTTATGTATAAAATGTATTTGGTAATATTACTAACATTATTCATTTTTATTGTTCGGTGTACCCACGATAAATATCCTCTGCCGTCTATTCCAACTGAAGAAGATCGCTATGCGAATTTAAATAAAGCTGTTTACAATCTGATTAATCCAATTTTAGATGACGAACATGGTTATCACTTCCGTAATCCTTCTGATGTCTATTTCGGAGTTGATAATTTTGTATATGTTTGTAATACTGATGCTAATCAAATTATCATGATGGATGCCGGTGGCACAATCCAGGGTGTGTCACAATTTATTGAACATCCGGAGGCCATTACTCAGAATGATAGCTTAGACCTTCTTATCGTTAATAAAACGAATAAAATCTATAAAATCGACATGTATGCTGCTGCTCATAATATCGCCGCTGCACCCATTGAGGTCGTCTACGAACAGGCCAGTGAACCCACCCATCAATTTACCGGTATCTCAGTCTACAAAGGATTTGAATATTATGTAACCGTAATAGAACCACAGGATAGTAGTAGCAACTATATAGAATTCAGTTTTATTTACGATTTTTACCCCAATCACACCCTGAAAGGTAAATTACCGTTTGAAGTGAATGGCACGGCTCTTTTCTCTACCATATTACCAACCGCTATTGTCTCCCTGCGAGAAATGTTCTTGGATATTTCCAGCCGGGAAAATACCATCCAGTTTATGTTTACTCACACTGGCAGAACGAGTTTGCTTGAAAATGCTTATAAATTCCAGCATATAACAACCCGAATTTTTGAGGGTCAGGAGATATTAACGCCCAATACTTCCCTTATTGGAACAGATATCTATGCGGTTGATAAATTTTGGAATTTAGAAGATTTGGCTATCGATAAGAATGGATTTGTTTTTCTGGTAGATGCCGGTCGATCAATTTCTGATTCCCTATCCAATCGCCCTCTGCCGGGTTTTTACCGATTTGCTAGTTCTTCAGGTAAACAGTTACAATCTGTTCTTGGAATTGGCAATGGTCCAAAACAATTCAATAATCCCAAAGGAATTGCTGTAACTCCTTTGTTTGAAGAGCAGATGGTGTACATTGCAGATTCCGGCAATAATCGAGTGATGCGCTTCCAACTGTCTACTCAATAATTGTGCTCCTTGCCGATTCTTTTTTATCTGAATTATAAATCATTCGCATCAATACTCGTGAGAGTATCCGGCCATGAGAAACCTGTTCAAGTTCAAATTTTTGCGATAGTTTAAGAGAAACCGGTTTTATCATCTAAATTTCTGATCAGGTTTTTTCTGTTAAGTTAGTTTTCTTATATGGACACATTCTGCCAGTTACTCACTTCTAATATCTTGATTCATTTTTACAGAAAATCAAAGAGCGAATCAAAAGAAAGCATTGGGAAGCATATTTAAATTAATAAGTGAAGACAGAATAATAATTCTAAACAAGGTAGAAAGTATTTGAATATACTTCCTCGGAGTCTAAATAAAAAAGATGCGTTTTTTCTTATAGTCGGGAATATCATCGGTATTGGCATATTTACCACCACCGGATATATAGCGCAATATATTTCTTCTGCATCTGCTATGATCTCCCTCTGGATATTTGGAGGAATCCTCACCTTTTGCGGAGGAATGACCTATTCCGAATTATCGACAAGGTTTCCCCTGGCAGGTGGCGACGTCCATTTCCTTTCCCGGGCATATCATCCTCTGTTGGGATATCTCTTTGGCTGGGCCTGTTTTGTGGTAATGTATACCGGTTCGATTGCGGTTATCTCGGTGGGTTTCTCACAATATCTGCTAAATTTATTCCCGGATTACTGGCAAACCTTTTTCTTATCCATACCGATTATAGGTTACAAACTATCGGCAATAAAGATTTTAGCAATTCTGATTGTTTTCTTGTTTACTTACCTGAATACATTTGGAATTCGATATGGCGCCCGCTGGCAAAATATATTTACCATGACAGGTTTATTGGTGTTATTTGTATTCATTTCCCTGGGTTTTAGTTCGGACCAGGCAAACTGGCATCATTTTTTTGTAGATGTTTCCTCAAAATCCAATTCAAATATTATTTCCGGTATTGGAGTAGCATTGGTGGGTATTTTTTTTACTTATTCCGGTTGGACGGTGATTGTCTATATCGCTGGTGAAATAAAAAATCCCGCAAAAACCATCCCGCAAAGTATGTTCCTTGGCGTGTTCATAGTTACCATTCTCTATATCCTCATTCAAATTGTTTATATCCTGGCACTACCGGTTAGTCAGATGCGGGATATTGTTGATATAGGATATCAGGCACTGCTTATTCTGCAGGGTAACAGGCTTTCTCAATTCTTCCTCGCCATGATCCTACTGGCGATCCTCAGCACTTTAAATGCCACTATTCTATCGGGCGCCAGAATATATTTTGCCATGGCTCGGAAGAAACAATTTCCTAGAAAAATTGGGGCAACACATCCCAAACATCAAAGTCCAGCCAATGCGCTGTGGCTGCAATTTTTCTGGTCAGCTATTCTTATCCTCAGCGGCAGTTTTAATCAGCTGCTCACCTATACCGTTTTCGTTATGGTTCTTTTTGGTTGTTTATCTGGAATTGGATTGTTTCTGCTGCGGAGAAAATTTGGTTTACCAGCTTCGGTAAACCCGGCCTGGGGGTATCCTGTTGTTCCGATAATTTATGTCGTAACAACCGCTTTTATTTTATTTAATACTTTATTCAGTCGACCGGTGGAATCACTACTTGGCGTGGGTATCGTTCTGCTAGGAGTACCCTTTTATTTTTACTTTCAGAAAGTACTTACAACGAAAAGCGTTTCGGTAGATGAACCGGTACGGTGAGAAAATAATAATTTTAAGGAAATAAAAAAACCCGGCTTGATTAAAGCCGGGTTAAGACTGTGCTGAGATGATGCGATTACTGGCTTTTTACAACTTCACTTGCCTGATACTTGCCGTTTTTACCGAGTTTGAGTTCATAAGCCACCTTTTGTCCCTCTTTCAGCGTTTTGTAACCTTCATCGTTAATTGCTGAATAATGAACAAATACATCATCCCCTCCATCGTCCGGCACAATGAAACCCCATCCCTTGTTTTCATTGAACCACTTCACGGTACCAGTGGGCATATAAAATCTTACCTCCGCTAAAACAGAAACCAATCCTCTCCATCAACCTTACTTACGGATTTTTAATTAAAACAATATGGAGAGAAAATATCCGTAAGTGAATGAAATGTAAAGAGAAAGACTAATTTTGTCAAGAAATAATTCACATAAATGGAAATTGTTCCATTTTTAGATGTATTGAATCAGGATGGTCAGGAATAATTCTGAATTTCTGATTTCTAGGCAAATAATATTATTCCGATTTAGCTGACTTTAAATCCCATTTATTGATAAAATTTCCTGTCGAGTACAAACTTTAATGTTCTTTAAATTCTATAAATTTCCCTTTATCGCCAGCAATTTTATCTGGGTCATCTCTTCAATGGCATATTTCAAACCCTCTCTTCCCATGCCGCTGTCCTTTGCGCCGCCATAGGGCATAGGATCGATCCGGAAGGTGGGATAGTCATTGACAATCACCCCGCCAACATCCAGGTGGGTATAGGCGTACTGGATCTTTTCGAAATCGTTGGTGAAGACGCCGGCCTGAAGTCCATAATGGGAATTATTAACCATATGAACTGCGTCTTTAAATTCCTTATAGGCTTCAACAATAATTACTGGTGCAAAGACTTCCTCACATACTGCCCGCATGTCCTGACGTGTATTAGTCAGGACTGTGGGTTGGAGCATATTCCCCTCGCGTTTTCCACCGGCAATCAATTTCGCTCCCTTTTTGACCGCTTCGTTTATCCACTCCTCTGCCCGTTTGGCAGCATCTGTATCAATCATCGGTCCAACCATGGTCTTTTCATGCTCCGGATTTCCATAAAAAGCATTGGCGGACATTTCATCGATAAATTTTTGGATGAAGTCGTTGAAGATTGCCTGGTTTACATAAATCCTCTGAATGGAGATACAGGTTTGTCCGGCAAAACCAAAGGATCCAGTCACCAGTCGGGGAATGGCTTCCGCATAACTGATATCCGGTTCGATGATCACCCCGGCATTCCCCCCGAGTTCCAGTGTAATCTTCTTCTTTCCACAAATCGATTTCAGGTACCAGCCAACCTGGGCGCTGCCAGTAAAGGATAATTTTTTAATTCGGCCATCTTTCACCAGAAGTTCGGCACTTTTCCCGGTTGCCGGTAAAATGTTCACCATGCCTGGTGGCATGCCTGCTTTCAGCAAAATTTCGCCCAATTTGATGGCAGATATGGGTGTCTGGCTGGCAGGTTTCAGAATAATGGAATTCCCGCTGGCAATTGCCGGTGCCACTTTATGTGCCACCAGATTTAAAGGGAAGTTAAACGGGGTTATTCCTAATACCACACCTAAGGGAAACCGGCGCGCAATACCAAAATATCCTTTGGTTTGAGGGGTGACATCCAAAGGGAGAAATTCGCCATTTAACCGACGGGCTTCTTCTGCGGCCCAGATAAAGGTCAATTTCGCGCGTTCCACCTCATTTCGGGCAAAGCGAACCGGCTTACCATTTTCATGGATAATGGTATAGATAAAGTCTTTTTCATTTTTCTCCAGTCCCCGTACCAGATTCGTCAATATTTCGTAACGTTCGTACCCGGACAAATTTTGCGCCACTTGAAATCCCTTTTGAGCACTCTCGATGGCCATATCTAAAAAATCGCCATCGGCCAGATAGACCTTCGCTACTGTATCATTGGAATAAGGATTTTTAACCTTGATGGACTTATAGGTCTTCACCCATTCATTGTGAATAAGCGGATAATAGGTTGGCGTTTTCATCTGTCGTTCCTCTTTTTGGATAAATACAAATTTATCACTTTCCTGATATTAAGCTATCTGAATTAAAAAATCAATAGAATCCCCAAATATCAAGTATTTTCTAAAATTTAGATATAACGGTTAGTTAAAGTTTAACCGCAGTGATTAAAGTTCAAATCTGGGAATTTTTCAGCATCCTTGCCTTACGAAGAAATAAATTTTAAAATAATAAAAGTATTTGTACCTTAAGCAGGTTGCTTATACAAATTTCCGTTTATTAAAAATTACCCAATTGAAATGTGAGCTAATTATGGCAGCATTGATTGTTGAAAAGGTTTCCAAGGCTTATGAAGATTTTAAAGCGGTTGATAGAATTTCCTTTGTAGCAGAAGCAGGTAAATTGTTTGGCTTGCTGGGGCCTAATGGAGCTGGGAAAACAACCACTATGCGAATGATTATGAATATTATTATGCCGGATTCCGGTCGGATTGAAATCCTGGGTAAAGAATTTTCCCCCGGACTCCAGAATAAAATCGGATACTTGCCGGAAGAAAGAGGCCTTTATCCCAAAATGAAATTATTGGCCCATCTCCAGTTTCTAGGGGAAATGAAGGGTCTTTCCGGATCGGAGGCCAGAGAAAAAGCATCCAGTTGGCTCGAACGTTTCGAATTAAAATCCTGGGCGAATAAGAAGATTCAGGATCTGAGCAAGGGAATGCAGCAAAAGGTTCAGTTTATTGGCACCATCATGCACGATCCTGACCTGTTGATTGTGGATGAACCATTTTCCGGACTGGATCCAATCAATGTAAAATTTCTGAAAGATATTCTCTTGGAAATGAAATCCCGGGGGAAAACCATTATTCTTTCTACTCACCTGATGGATCAGGCAGAAAAACTGTGCGATCATATTTGTCTGATCAACAAAGGTAAAGTTGTTTTGGAGGGTTCACTGGAAACTGTGAAAGAGAAGTACAGCCATAATGCCATAATACTGGAATATACCGGAAATGCCGGTTTTATCTCCAAACTACCCTCGGTTCAAAAAACAGATGAATATGGGAATTATATGGAAATTCGTCTAAAGGATCAGGCCAATTCTCAGGAATTATTCAAAGTTGTGGCAGCCTCGGAATTAAGGGTGAAAAAATTTGAAACAGCGGAAACTTCCCTGAATGATATTTTTATTGAGATCGTGGGAGGGCAGAAACCATGAAAAAGATGGTGACCATTTTAAAACGTGAGTTTCTCACCAAAGTAATTACCCGGGGTTTTCTGATTGGCACTTTACTCGGTCCAATTGTGATGATTGGAATGATGCTGGGACCTGCTTATTTTATGACCCTCTCGCATGAATCCCCCATGACTATTTCGGTGGTTGATAATACCGGCAGCCTATATCCCAAGTTAAGCGAAGCATTAAATGATACGCTTAGTAATGGTCAGCCCCGTTTTATTTTCACAGAAATCAATCCCCAGGATTACGCCGAAAACCAGAGCTATTACCGGAATAAGGTTGATGATGGTACGCTGAATGCCATTCTGATAATTCCTTCGGATATAATGACCGGCGAACCGGTTACCTATGTCTCACGGGTCATCAGTGATTTTGATGTCATCCAGACCATTGGAAGTAGTCTTACCCAGATTGTTAATAATAAACGGCTGGCAACCGCGGGTTTGGATCCAAAGAAAATAAAGGAATTAACCCGAAAGGTAGATGTAAAAACGGTAAAAGTCGTGCAGGGAGAGGAAAAAGCGCGGGGTTTCGATCAGGAATACATCTCCTCAATGATCTTTTTAATTATTTTGTATATGACCATCATTCTTTACGGTACCTCTATGATGAGGGGAGTGATAGAGGAGAAATCCTCCCGTATTGTGGAGATCATGCTATCTTCCACCAATTCTTTTCGCTTATTATTGGGAAAATTATTTGGCGTGGGTGCGGTTGGCCTGGTTCAGTATTTGATCTGGGCAGCCATGGTTAGTGCGGTCTTCTTTCTCACCACACGCTCCATGCCCGCCATTGCCGAATACATCAATATTTCACCTCTGGTGTTATTTTATTTTGTGGTATTCTTTGTGGTCGGGTTTTTTACTTTTTCTACACTTTACACAGCAGTGGGCTCCATGTGCTCGGACATGCAGGATGCCCAGTCGTTATCGATGCCGGTAACCCTGATGATGGTCCTGCCATTTTTTATCAGCTTTATGGTCATCCGCGATCCGACCACCGACATTGCCAGGATCCTTTCTTTGCTGCCTTTCTTTGCCCCGTTGATTATGTTTCTCCGGATAAGTCTGGTGATGCCGCCATTGTGGGAAATATTAACCTCATTATTGATCAATTTTGTCACGATTCTCTTTATCACCTGGATCGCCGCCAGGATCTACCGGGTTGGTATTTTGATGTATGGAAAACGCCCAACAGTGCCGGAAATGATTCGTTGGATTCGGTATCAATGATATCCACTACGGATTAAATTAGCATCGGAAGTTTCGCTATTAAATAACCGTGAAGTTTTCCGATCTTGTTTTTTGTCTACAAAGTCAATGAATTAACTCGACTTTGTTTTTATCTTCGCAATTTTGGGAATATTCAATGTCTCGCTTATTATAATTAACAATCTGTTTTTACCTTCCCTTTCAGGAACGCCCATGATTATTGGCTATTTTGGAATCCCATTCTGTGGTACATTCCTTGCATTTCCCCGTTAATAAATAATTTGTGATAATAATATTTTTTTGTATTGAATATTTTTTTGCAAAACGATAACTTTGAGATCGTGACAGAATAAAAACTGTTGTGTTTGTTTTTGATTCTGTCCAGAATGTGTGTTGAAACTTTAATTTAGAGGAGATAAAAATGCAGCGTAAGATGGTGACAATTGACGGAAATGAAGCGGCTGCGTATGTTGCTCACAAAATCAATGAAGTGATTGCAATCTATCCGATTACACCTTCCTCTCCCATGGGTGAATGGGCTGATGCCTGGTCGGCAGTGGGAGATAAAAATATCTGGGGAACCGTTCCCAGTGTGGTTGAAATGCAGAGCGAAGGCGGGGCATCAGGAGCAGTCCATGGAGCTCTCCAGAGTGGAGCTTTAACTACTACTTTCACCGCCTCCCAGGGACTTTTACTGATGATTCCCAATATGTTTAAAATTGCCGGGGAACTCACCTCCACCGTTTTTCATGTTTCGGCAAGAACGGTTGCGACACATGCCTTGTCCATTTTTGGGGACCATAGCGATGTGATGGCCACGAGATCTACAGGTTTCGGCTTGATAGCATCCGGTTCAATCCAGGAAATTATGGATTTGGCTCTCATCAGTCAGGCCGCCTCACTAAAGGCCCGGGTTCCTTTCGTCCATTTCTTTGATGGATTTCGGTCTTCCCATGAAGTCCAAAAAATTGAAGAATTAGATGTCAGTGACCTGAAAGCCATGATCGATGATGATCTGGTGATTGCTCACCGGCAAAGGGCACTATCGCCGGATCATCCGTTTATTCGCGGAACTGCCCAGAATCCGGATGTTTTTTTCCAGGCAAGGGAAACAGTGAATCCGTTCTATGACGCCTGCCCGGGAATTGTCCAGGAGCAAATGGACAAATTTGCGAAAGTTGTGGGACGACATTATCATCTGTTCGATTATGAAGGACATCCTCAGGCGGAACGAGTTGTTCTGTTAATGGGCTCAGGTGCAGAAGCCGCGCATGAGGCGGCAGAGTTCCTGGCAAATAAAGGCGAGAAAGTCGGAATTTTAAAAGTACGTTTGTACCGACCATTTTCAGTAAAAGCGTTTGTTGAATCACTTCCCACCACGGTAAAAGTGATTGCTACCCTGGACCGAACAAAGGAGCCAGGGGCAACCGGCGAACCCCTCTACGAAGATATTGTGACCGCTCTGAATGAAGCAAATGCTGCCGGAGAATTGCCATTTAAAGCAATGCCCCGGGTTATTGGTGGAAGGTATGGTCTCTCCTCCAAGGAATTTACCCCGGCTATGGTTAAAGCGGTATTCGATGAGATGAGCAAACCAAAACCGAAAAATCATTTTACGGTTGGTATTCATGACGATGTAACGAATAACAGTCTTGACTACGACCAGAATTTTTCAACGGAAGGTCATGATGTAGTTCGGGGAATGTTTTACGGTTTGGGCGCAGATGGTACAGTTGGCGCGAACAAGAATTCCATCAAAATTATTGGAGAAGGTACCGATTTCTATGCCCAGGGATATTTTGTCTATGATTCGAAGAAAGCCGGAGCAGTTACCACCTCTCACCTCAGATTTGGCAAGAAACCGATTCACTCTACCTATTTGATAAACGAAGCAAACTTTGTGGCTTGTCACCAATTTGTTTTCCTGGAAAAATATGACATGCTTCGGAATGCCGTTCCCGGGGCGACATTCCTCCTTAATGCACCCTATGGTTCGGATGAGGTTTGGGATAATATTCCCCGCAAAGTGCAGCAGGATATAATTGATAAAAAACTTAAATTCTATGTAATAAATGCCTACGATGTTGCCCGGGAAACCGGAATGGGTACCCGGATTAATACCATTATGCAAACCTGTTTCTTTGCTATTTCCGGAGTCTTGCCAAAGGAAGAAGCCATTGCCGCCATCAAGGAGGCCATTAAGAAAACTTATGGTCAGAAAGGTGATGAAATCGTCCGGAAAAATTATGAGGCGGTGGATCAGACGCTAGCAAATTTGCACGAAGTGAAAGTACCTGCTAAAGCAACCAGCAAGATTGAAATTCCACCGGTAGTACCAAAATCCGCTCCCGAGTTTGTCAAAAATGTTACTGCCCAGATAATTGCCGGCTATGGTGATGACTTACCGGTAAGTGCCTTTCCGGTTGATGGGACTTTTCCTTCCGGGACAACGCAGTGGGAAAAGCGAAATATTGCTCTGGAAATTCCGGTATGGGATGAAATTACTTGTATCCAGTGTAATAAATGTATCATGGTATGTCCCCACTCAGTGATTCGGGCGAAAGTCTATGATAAAAAATATCTGGAGAATGCCCCCAAGACCTTTAAATCAACCAAGGTACGGGGCAAAGAATGGCCGGAAGATAGCGATTATACCCTTCAGGTCGCACCGGAAGATTGTACCGGTTGTGAACTCTGCGTGGAAGTCTGTCCGGCAAAGAACAAGCAGGAGGTTGGGTTGAAAGCAGTGAACATGCAACCTCAAATGCCGCTCCGGGAAACCGAACGGGAAAACTGGGAATTCTTCCTGAATCTGCCGGAAGTAGATAGAACCCAGTTGAGTGTAGATACCGTCAAAGGTTCTCAATATTTACAGCCGCTGTTTGAATTCTCCGGTGCCTGCGCTGGGTGTGGCGAAACACCATATGTAAAACTGGTTTCTCAATTATTTGGCGACCGAATGATTGTTGCTAATGCGACCGGATGTTCGTCCATCTACGGTGGAAATTTACCCACCACTCCCTGGACCCTCAATAAAGATGGTCGGGGCCCAGCCTGGTCCAATTCCCTGTTTGAAGATAATGCCGAGTTTGGTCTTGGATTCAGATTAACTATCGATAAACAAACTGAGCATGCAAAAGAACTACTCCAGTCCATGAATTCTGGCTTAGATAAAAAGTTGGTTAAGGAAATTATTGAGGCAGATCAATCCGATGAGGCCGGAATCTATGAACAAAGAGTTCGGGTTCAGCTGCTTAAAGATAAACTGGCCAAGATGAAGACCAAGGAAGCGAAATTACTTTTGAGTCTGGCTGATTACTTGGTCAAGAAGAGTGTCTGGATTATTGGCGGTGACGGTTGGGCATACGATATTGGCTATGGAGGTCTGGATCATGTTATCGCTTCCGGTCGCAACGTGAATATCCTGGTACTGGATACAGAAGTTTACTCAAATACTGGTGGCCAGATGTCCAAAGCGACACCATTGGGTGGTGTGGCAAAATTTGCTGCTGCCGGAAAACCATTACCGAAGAAGGATCTGGCGATGCAGGCGATGAGCTATGGTAATGTATATGTGGCGCGAGTGGCTATGGGTGCCAGTGATACCCAGCTGGTTAAAGCCTTAATGGAAGCGGAAAAATATAATGGACCTTCTCTTATCATTGCTTACTCCCATTGTATCGCACACGGTATCAACATGAAATATGGGCTAAATCAGCAGAAATTGGCAGTCGATTCCGGTTACTGGCCGCTGTTCAGATTTAATCCGGATATGGCAAAAGCAGGCGAAAATCCATTCCGGCTGGATTCCAAAGCGCCCAAAATTCCTTTGGAGCAATACGCATATAATGAAACTCGTTATAAAATGCTGACCAAGAGTATGCCGGAACGGGCGAAAATGTTACTTAAAATGGCGCAGGAAGAAGTGAACAATCGCTGGCAGCTTTATGAACGCATGCAAATGATGTTTCAGAAAAGTCCGATAGAAGAGTCGAAATAATTGTGAAATAGGGAGAGGGCATCATGCTCTCTCTGGGTTTCATTTTAGAGTGGTGTGGTAAGACAATATAAAAATTAAGGAGATAGAAATTATGGATTTAACAACGACCTACATGGGACTCAAGCTGAAAAATCCGCTGGTTCTGGCTGCCTCTCCTCTGTCATCTGATGTTGATAAAATCAAAAGGCTGGCGGAGCTGGGTGCTTCGGCGGTGGTGATGTATTCCCTGTTTGAAGAACAAATAAATCATGAAATAGAAGAAGTCGATCATTTTCTCAGTTATGGCACGGAAAGTTTTGCCGAAGCCTTAAACTATTTTCCCGAACCGGAAGAATTTCATAATTTGCATGCGGAAGAGTATCTGAATCAGGTTTCCAGGCTGAAAAAAGCTGTGGATATACCAGTTATCGGAAGCCTGAATGGGGTGTCGACCGGTGGTTGGATAGATTATGCCCGCAAAATAGAGACGGCTGGTGCAGATGCCATTGAATTAAATACCTATTACATTGCTACCGATCCAACCTTAACCGCTGAGAAGGTGGAAAATCTCTATCTGGAAAATTTGAAGGCGGTTAAGAAAGCAGTCAATATACCGGTGGCAATGAAATTGAGTCCTTATTTTTCAGCTTTTGCTAATATGGCGACTAAACTGGATAAAGCCGGTGCGGATGGTCTGGTTTTATTCAACCGCTTCTATCAGCCGGATATCGATTTGTCCACCCTGGAAGTAGTACCTAATCTGAATTTAAGCTCCTCAGTTGAACTGCGCCTTCCTTTAAGATGGATTGCCGTTCTTCATGGAAACGTGAAAGCAAGCCTGGCGGCCACAACCGGTATCCATACCGCAGAAGACGCAATAAAAATGCTGATGGTTGGCGCAGATGTCACGATGGTGGCTTCGGTATTGTTGAAAAATGGTATCGGTCAGATTCGCGAAATTCTGGAAGGCATCAAGGATTGGATGGAAGAACACGAATATGATTCTGTTTCGACAATGAAGGGAAGTATGAGTTCCAAATCCATCGCCGAGCCGGCTGCTTTTGAACGGGCCAATTATATTAAAACATTGCAGAGTTTTAAATAATCTGTTCAAAAATTTGAATTGAATTACTACCCCCGGTTTTGTCCGGGGGTTTTTTTCTTATAAAAATTTCGTTTTCTGAAAATGTATTAGCATAGCTGAAAATAGCCCTGTTTTCATTTTGTGAATTCAAAATTTGCACTTAAATTATTTTTCATGGACGAGACAAAACGCAGTATCTGGGCCTGGGCCCTGTACGACTGGGCAAATTCTGCCTATGCGACCACGGTAATGGCAGGATTCTTTCCCATTTTTTTTAAAACCTATTGGGCGACAAATTTAAATCCCAATGAAAGTACCTTTTATCTGGGTAGCGCAAATTCCCTTGCTGCCATTATCATTGCCTTAATGGCACCCTTTTTGGGAGCAGTTGCTGACCGCGGAACAGCCAAGAAGCGATTCTTGGCAGCCACTTCATTTCTGGGAATTTGTATGACCCTCGGTTTGTGGCTGGTGACGGAAGGTAAATGGGAAATTGCTATTCTCTTCTATTTCATCTCTTCTATCGGCTGGACTGGTGCAAATATTTTCTATGATGCATTAATTACAGGTGTCTCAACCAATAAAAATGTCGATTACGTTTCATCCCTGGGATTTGCCCTGGGATATGTGGGCGGTGGATTACTTTTTTTGTTAAACGTTCTGATGTATCTAAAATATGAAATATTTGGGATCCCTGACCCGGCCACTGCCATCAAAATTTCATTTTTTACGGTGGGAATCTGGTGGGCAGTATTTTCCATCCCCATTTTTGTTTTTGTCAAAGAGCCGAAAATTTATAAACCAACCGGAATACGAGAATCCATATACCTGGGCGGGAGACAACTGGTTAACACTCTGAAAGATATCCGAAAATACAGGATTGTTGCGCTTTTTCTCCTTGCCTATTGGTTGTATATCGATGGGGTAGATACCATTATCAGAATGGCGGTTGATTACGGAAAATCTTTAAATTTTACCACCACCACCCTGATTACCGCTTTGCTGATGGTCCAATTTATTGCGTTCCCGGCAGCTCTTGCCTATAGTAAGATCGCCGAAAAAATCGGCACAAAAAAGGCTATTATTAGTGGCATTCTGGGATATATTGTCATAACGCTATTAGGATTTTTAATGCAAAAGGAGTGGCACTTTTATTTTCTGGCGGGTCTGGTCGGTCTGTTCCAGGGTGGGATTCAGGCATTAAGCCGAAGTCTGTTCAGCCGGATCATCCCTCATGATAAGTCAGCAGAATTTTTCGGTTTTTACAACATGCTTGGAAAATTTGCTGCAGTTATCGGTCCATTTTTAATGGGATCGGTCACATTGCTTTTTGGTAATCCCAGGCTTGGTATTCTCTCTATCTTAATCCTCTTTATCTCCGGATTGATTTTTCTCTACCGGGTTGATGTTAATGAGGGTGAGCGCCTGGCACTTCAGGCAACCAATAAAATTGATATCACCGGTTGAACAAATTTTCTGATAAAACTGTAGCATAATTTCAAGATCTAATATTTTATGAAGTTGAATTTAATCATGAAATAAATTGATGCAATGAAGCGATCATTCAAATTTTTTATAAAACTAATCCTCCTGTTTCTGCTCTATCAGACCAACTATGTATTTGCTAATTTTCTGGAGGTAAAATATCAGAATTATCTTATTCAATATCACGTAAATGACGAGAATCGGGCCCTGGAAGTTGTGAGGATCCTGAAAAAAAATATTCCGGCAATAGAAAATTTTTATGGAATCGATTTCAAAGGAAGAATGACTGTTATTTTATCCCATTCGGCAGCGGAATTTCAAAGCTTAACCAATAGTCAGCTTCCGAACTGGAGTGCTGCTGTTTTTTTACCCGGAGAGATGAAAATTATTATTCGGGACCCGACATTTTTACACACTGAAGATCAGTTGGAAAAAGAAATAACCCACGAAATTTCCCATTTATATTTCACCGCTCGTTTCCCGGGAATAGATTTACCTTTATGGTTTAATGAGGGATTGGCTGAATATTTATCGCAGGAAGAGATAGATCTGCATAAGGGAGTGATTATCGCCAATGCCCTCTTTGCAAAAAAAATTATTCCTTTGACAAATATCGATAGTTTGCTTTCATTTTCCCCCGGCAGGGCCCAGCTTGCCTATGCCCAGAGTTTCAGTGCTGTTATATTTCTGGGAAACCTGTTGAAACATTCGGGCAGTAATTGGCCGATATTTTTGGATGCGATTGAAAAAGAAGGATTTCAGCCTGCCCTGTCCCAAAATATTGATATGGACGCCATAGATTTTGAAGTTAAATGGTATCAGTGGTTGAAAAACAAATATCAGTGGTTTGTCATTTTTAATCTTGAGAATTTAATATGGTTTGGATTGGCGGTTGTTTTGATTGGTGCGCTTTACGCAGTGCGATATCGAAATCGCAAAAGAATGAGCCAATGGGAAGAAGAGGAACTTCTACATCCCAATTTATTGCTGAACGATGTTCAGGACGAAACCTTAATCTCTAACCACGAGGATATTTAAAATGTACGTACCCAAAGAAATATTTTTAACTAAGGGAGTTGGAAGACACAGAGAGAAACTGGCCAGTTTTGAGATGGCGCTAAGGAATGCGAAGATTGCTGCTTTTAATATCGTTGAGGTTTCTTCAATATTCCCGCCCAGGTGCAAGATGATTTCTGCAGATTCCGGTTTAAAAAAATTAGAGGATGGCCAGATCTTACATGTCGTAATTAGCCGAAATGCCACCAATGAACCAAACCGGCTTATTGCCGCCTCAGTTGGTGTTGCCATACCGAGTGACAGAAACGCCTACGGCTATCTATCCGAGCATCATAGCTTCGGCGAAAAAGAATCCCGGGCGGGGGATTATGCCGAAGATTTGGCTGCAACCATGTTGGCGACAGTGCTTGGCGTCGATTTTGATCCCGAATCGGGCTGGGACGCCAGAAAAGAATTTTGGAAAATAAGCGGTAAAATCGTCCGGACCCGAAATGTAACCCAATCTGCCATTGGCGATAAAAACGGATTATGGACCACAGTGTTGGCAGCGGCCGTGTTATTGCCGCCTGATGTTGGCTAATCTTAAGACTGGAAAGCAGGATTTAATGAAAATTTTTAGTGGATTTTTTGACGACGAAATAGTCTCTGGCAGACAACGGAGATTTCCTGATTTTGAACTTCAGTCGCAGGTCAGAGTTAAAAAAAAGGAAATTTGATCTTTAAACTTTCAATATTGTGCTTTCATTATCGGGTTGAAAATATTACCTTATTAAGCATAAAATTCTAATGATTTGAGTTGAGATATATACCAGGTTAACAGGAGGATAAATTTAATGTTTCAAAGCCGACGAACGTCAATCTATGTCATTTCACTGCTATTAATTTTTGGTGTAGTGGGATTTCTTCTGAATCAAAGTGTCTTTGCTGACTTTGAAGAAGCATACAAGGTTCAAATAAATAAGATTTTGCGGGTTGCACAACTGGTCAACTATTACTATGTCGAAGATGTAAACTGGGACAAAGCGAGTGAAGGGGCTATATCGGGAATGCTTTCCAAGCTTGATCCTCACAGTGTTTACATTGAACCGAAAAAGGTTGATCAGAACAAAGAGGATTTTAGTGGCAAATATGAGGGTATTGGAATCGAATTTGATGTGATCAATGGTTATATTACCGTGATCTCTCCCATTGTCGGTTCTCCCTCGGAACGTTTGGGTTTACAGGCCGGTGACCGAATCATTAAAATTGATGGAAAATCTGCTATCGGAATCAACCGGGAAGATGTACCAAAAAAATTAAAGGGACCGAAGGGGTCCAGCGTAGAAGTCACTATTATGCGGGAAGGATTGGATGAACCATTTGAGCTGACCATTATCCGCGATGTGATTCCAATTTATACGGTTACCACCAAATTCATGGCAAACGATAGCACCGGTTATGTCTGGGTGAACCGTTTTGCCGCCACAACTTCCAGCGAAACCGAAGAAGCGATTCAGGAATTACTGCGAAAAGGAATGAAACAATTAATTCTGGATTTAAGAGGTAATCCCGGTGGATACCTGAATGAAGCAGTGAAAATGGCTGGTAAGTTTTTACCAGGTCATCAGACCATCGTCGAAACCCGTGGTAGAAATTCCCGGGTGGATGATGTATTTTATTCGGATCAATGGCGCTCATCCAGCGAAATTCACACCTTTCCCTTAATCGTTATGATCGACCGTGGATCCGCATCTGCTTCGGAGATCGTGGCCGGAGCAATCCAGGACTACGACCGGGGCCTCATCCTGGGAACAAATAGTTTTGGTAAGGGATTGGTTCAGAAGGAATTCCCCTTAAGCGATGGATCAGCAGTCAGGGTCACAACCGCGAAATACTATACCCCCAGTGGCCGATTAATTCAGCGAAATTACAAGGGTAAAGACGTGCGGGAATATTACGCTGAAACGGTTGATACTTCCTGGGCCAGTGAAGATAGTCTGAAAAACAGACCGCAGTTTCACACCCGTGCCGGCCGTCTGGTTTATGGCGGCGGGGGAATTCGACCGGATGTTATTGTTCGCTATCAAAGTTATTCAAAGGCACCAAAGTTGACCAGTAAAATTGTAAACAAAAGATTGTTTTTTGAATTCACCAGCCTTTACGTCCAGCAGCATCCGAAAGCAAAAACCAATCTGGATGATTTTCAGAGAAACTTCAGAATTACCGATGCCATCATGGCCGATTTCAAAAAGTATTGTATTGATCACGAAATTGAAGTTAATGATGAAGATTTCAATAAAGATCAAAGTTATCTTTCCACCCGGTTAAAGTCGGAGATTGCCAGGCATTTCTGGGGCAAGGATGGGTTTTACTATATTCTGCTGCATCATGATAACCAGTTTCAGGAAGCCCTTAATTCATTCAGAGAGGCAAATCGAATTGCCATGTTAAGTGGAAATTAATTGCAGGGATAAATACGGGGAATTATTAAAAAAATATTGACTTTCAAAGCTATTGTATGTAAAATCTTCTGATCTTTTGCTAATTAAAAATAGTGAGAAAACTGAATTAGGAGGTCTAATTATTATGGTCGAATTATTCATTCAAGGTGGAATATTTATGTGGCCAATCCTGGTTTTTTTAGTAATCGGGCTCGCCATCGGAATCGCGAAAATGTGGACATTGTGGCGGGCGGGAATTAATACCCGTCGATTTATTGAAAGGATCCGAACGTCCTTGAAGGAAGGCGGAACTGAAGCAGCTCTGGAAATTTGCGAAAGCACTCGCGGTCCGGTAGCCTCCATTTTCCATGCTGGATTGATGCGGGTAAAAGAAGGTATTGAGTATGTCGAAAAATCGATAACCAATGCCGGATCAATTGAGATGGCATTCCTGGAAAAAGGAATGATCTGGTTGGGATTTGTCATTGTGGTGGCGCCTATGCTCGGATTTACCGGTACGGTGTGGGGAATGATTGTTGCCTTCGATTCAATTAAAACATCAAATGAAATTTCTCCGGCGGTTGTTGCCGGTGGTATCTCCCAGGCATTGTTGACCACCCTTTTTGGTTTAATTGTTGCCATGACGGTTCAATTGTTCTACAACTGGGCAACTGCCCGGATCGACAAATTAATCATTGATATGGAAGAAGCCTCCGTGCATTTAGTCGATACTTTAGTCGAAATTGATATAGGCAAATAATCCGGAAAGGAAAAGATATGGCTTTGAGAAGAAGAAGAGACCGTGGAGATATTGAGATACCCTCAGCCTCCTTACCGGATATTGTCTTCCAGCTTCTGATATTTTTCCTGGTGACCACAACCATTGATGTGGATAAAGGACTCGATCTGGTACTTCCTCCTCCCGGAGATGTCCAGATTGAAATTGCGAGTAAGAATATTTCAAACCTGTTGATCAATGATGCCGGACAAATCCTGATTGATAACCAAATCGTTCCGGTAGAGGAAGTTGATAATATTATGCGGGATAAGTTACTGGATAATCCTTTATTGATTGTTTCGGTAAAAACCGCCCGTAAAACAAAATATGATACTTACATCAAAGTTATTGATCAACTAAAGAAAGCCGGGGCGACACGTATCTCAATAGCGGAACCTGAAGAGTCCTAATGAATAAAATATATAGTTAGATAAGGGTAGCGAGGCAAATTCCTATGGCTATAAAAATTGAAAAAAAATCAAAAATGAAAATCGGTATTCCTACGGCATCAATGCCCGATATTATTTTTCAATTACTGATTTTCTTTATGGTGAGCACAGTCTTGAGAGAATTTCAAGGCTTGAAAGTAGATTTGCCCGAAGCACAGAAAATACAGAAATTGCCCGGGAAACGACATGTGACAACAATCTGGGTGGATCGGTTTAATAACACGGTAATCGACGATATGACGGTTAAAAAAGTAACCGAATTGCGTAATCTCGTCTATAACAAGCTTGTTGGCGATCCGCAACTTATTGTTTCATTAAGAGTGGACAAGGATGCAGATATGGGAAGAGTAACGGATATTCAGCAGGAACTGCGAAAAGCAAATGCCTTGCGGGTAAATTATTCAGCACTCCCAATGTAGGAGGTTTTATACTATGGCACACAAACAATTTATTTACAAAAACCCGGATGTCGATTTAAAACTCAAGTATCGGAGAGTTTTTGAAGCATCTCTGGCTATAGCTCTGGGGTTTTTAATTATCGTTCTTTATGCTTTTAAGAAGTTTGAATCGAATTATGAGTTGGAGAAAAAAGTCGATATCCAGATCGAAACGGTTGATATTCCACAAACCGAGCAATTTAACCGGCCACCACCCCCGGCCCGGCCTTCTATTCCGGTGGCCTCCGAGGATGAAAGCATCCCGGATGAACTCACTATTGACGAGACAGAGATCGACTTTTCTCAACCATTAGAGGAAGCTCCTCCGCCACCTCCGGAGGAAGAGGAACCGATTGTAGAATTCTATGCTCTCTCGGAAAAACCGGAGGTGATTAAGAAAGTTGAGCCTGTCTATCCGGATCTGGCACGAAAAGCCGGAATCGAGGGAATGGTTGTGATTAAAGTGCTTATTACCACCAAAGGTGATGTTGAGAAAGTGGAAGTAGTGAAATCACATCCGATGTTGGATGATGCGGCTATGGCGGCTGCGAAACAGTTTAAATTTAAACCCGGCAAACAACGGGACCGGTATGTTAGAGTGTGGATGACCATTCCCTTCACATTCCGACTGAAAAAATAAGAAATAAATGTTGTATTTATCGTTAAAAGCAGTGTTATTAAAACACTGCTTTTTTTTTAGTATTTAGAAATGAAAAAATCCAGATATCAAAAAAATAACGCCTATTTCACGCGTATTTTTAAAATATCAATGATTGCTTCGCTGTTCATGATGACCACATTATTCTATCTCTGGCCCAAATTTAATACGCGTCCTTTTCACCGTTCTGCGGAATTGCATGTGGATATTTTTGTCAGCGATATTCCGGTAACCAGACAACCGGAGAAAAGAATGAAACCGCCGCCCCTTCGTCCAAATGGCTTCATTCCTGTGCCAGGAAATGAAATGGAGTTGCCGGACGAAATTACCATAAGCGGTTCAGGCAGAAATACATTACTGGGTGAAATACTATCCGGTGTTCCCGCTGAAATACCTGCCAAACCGGTCCTGGAAATTTATCCGCAGGTTTCAGGTGTCACTTGCAAAGGGATTGTCCGTTTATTACTTTTGGTTAATAAATCCGGAAGAGTTATGGAAGTCGAAATGGTCGAAAATACCACCGCATCTCAGGAATGCCTGGAACTTGCCCGGGAAGCTGCAAAAAAAAGCGAATGGCTTCCGGCAAGGGCTAACGGAAAAGATGTAGATAGTTGGGTGATAAAAGTTTTCAAATTTAATATTAAAGAGTGAGCGGGAATGAATATTGTCCTTTTTGAGGATGAAAAATATAAGGATTTACTGCCTCTGGTATACTTCAGACCGGTTTGGGGGTTACGTTGTGGGATTAACACACTGGCTGAAAAAATTATTCATTCGTTTTCCGATTACAAAATAAGCTTCCTCTCCCGGAAATACCTTCAGGATTATTATTTAAGTGAGGATAAAGTTTTTACCCTGGATAAAAATGAGGAATATTTATTTATCAATGGGCGGGTTCTTTTAAAAGAGACGGACAAAAAATTATTGCTCGATCTCGATTTTGAAACGGCAATCGTTAGTTCAGGGAACCTAGTATCTTTCAAAATCACTGGAAATAAGTTTAATGATTTAATCGAAAATGATTTACCTGATACTAGGAAAATCTTAAACAAATTTAAATCTTTGGAAGCAAGTGTCGATCTGATTAATTATCCCTGGGATCTGATTGACCGGAATGGCACTGAAATTGAGCGTGATTTTAAAAAATTGGGAGGGAATAGTACCAGCGAAGGCAAAATTTATCCAGGCGCACATCTGCTTAATCCCGAGAGTATATATGTTGGCAAAAATGCTCAGGTTCTACCCGGGGTGGTTTTGGATGCGGAAAGTGGTCCGATCTGGATTGATGAAAATGTTAAGATTATGTCCAACGCGGTTATCGAAGGGCCGGTGGCAATTGGCAAATCCAGTTTGGTCAAGATCGGGGCAAAAATCTATGAGAATACTTCGGTTGGGCCAGTTTGTAAAGTTGGTGGGGAGGTGGAGGAGACAATCATTCAGGAATATTCCAATAAGCAACACGATGGTTTTCTGGGACATTCATACCTGGGGGCGTGGATAAACATTGGCGCTGATACCAATAATTCCGACCTGAAGAATAATTATGGTGAAATTTCGGTATTTTTGAATGACCGGAATGTTGAGACCGGTAAACGTTTTTTGGGATTAATTATGGGGGATCATTCCAAGACCGCGATTAACACGATGTTCAATACCGGTACGGTGGTGGGAGTTAGTTCAAATATATTCGGTGCAGGATTTCCGCCAAAGTTTATCCCATCATTTTCCTGGGGAGGCAACGGGGGCATTCGAGAATATGATTTTGACAAGGCCATCGAAGTGGCCGAAATTGTGATGAACCGGAGAAAAGTGCCTTTTACAAACAAAACAGAGCAACTTTTTCAGGCCGTGAAAGATTTAAGTTTTAAGGTAGAAAACAGGGTAAGATTACGATAAATAATTTTAATAAACTTTTTTCTGATTATTTTTACATCTAATTATTAAATCTTTATTCCTCTGATCCGATCATCAAAATGACATTTTTTGACAGGAACGAAATGTTATGATGACACTTAAATCTGGTGACTGTATTGGTTTGGTTGCACCGGCTGGATATGTAAAGCCGGATGAGATTAAAACCGGTTTAGGGTTGCTGGAAAAAAAAGGGTTTTGTCTGAAGTATGGAAAAAATCTTTTTAACCGGTATCGCTATTACTCGGGGAAAATTACCGATCGGCTTGATGATATCCATAATTTTCTGATTGACCCGGAAGCAAAAATTTTGCTTGCGGTGCGGGGTGGTTCGGGCAGCAGTCAACTTTTACCTTACCTGGATTACAAACTTTGGAAAAAGACCGGAAAAAGTCTGGTCGGATTTAGTGATATCACCGCTCTGCAATGGGCACTCTGGTCCAAATGCCAGTTGGATTCATTTTCCGGCATGGCGCTCACCCTCCAGTTTACATCCAAAAACCCGTACCTGAAAAGTTTTTTCAAACAGCTGAGTGGCCAGAAAAGGCAATGGAGTGAATCGGATTTTCCCCGGGATACAATCAAAGTTGTCCGGGGAGGTTCTGCCGAGGGTGTTTTGCTCGGGGGCACTTTATCGATTATTGTCAGTCTGCTTGGTACGCCCTATTTTCCGAAAACCGAAAGAATTATTTTATTTATTGAGGATGTGAATGAACCATTATATAAAATTGAAAGGTCGCTGGTACACCTTAAAAATTCGGGGCTGATGGAGCGGATAGAAGGTGTAATTCTGGGTAGGTTCAAATATAATAATTATTATTTAAGGGTCTGGAATCCTTTGAAATATTTGTTTCCGGAGCGGATCCCGATTGTAGCAAATTTTCCCTATGGTCATTTTTCCAGGGCGTGTGCCATACCACTGGGCGTTCCGGCAAAAATGGATACAAATCCGTTTAAATTGAAATGGTCTGCTGAATGAGTTTAATAGTTCGAGTTATTGCTTTTGAACCAGCAATTTTAATTTCTTGATTCGGATAAAATCTTACCATTTTGTTTCTTATAATTGATTAAATTAGCAGTATTTATAATTAATCTTAAGGTTTGACACTTTCTAAGACAAATATTATATTTGCTGCTTAAAATTGGGATGGCATAATTGAAGAATCTTGCGGTATTTGCCTCAGGCCGAGGGAGTAATTTTATAAACATACATAAAAATATTATTCGCGGTAAAATTTCGGCAAAAATTGCCTGTTTAGTGACCGATAAATTCAATGCCGGTGCTGTAGAGTACGCAAAGACAAATTCCATTCCGGTTTATTCTTTGCCTCCAAAGGATTACCAGTCTCAAGAACACTTTGGTCAGGCATTATTGAAAATTTTGGCAGATCATAATATTTCATGGATTATTTTAGCCGGCTATCTTAAAATGATTCCGGAAAATGTGGTGCGTGGATTTTCAAACAAAATTTTAAATATTCACCCAGCCCTTTTGCCCAGTTTTGGCGGTAAGGGAATGTATGGTATGAATGTCCATCGGGCAGTTTTTGAGTCGGGTGCCAAAATTTCCGGTGTAACGGTGCATCTTGTGAATGAAGTTTATGATTCCGGACCCATTGTGATGCAAAAAACGGTGAGCATTGAAAATTGCCAAAGCCCGGAGGAAATAGCACAAACAGTATTAAAAATAGAGCATAAGTTATATTCCGAAGCGATTGGAAAAATCCTGATAAATCCTTTTCGGATTGACCACAATCAGGTGATTTTCACTGAGGGCTCTGGTTAAGTAATATGTATGGGATTTTATTATTCGATAAGGATAAAAGTTAATGCCTGAAGCTATTAAAATAAAACGTGCCTTGTTAAGTTGCTGGGATAAAAATGGTCTGGCCGAGTTTGCCAGCGAGTTGAAGAAGTGGAAGGTTGAAATTATCTCCAGCGGAGGGACTGCTGAACATCTTCAGAATAATGGAATACCGGTTACTACAGTAGAAACAATCACCGGATACCCCACATTACTGGAAGGCAGGGTAAAAACACTTCACCCTAATATCCATGCGGCTATTCTGGCAAAACGGTCACATGAACATCTTCAACAGCTTAAAGAACTGGGAATAAATCCGATTGATCTGGTGGTGGTTAATTTATATCCATTTTTGCAGGCGGCATCGGAAAAGAAACTATCCCAGGATGAAATGACCGAAATGATCGATATCGGGGGTCCGACACTACTGAGGGCTGCGGCCAAGAACCACAATTATGTTGTGCCGGTTTTCAATCCTGCTCAGTATTCAATAGTCATTAAATCACTCGGGGAAAATAATGGTTCAATCCCCCTGGATTTGAGTCGGCAGTTCTGTACTGAGGCTTTTTATTACAGCGCCTACTACGATTCCCAGATTTCCCAATACTTTGATGGACTTGAAAAGGGTGAGTCACTACCGGATCGGTTGAGCTTGTTTTATCGGAAAAAATCGGATTTACGTTACGGGGAAAATCCTCACCAGTCTGCTGCGCTATATAAGCCGTTATATTCGAAACAGGATAATACTTCTGAACCCCGGCAATTATGGGGCAAGGAAATGTCTTATAATAATTATATTGACGTGATTTCTGCTGCTGAACTCATCCGGGAATTCACGGAACCTACGGTTGCTTTTATTAAGCATACTAATCCTTGTGGAATTGCCAGCCGTGCGACACTACGCGAGGCCTTCATCCGGGCGCTCGCTGGTGATCCGTTATCTGCTTTTGGAGGTATTATCTCGGCGAACCGGGCGATTGATCTGGAAACTGCCGAAGAGATTCATAAGTCATTTTATGAATGTATTATCGCCCCGGATTATAGCGATGAGGCTTTAAAAGTTCTGCAAAAGAAAAAGAACTTACGAATTCTACAAAACATGTCGAATATTGAGGAAATTGCAAAAACTGAGGTAAAATTTTTACCTTTTGGAATACTGATACAGGATAAAGATATTATTGATTTGAAAATGAATAAATTGGTTTCAGCTGGAGCACGGGAACCGGAAATTGAAGAAAGGACAGATCTTTTCTTTGCCTGGAAAGTTGTTAAGCATGTAAAATCGAATGCAATTGTTTATGTCAGGAATAGAGAATTACTGGGAGTTGGTGCGGGACAAATGTCACGGGTCGACGCGGTAAAGTTAGCCGGGTTCAAAGCAAAAGAAACCGGACACGCATTGGATAATGCAGTGATGGCTTCCGATGCTTTTTTTCCATTTCGTGATGGAATTGATGAAGCAGCAAAGGCAGGAATTCGGGCTGTTATTCAACCGGGAGGTTCTATTCGGGATCAGGAGGTAATTGATGCAGCTAAGGAATATAATATGGCAATGTTATTCACGGGAATTCGACACTTTAAACACTGATTTTAAAATAGGGAGCATCTATGGCGCTAGGTTTCTTGAATTTTCTTTCAAATGATATTGGAATTGACTTGGGCACGGCAAATACGCTTATCTATGTTAAAAATAAAGGAATAGTTGTTAATGAACCTTCAATAGTTGCCTTTGAAGAGAATACAGGGAAAGTAGTCGCAGTAGGTAAAGAAGCCCGGGAAATGCTTGGGAGAACGCATCAGGATATTATGACCATCCGTCCGCTGAAAGATGGTGTTATCGCAGATTTTGAAGCAAATGAAGTGATGATGCGTGAATTTATCAAAAAAGCAAAGGTGAATCGTATTTCAATCGGGAAGATTGTGGTTTGCGTACCATCGGGGATCACCGAAGTAGAAAAAAGAGCGGTTCGGGATAGCGCCGAACGGGCCGGTGCTCGGGAAGTTTACCTGGTTGCCGAAGCCATGGCCTCGGCTATCGGCATCGGACTGGATATTGAAAAACCGATGGGGAATATGATCGTTGATATCGGCGGGGGAACCTGCGAAATCGCAGTGATATCTTTGGGTGGCATTGTTCTGCATACCTCTATCCGTATTGGGGGCGATGAGATGAACGAAGCTATCATTCAATATTTTAAGAAAAATTATAACTTGCTAATTGGTGAGAAAACAGCGGAAATGTTGAAATGCGAGATTGGCTCAGTGATGCCGCTGGAAGAGGAGATTACCACCCATGTTAAGGGCCGTGACCTGATTGATGGAATTCCGAAAACCGTGGAAGTGAATTCCGCAGAAATTCGGGAGGCATTAATGGATCCGGTGAATACGATTGTGGAATCTATCCGCTTAACTCTGGAACGGACACCCCCTGAATTATCCTCCGATATTCTTGACCATGGCATTATTCTGACTGGTGGCGGTGGTCTGCTCCGAAAGCTGGATGAGTTGATCCAGAAGGAAACCCAATTACCGGTAAATGTGGCTGAGGATCCTTTAACCTCGGTGGTGCGCGGTACAGGTAAAATATTAACCGATTTTAATCGGTATTTAAAAGTGTTGTTGAAAACGAAAAGAATCTAAAAATTTATTGTTTTGAAGAAACCTCAGGGTTAAGAACATTTTTTAAGACAGCAATAAATTTTATCCTTATAAGTCAAAAGACTTTCTCTGGCAAAGAGACATCAACCCGTTGGTCAATAGAGTTCGAGACCTTCCTTTTTAAGGAGGAAATTTTTTATAAAGAATAAAAAGAAAGTTTTTAGGTAAGTTTATATTCATGAAGTCTTTATTTGGTCTTTTTAATCAACGCCGAACATTATTTCTGCTCCTTTTTTATATTCTGCTTTCCTTTATTTTGATGACGCTGAATGATCCCTTCAATATTAGAGGTATGAGAATCCTCGTCCTCCAAACCATGAGTACGGTAAAAGGTATTGAGGATAAATTTATCTTTTGGAACAATCTTGAGGAGGAAAATAGTGATCTGCGGCGTCAGTTATTGGAGGTCTCTATTGAAAATCAGCGAATGCAGGAAAGTATGCTGGAGAATATCAGATTGCGCCGTTTACTCAAATTTAAGGAGGAACATAAGATAGATGCGGTGGCGGCAAATGTGATTGGTTTCGGACAGGAGCAAACTATTAGGTCCCTGGTTTTGGATGTGGGTGAGAAGGAAGGAATTACTAAAAATATGGTGGTTGTTACGGAAAAAGGCTTGGTTGGTAAAATCCTGGATGCGGAACCGGAACAATCCCACGCCCAGATCCTGATGGATCGGAATGCACTGGTAAGTGTAAGGCTCCAAAAAACCAGAGAAACCGGGGTTATTGGCTGGTCCGGAAATTTGTGGCTCGATTTGAATTATATTCCCAAAGATATCAATGTTGAAGTAGGAGAGTTAGTCATCACATCGGGTTTGAGCCAGATCTACCCGGAAGGAATAAAGGTTGGTATCGTTGGGGAAGTGGAAGAAAATAAGTATGAACTCTTTAAAAAAATAAAAGTAAAACCTGCGGTTGAATTTAACAAATTAGAAGAAGTTTTCGTTTTGACTTCCTCGGACAGCCTTAAGGGAGAGGGAAAAATTGCTCAATAAAGGCGATTTAAGATTTGTTCTATATTTTGCAGTTGCATTGCTTCTTCAATTAACACTGGTAAAATATATCCAGATATACAACTGGCGACCCGATTTACTGCTTATCGTGCTGGTGGCATTTGCCTTACAGAAAGGTCCCAATATTGGCATGACTGCGGGTTTTCTGGTGGGATTGGTTCAGGATGTTTTAAGTACACAATATTTGGGATTAACCGCTCTTTCCAAAACGGTTGCCGGATTTTTGGCAGGATCCCTGCGGGGAAAGTTTGCCGCCCGGACCGAATTTTTACTGACCCTGTTTATCTGTGGCTTAATGCACGATCTAATTTACTTTTTTATCAATACCATGGGAGAAAACTTTTCTTTTCAATCCCTTGTTGTCTTGTACACAATTCCCAATTTAACCTATACCATTATTATCGGTGTGGTTTTTAGCTATTTCGTTGACGTTCAGGTGAGTGAAGAACGGGTGATATAATGTCCTTTTCAGAATCCGAAATAAAGAAGTATATCTATTATTCAGCGGTAATCATCCTCTTTTTGATATTGGTGATCCGATTTTACCGTCTTCAGGTGAGTGAAGTATCACTCTATTCCGAGAAGAGCCTAGAGAATAGCGTCAAAATGATTAGCCAGACACCGGTAAGGGGAAATATTTATGACCGGAATGGTCGCCTAATTGTAGACAACCGACCGGCATTCTCGCTGTACCTGGTTCCGGCAGAAACGGACTCTCATACGGTCAAGGTAATTTCTTCCATGAATGGAATTCCCCAGGAAGACATTTATTCTGAATTAAGAAAGGCCGGAAAATTTCAGTCTGTAAAAATTGTCCGACAAATAGATTTAAAAAAGCTCACCTGGATCCAGGAAAACGTCTCCGATCTCCCCGGAGTGGAGTGGAAAACCGAGCCCAAAAGACATTATGTCCGAACCTCTGGGTTGGCGCATCTCTTGGGGACGCTTGGAGAAGTCGACGAATTTGAAGTGGAAAAATTCAATCAGATAGAACCGGGAGATATCATTGGCAAAAAAGCCATCGAAAGAGCCTATGATGTGCAGATACGAGGAGTAAAAGGCCTTGACTATGTAAAAGTGGATGCGCTTGGGCGGGTAGTGGATAAGGTGGCTTCAGAAAAAACGACCCTGCCATATCCCGGCAAGGAACTTTACCTCACTATAGATTTGCGCCTACAGGCATACGCGGATTCCCTGATGGAAGGAAAACGAGGTGCTCTGATTGCCATCGATCCACGGAATGGTCAGATTCTTACCTTCCTCTCAAAGCCGGATTATGATATTAGTAAATTTACCGGGGTTATTCCCACGGATCTCTGGCAAACCCTGGTGAATAATGAATTCCATCCCCTTTACGATCGAGCCTGCCAGAGCGGATATCCTCCGGGATCTACCTACAAGCTGGTTGCTGCAATTGCCGCTCTAAATGAGAATATCATTACTCCGAGCTGGAAATCTGATTGCCCTGGCTATTTTAAACTGGGGCGAAGAACGATAAAATGCTGGAAAGCAGATGGACATGGCACGCTGGATCTGGAAGGGGCGATAAAAAATTCCTGTAATGTTTATTTTTATAAACTGGGTCTATTGATCGGTCTCGATGCGTGGAGCAAATATAGCAGACTTTTCCATTTTGGCGAAAAAACAAACATCGAATTGACCAATGAAAACCCCGGTCTGGTGCCTAGTATTGAATATTATAATAAAGTTTATGGCGAAGGAAAGTATACCAAAGGAATGCTGGCTAATTTGGCGATAGGACAAGGGGAATTACTGGTAACCCCGCTTCAGATGGCTCAGCTCGCTACCATTCTGGCGAATCATGGAGAATTTTATAAGCCACACCTGGGTTACAAGCTCTGTGATATCATTCAGGAAGACACAACCACAGTAAAAACAGAAAAAGTAGAAATCAAAGGAATCCGGGAGTCGGTGTATAAAGTTATTCTGGAGGGCATGCGTGAAGTTGTAGATGGCGGAACGGGTTGGCGATCCGGGGTCTATGGCATACCCAGCGCGGGAAAAACCGGGACCGCTCAAAATCCCCATGGAAAGGATCACGCCTGGTTTATTGGGTTTGCCCCTTTTGAAAATCCAGAAATTGCTGTTTGTGTTCTGGTAGAAAATGGAGGTTCGGGTGGTGGAATTTCGGCACCCATTGCCGGGGCATATCTGAAACGCTACTTTTTCTATCAGGGAAAATATGATTATGCACTGGAGAGGCGAATGCGAGCTTTGGCTGCAGCCAAACGAGATTCTCTGGCTAGAGCGGACAGCTTAAATCAACAATCCTCTGCAGTCACAGATACAGCCAATGCGAATTAGTTTTTTGTAAAAATTATTAGAAAGTAAATTTTGAATATTCAACATCAAAAAATCGATCTCGTTCTGCTTATTTCTGTTTTGGGTCTACTGGTAATGGGTTTGCTGGCACTTTATTCCTCCTCCAGTACCGTGATTACCGAAGGTTATGGAACCAACTATTTTTTCAAACAATTGGTCTGGATTGGTATTGGGTTGGCGATCATGACCATTATTATTTTCCTGCCTAATAAGTTGATCTATGAATCCGCTTATATTTTGTATGGCATTAGTCTCTTCCTGCTAGTGGTAGTGGTCTTTTTTGGCAGCGTTGGGCAGGGGGCGGAAAGGTGGTTAAGGTTGGGACCCTTGTATATTCAACCATCTGAAATAGCCAAGTTAACCACTATACTTGCTGTCGCGCGGTTTATTTCTCAAGACAAAATAAATTTGAATTCCATCAAAGATTTTATGATTGCCAGCTCATTTATTCTGGTACCTTTTATCTTTATTGTTCGCCAACCGGATTTAGGTACGGCGATGGTTTTTGGAGCAATTGCGCTTCCCATGTTTTATTGGGCGGGATTAAAAGGAAGCAATGTATTGTTGATTCTCATGCCATTTTTTATTATGCTGGCTTCATTTCAATTCTATGCTTTTTTAATATTGATGATTATTCTCGTTTTATATCTGGCATATTCCCGAAAATCAAAAACAGTCTCGATCGTCAATTTTCTGGCTAATATTTCCATGGGATTATTGACGCCGGTGTTGTGGAATCACTTAAAAGAATACCAACGCAACCGGATTAAGATTTTTTTAAATCCGGAGGCTGATCCCAAGGGGGCAGGTTATCAAATTATCCAATCGAAAGTGGCCATCGGTTCCGGTGGATTTACCGGTAAGGGATTTTTACAAGGTTCTCAGACCCAGCTTCGGTTCCTGCCTGAGCAGCATACCGATTTTATTTTTGCGGTTATCGGAGAGGAGTTTGGATTTATCGGGGTCGTGATCGGTCTTGTATTCTTCTTTGTTTTTCTGATGCGGGGGATTTTTATTGCTACGATTGTTAAAAGTCGGTTCAACAGTATTGTGGCGGTAGGAATTGTTACAGTTATCGCTTTTCATGTGGTGGTCAATATTGGTATGACCATCGGATTGTTTCCGGTCACCGGTTTACCTCTGCCATTTCTGAGTTATGGTGGCTCGGCGCTTTTGACAAATATGGTAATGGCCGGGATATTATTAAATTTCTATAAAAACAGATATGAATATTAATTTGGAGATTATATATGCATCCTGAATTATTTCGAATCGGTCCCTTTGCCGTGCACAGCTACGGTGTGATGCTGGCAATCTCATTTATTGTCGGGATCTATGTTGCGGTAAAAAAAGCTGAAAAAAGAGGAATAAAAGGCGAAGAAATTGTAAATCTCGGATTTATCATCATTATTGCTTCGATCATTGGGGCTCGATTATTTTACGTACTTTTCCATATGAGTGAGTTCAGGGGACGGTGGTTATATGCCTTTTGGCCGGTTCAGGAGGATGGAACAATCGGACTTGGTGGTTTAATATTACTCGGAGGTTTTATCCTCTCCTTTATTTCCGCTGCTGTTTATATGTGGTACAAGAAATTAAATTTTTGGAAAATTGCGGACAGCATGGCGCCTGCTATTGCATTAGGTGTCTTCTTCACCCGTATTGGATGTTATCTAAACGGATGTTGTTTTGGACAGGCTTGTTCAGAACCCTGGGGAGTGGTTTTCCCTCCCAACAGCCCGGCAGGTTCAATTATGGGGGAAATTAATATTCATCCCACTCAGTTATATTCATCTCTCTATGGATTAATTATTTTTGGTATCCTGATGTGGCTCGATGCCCGGAGAAAATTTGATGGAGAGATAATCGGCATATTTTTAATTTTATATGGGATTTCCAGATTTATTGTCGATTTTTACCGATACTATGAGAGTCAGATGTTTTTGATAGATGGATTACAATTTAATCAGATTGTAAGTTTGCTGCTAGTCTTGATTGGAATCGGGATGCTTATTTATCGCATGATCATTCTTCGGAATGTAAAGCAGGCATAAGCCAACAAAGACTTGACTATATTAGGTTTAATGAATATATTTTATTGTAATTAAGACAGGAGCTTTTTAATGAAAAAGTACATACACCTGATTTTGATAATTTTACTTGGTGCTTTTTTGGTGTTTTGGACTGGGTGCGGTTCCAGCCGAAAAACTATGAATGAAGGAGAATCATCCACCAGTGGGCAAAACTCGCAGGATGATTATGATGAGATTGAAAAACTTTTAGGTATCAGCCGGGATGATAAAAAGTCCGAACAACCGGCCCAGAAACCTGCGGAAAAAAGTACCTCACAGACGAAAAGCAATGATGATCTGATTACTTTGTTAGAGGTAAATGAAGGTAAACAGAAAGAAACACCTGCAGAAACAGGTACATCTACTGAGGATAAAAGAGTTGCCCGTTTACAGGCCGATGTGGAAAGTTTGCGGAAAGATTTAAAGAAAAAAGACATGGAAATCGCAGACTTGAAAACCCAGTTAATGTTGGCTCAGGAAAGTGCTAAAAAACAACCCGTTACCCAAACTCAACCTGTAACCAGTTATTATCAGCAACCGGCAACCTCTTCGCCTCAACCTTCTACTCAGCCTGTTTCTTCCAGCGATTATGGCTATCGCTACCAAGAAGCATTGGATACCTATCACCAGCATGAATATCAGCAAGCCCTCTCACAATTTGAGCAACTCCTGGCATCCGATATGAATAACGATTTATCGGATAATGCCCAATACTGGATCGGCGAATGCTATTATGCCCTGGGAAGATACCAGGAAGCAATAATGGCTTTCGAAAAAGTGTTTACCTTCCGCTACTCAAATAAGAATGATTATGCGCAATTTAAAATTGGTCAGTCCTATTTTAAATTGGGAGATAAGGAAAGAGCGAATCAGGAATTTCAGCAACTGATCGATACTTATCCGGATTCGGAGTTGGTCCCGCGAGCCAGAGACTATCTTGCTAAATTTTAATTGAATTTTACCATGAGAAGGGGAATGTGTTAAACATTCCCTTTTTTATTGCTTTATATCTTGCTGCCTGTTCAACCAGTATTTAACATATGCGCAGATGGAATCCAAATGGGCAATGGTTATTTGGTACTTTGCAGCAATTTTTTGACGGGATTCGATATTGGTTAGGGTTAGCCCCTCCTGAATAATGGTATCAATAAAATCATCATAAATTTCAAAGTCCTTTTCGGTTGGTTTAATATCGGGAAACTGAGTTGGACGCCAGTCTTTCAGATCCCATCGAAATCCCTTCCCGGGATCATAGACCGCCCCGGTTTTAGAAGTGGCACCGACCTGGTCTGTCTCTTTAAAAACATAAATATAGGTCTTTTTTGTAGGAGGAAATCTTTCATCAGGAATCACCGCCTTTTTTATCTGAAAAACTAACTCGCTGGATTTCATCCAGGGCGGCACTTTAATCTTCAGAACATCATGATCTCCATAAAACATCATGCCTACAATGGAGTATTGGATTGACAGACTGTCCTCTGACTGAGCCTCAACAGGTGATCTGAAACAAAAAATAATCGTAAGCGGAATAAGAATCTTTATTACGGTATAAAGATGAGAGTTTTGATTCTGAATTTCTGTAAATGCCTGGTAAAAGCTAAAATTCTTTACTAATATATGACGCATCTGAATCAATTAAACCTGTTTATTTCAGGTATTAATGTATAAATGTAATCACTTTTAGTTTGCAACAAAAGGTAACTTATTGATGAAAGCAAAAATTTTTCTGGGAATACTCTTGGTTCTGGCGTTTATACTTATCTCTTTCGGGATCTTTGTGTTTATCCAGGTGCAGGAAATGAAACCCGATTATCAGGGGAAATATAAGGTTGAAGGAATTTCCAATCCGGTAAGTATTACATGGGATAGTCTTGGAGTTATTCATGTTAGCGGAAAAAAAGATGAAGATGTGATACTTGCATCCGGATATGCCGCTGCTCACGAACGGTTATGGCAAATGGAAATGACCAGAAGGGTAGCCAAAGGACAATTATCAGAAATCTTTGGGGAACCCACCATTAGCATCGACAAATTATTCAGGACGATTGGCCTTGATTCGCTGGCAAATTTTCAGTATAAAAATCTTTCCGATGAGTCAAAAATCTGGTTAGAAAATTATGTCAGGGGAATAAATGCTTATCTTGATCAGATAGGAAATAATTTACCGTTGGAATTTATTTTAGTGGGTATAAAACCAGATGTCTGGACACCCCAGGATTGTCTGCTGCAAAACGGTCTGATGGGCTGGTTTCTCAATTTTAATTGGAAAGCAGATCTGCTGTATTGGGCGCTTTATTCCAAACTGCCAAGTGAGAAATTTAAAGAGATTTGGCCCAGATCTGAGAATTACCCGACAATTGCCAAAAATCCGGGAGTTCAACAGCTGGTTGCTAATCTGACATGTCTCACAACCAGAATCTCAGAATATCTTAATTTTGATCCTTTGGTCAGGGGGAGTAATAATTGGGTATTAAGTCCGCAGAAAACCAAACTGGGACATGGAATGTTAGCGAACGACCCTCATTTGATGCTGCAAATACCTTCTCTCTGGATTGAGATGCAACTGAAATCAGCGCAGATGAATGTGGCGGGTTTTTCATTTCCGGGGACTCCAGGCATAATTATAGGTCGTAATGAATCCATTGCCTGGGGTGTAACCAATGGAATGGTCGACGATTGCGACTATTTTGTTGAAAAGATTGATACTCTGGAAAAATTTTACTGGAGAGATGAACAGAAAATTCCGCTTGAGATCAGAGATGTGGTCATTAAGATCAAAAATGAACCGGATTTATTGTATACTATTTATGGCACAAATAATGGACCTATTCTAAATACGGCTTTTGCCGGAATTAAATCTGATGTTTCTCTTTCGATAAAGTGGACTGCCTGGGAACCTTCGGACGAAATGCTTTGTTTTATCAGGTTAGCTAAAGCCAAAAATTGGAAGGATTTCGAGCGAGCTTTAAGGACTTTTTCGTTTCCAGCACAAAATTTTGTTTATGCAGACAAAGCTGGAGATATTGGCTACAGATTGGGTGGTAAAATACCACTTCGTTCATACCAGGGAAGCATACTGCCACAGGATGGGACATCCAGTAAAAATAAATGGGTAAACTGGGTACCGTTTGAAAAGATGCCGCTCTTAAAGAACCCGGCGAAAGGCTGGATAGCCACTGCCAATAATCCGGTAATGAAAAATTGTCCTTATTATGTTTCCGAATTCTGGGAACCGGATTATCGCATCAGACGCATTGAACAATTACTGAGCGAATCGGATAAACTGGATTTAGAGGACATGCGGGAAATTCAATTTGATTCCAAAAGTATGCTGGTAAACGATCTGACTCCTATCATTTTAACCGAGTTAGAGTTTTATGATCCCCGGGACGATGGGGAAGAAAACATTCTTCTGCTTCTGAAAAATTGGCATTATGAAATGTCCACTGGGTCGATACCTGCTTCAGTATATGAAGCCACACAATATTTTCTTATTAAAAACATATTTCAGGATGAGATGGGTGATGAACTCTTTAAAGTATTTGTTGATCTTCCAAATTTTTATCTTCGGATATTTGCCCAAGTTTTCCAGAACAAAGATTCTTACTGGTCCGATGATATTAAAACAGACAGTGTGGAAACCCGAAATGAAATTGTTGTCAGAAGTTTTCAAAATGCCATTGATTTTTTGAGAAACAATTACCAGAATAAAATGGAAAATTGGGAATGGGGAATGGTTCATACCTTGGAATTGGAACACGTATTGGGAAAAACGGCGTTAACCCGTCGTTTATTTAACCGCGGTCCTTACCCGGCACCTGGGAATGGTTCGACCATTGATGTGGGAACCTATCCCTTTTTAAAACCTTTTCACATGTCTGCTGGCCCATCGCTTAGGTTTGTTATGGATTGGGCCTCGCCGGAAAATTATCAGAGCATCATTCCGGGTGGTACCAGCGGTAATTTTTTAAGTAAATTTTATGATAACCAAAATTCTTTTTGGTTAAAAGGAGAGCTGAAAAAGGTGTCACTAACTCCAGTCCAAAGTGATCTTGAAATTCAATTAATTCCAGGTAAAAATTAAAAGAAAATTGTATTGACACACAGGATTTTTTCTTCTATATTGTGCGCCGCTTTTGTTGACCTTTTTGAATCTTTTTCAAAATTAGGATGTTGACAAAATAAGGTTTTTTTCTTAATTTTTACGACGCGTTAGAACGCGCATGGTCTAGAGACATAATACTTTTTACTTTAATTAGAGAGAGTCTAATAGGGTAAGAGGGGATAGTGCAGAAGAGGCGAGCGTTTTTTACGAGAATAGAGGACAACGGAGAGTTTGATCCTGGCTCAGGACGAACGCTGGCGGCGTGCTTAACACA
>CAYVKM010000025.1:0-41229 GCA_964452045.1 uncultured Calditrichaceae bacterium
TCATAATCTAACAGGCAGACAGCTTTAAGATTATAGGTTGACCCGGAATTTAGCAAGGTCCATCCGGATTGGGCCTCGATGTTCTTTTCAATTATTGAGTTGATGAGAAGAAAGAAAAATAAAAAAATATAAGCACTTTTCATCCAATATCCCCCGGATTGTATACATAATTTCTTTTTAATATGTAATGAGTATATCACAGTGCTTTATTATTCATCAGAAAATTTAAGCCACAGAGCCGAAACGAAAGATGATTTGTTGTGAGTTTATTGGTGAGATCGGCTCTGCAGCCAGATAACTTATTTTAATAGTTTATATTTTTTCTGAATTATCTTCCTCTCCTATTTGGAAAGCCGATCTCCGCCCGCCCCAAAGCAGAACTAATAGAGATAATAGAGCACACAGAATTATGACCATCCAAAATATAATAAATAGGGAAAGAGCAATCGCAATAAATCCCAGTATTATTTCTTGGGCCAGTTCCATGATAAGTGCAATTGAACACTACAAATTTGTTATTCAAATACTATTAATTTCTTTTCACGGACAGCCAGTTAGAAGCAGTGCTTAGTTAATTCAATATTTGGGAGCTCAATATAAATTTTAAGAGACTATCACCTAACCCACTGTTTCAGTTTTCTTTGCTTCACCAGCCCTGGGTCTGATAACAATGAAAAGAATCAAAAATATTAGATCGATGATGCAGTGAATCCACCAGAAAGCAGCCAGAGACCCAAGCATAAACAGGGTGATAAAATATGAAATAAAACCAAGGGCAAAGCGAAGGATTCCGAAATTGATGACAACTCTGTACTTGACGATATCCTGGGAAGCCAAGAAAAACATCACCCCGAAAACCATTAATAAGGCACCAAAAGGATGAACATAAACCAGAGCGCCTGGAATATATTCCAATCCAAATAAATTAGCAATACCCTGGGAACCAAAGAAAGCCGGCAGACCACGGAAGATGAATTCAATGATCGCTGCAATAATCAAAATAATTCTGGCCATACTTTTCTCCTTTCTGATTTAAACAATGGATTTAATGTACCAAAATTATGACAGAATAACGGTTAAAGAACTATCGCCAGATTTATTACATAAATCTTAATATTTTTACCGGGGGAGGTTGGATATTCAGTGCAATTGAAGAGGTTAGTAATAGCTGAAAAATCGAATGTCTCGAAACATCCCCGCCCCATCACCGGAGATGTTTTCTCAATTGACAACAATACAATTTAAGTAATTATCTCAAATTTGTCAAGAAAATGCCTGGCACATTTTTTCCTCAGGCATGGCAGCCTATTTTTAATTATAATTTTACAATATCCAAATTTTCTTCCCCAAACATATTTCCTCAGGAAATCTTATGCTTACCAAATCTTCTATCTTGAAGCACTTTGAAACATAGATTTAAATTTACGCGTAATATGTAAATTCAGGTTTTTTATCAATTTATTTTAACAGTTAAGATTAATATTTATAAGATTAAGAAATATGGGGGAATTTAGGAATGATGAAACCATTGAAACTTCTATCTTGCCTGTTGATAATTATTCTTTCATTGATTGGTTGCCAGAAAGATTCACCTACCAAAGCTAATCCTGCAGAAAACAACCTCGATCCGCAGATTATTTTAGATCAGGTAAATATTGATAGTTTATCCCAGCAAGTGGCTATTTTAAGCGGAGAGGAGTCTGTCATGATTAACGACACTCTGGTTACAATCCCAAGTCGCCACTCATCTTATCCGGGTAATATACTTGCAGCAAGGTATATTGAACAAAAGCTCCTCAGCTATAATCTTGAAGTTCATCTGATGGATTTTAGTTCAACGGGGAGAAATGTATATGCGGTTCAGTACGGAGAAGAAAAAGCAGATGAATATTATATCATATGTGGACATTATGATTCCATGCCAGACAGTAGTTTATCTCCGGGTGCAGACGATGATGGCAGTGGTTGTGCAACCGTGATGGAAGCTGCACGGATAATTTCTCAATATTCAGCCAGATATTCTGTTATTTATGCTTTCTGGGATGAGGAAGAGCAAGGTCTTCGAGGTAGCATTGCCTATGCCTCAAGAGCCTCCCAGCAAAATGAAAAAATCCGGGGTGTGATAAATATTGATATGATTGGTTGGGATAGCAACGACGATGGGAAATTTTATATTAATGTTCGGGATACTGCACAATCTACCCAGCTTGCTGATCTAATGCTGAATATAAATGATCAATATAATATTGGGCTCTCTCCTCAAGTGTTAAATCCCGGATCTGGTTCAGATAATTTACCTTTTTGGTTTCATGGATTCAGTGCGGTTGGAATTGAGGAGATGTATGGAAGCGATTGGAATGATTATTATCATACCACCAACGATCAATTAGCTCGCTTTAATATGGATTACTTTTACAAATGTGCCAGTCTCTGTATTTCGAGTTTATCATCGTTGGCCGAAATAAGCGAGTAATTTGATTCTATTGATTTCTAAATGGGTCTTGGTGTCTCTATCTTTGTGACTATTTCATCAACATCATCTTCTGTGTCTGCACATAATCACCAGCCTGCAGTCTGTACAGATAAATTCCGGAAGCAAGACTACCCGCATCCCACTCATACGAGTAAGCTCCGGCAGAAAGCCTGTCGGAGACAAGCGTAGTTAGTTCTTCTCCAAGAACATTATATATTTTGAGAGTTACTACACTAGCCTTCGATAGATCGAAACTAATGGTTGTGCTGGGATTGAAAGGATTAGGATAGTTCCGATAAAGTTGGTTCTGGGTAATGACGGTTGGTTGTTCTTTTTCAGTTCCTAATACCTCCGTTTCGACTTCAAGCAGGATATTTTTAACGGGTTCGATGGGATCGTCACTCATGATGGAAAGATTTCCATTCAATGTTACCGTGTCACTTTCAGTCGGAGCACTGATTATTGCGGTAACGTTAACCAAAATGCTGTCTCCGAAATTTAATGTTTGCGGACCGGCAAAATCCGTTTGGACTTCAAACCACGGGCTGTAGGGTGAATCCCAAAATATATCTGAGACAGTTAATGTGCGGGTTCCACTGTTTCGGATGGTAAAACTCCAAGAACCTGAATCCAGGGGTGCAATATATCCGAAATGGTGGGAATCAGCCGAGGTGTTTATCCTGCCGGCCAGGAGACCGCCGCTGTCCTGCAGGGTTGTTGCCATGCGAATATCACTAAAAACGACACTGGAAAATCCTGTTTTAGCCCAACCAACCACCAGGGTTGATGTATCTGTCGCGGCCAACCCGGGATAAATTTCCTGTTCATTGGGCAATTGAGAAATATTTTGGGGAAATTGCCCGGCATTCCATAACTGATCATTACTATAAAAGATTTCACCATTTCCGGGCCAGGTATTTAGCGAATCCCCGAAAGCATGGTACACCAAATGAAGCCTGTCTACTTTGTCAACTGCGAGCTGGGGATAAAAACAATTTGCGGCATGTACCGCAATGTTATCAGTAACCAGGAGATTTCCGCTCATATTATTTCCATATTTAACCAGCATGCCATCGGTAACCACAAAATGAAGTACACCCTGTCCGTCCGCTATTGCTGCGGGTCGGGAACTGCCCATGGAGGTAATAAATTCCGATTGCCAGCTACCACTGGTATTTGTGGCGTGTCTCAGACCGGAAGTTCCGTTGTTCCAAAAAATATGTGGAATTTGTTGATCGTCCAATACCATCCGTGGATCAGAATCAAATGCGATGCTGTTACTAACATTAACCGGCGTGGTGGTGATTCCCTGATTATAGGTGGCGTAATAAACCTCCGGTGCCCCGGTTGGGGCATCGCTAAAGGTAAAGTGGACTACTCCGGTATTGTCTATCATAAAATCCGGCCAGGTATGTCCGTCTATGCCATCCTGTGCCTTACTGGTAATCTGGATTTTGGGTACAAACGCTCCGCTACTATTGTTTGTGTAAAGGACTTCTACATCGCCCTCGGCAGGAACAAATCCGTTCCACATCAGATGGACTGTGTCATTATTATCTAACCGGATGACGGGAAGTTCATCCGTGGTATTGTCGTTGGTTATCCTGGTAAGTTCCCACACCCCCGATTTATTTGTCGCATAGATGATCTCTTTGGTAGAACTTACCGTCTCGTACTGAGTAGCATAAACAATATGAACGTTACCCTCGCTGTTGAATGCTGCATTAAAGCGGTTATTGAACATGCTGTCCGCAACCAGCTCAAAGTTATTGAATGAAACTGGTTGCGGCGTGGGTGGTGTAATGCCGATATCTATCTGCATGATATATCCCTGCCCCTGGTTTAGCCCGCACACCCAGAGATATTGTCCATCAAAAGCAAGACCGTTGGGATAATCCAGTGGTGATGGAAATGAATAGAGCATGGTGAAGGTTTGTGGATCGAAGGCAATGATATCCTTTCCATTATTAACATTTCGGGAAATGATGACTGCCGAGTCGTGTGCCGCTACACCATTGACTGAATTGGATTGGACATAGGTTGCCAGCAGGGTTCCCAGGGTGTCAGTTTTATAGATGGCAGGGGGTATAGGTGGACTGAACTGCCCTAAATCCGCATTCCATAATTCTCCCTGGCGATATCCAAGGCCAGTAGCAATGGGACCACCGGTTGGTAGACTGGTTATTATGGTCCCACTGGTATCTGTTTTGAAAATAAGATCATATATAGCATCGGCAATGTATAGATTTCTTCCGTCAGATGCGACGCCCCAGGGGAGCACCGAACTACCGCCTGGTGCTGGAAAGGTGTGTACTACACTAAAATTATTATTAGGATCGAGCCGGTGTATTTTTTCGTTATTTATTTCAGCATCTGCAAGATAAAAGTATTCACCATCGTAGGCCAATCCTCGCACGCTTTCAACCTGTGGAGGAAGTGGGTATATCGCCAAAACCTGACCGATTGAATCCGAGACGGCGGGAACAATTGGACTTGTAATTGTGCGTTCTTCCTGTCCCACTACAGTAAATTGGAAATGTGGAGAATATCGCTGATAATTCTCTTCTGATATCCATCCCACACCGGGCAAATTGGTCCCTGTTTCTATCTCGCCGGCTTTTTCAAGAACGCGTAAATAGATATTTTCTTTATCATATTGAACCTGATACCAGGTCTGAGACGTCTGACCTATCAGTACTGAAATCGAGCAGAGAATAGCTATAATTATAGTAAAAAGTTTCATGCCTTACCTCCATTTTTACATCAGATATAATATATAAATAAACCAAAACTATTGTGCAACATTTAATATAGCTGAAAAAGAGGTTAGATTAGCCACTTTTTGATTGAGAATGCTCAAGATCGATAATCACATTTGCTCATGCTTCACCGATCCCAATCTTTAATAAGGCATTTTTGATCATTTTATATCTAATCGGCTGAATTCCATTTGTGAGACCATAAAAAATATAGTAATATTATTGTCAAAGTCGAAACCACACTATTACAAGTTAGTGTATCCTAAAAATCGCCCAGGCTTATTTTTTAACAGGTGAATCAGGTTGTAGTTAATATTCAAACATAACGAGGTATTAATGATAGATTCTGATCTCGTCAGGCGGTTGGCCTTACTGCCCAGAATGGAGAATATTCCCAGGGAGGAGCTTGAGTGGCTTGTGGCACACGGACACCTTGAGGCGTACGAAGCAGGTACGGTGATTGCGCCAAAGGGAAAGCGTATTGAGAAACTCTGGATCATTCTTTCCGGACATATAACCGTCCAAAGAGATCGGGGAACCGGGTCTCGACATGTTACGGAATGGCGCGCCGGAACCGTGACCGGGATGTTGCCATATTCCCGCATGACGGGACCACCGGGCGATAACTACCTCGAGGAAAATTCTGAATTCCTCACAATTCACGATAAGGACTTTCCCGAGATGATACGCCAGTGCCCGGTGTTTACTGCGTACACCGTGCATAGTATGCTGGATCGTGCCCGTGTTTTCAAAACCAGCGATCTCCAGAATGAAAAAATGGTATCACTTGGGAAACTGGCAGCCGGCTTGGCTCATGAGATAAACAACCCGGCATCCGCAATCGTAAGAAGTGCAAAGCAACTGCTTGACAGTCTGGCTGAAGCTGAAGCCGCCTCGAGTGCAATTGGAGCCGCAGGTCTATCCGATGATCTGTTCAATTCCATTGAGCAGGTGCGTTCGGCCTGCTTGGCACAGCCAATCGGTAATGTTCTCTCACCAATCCAACAGGCGGATCGGGAAGAAGAAATCGCTGACTGGTTAAGGGACCACCAAATGGATCCCACATATGCGGAATCACTTGCCACTACTACTGTTAAAATCGATTTGCTAGATAAACTGGCGAACATGACTTCGAAAGACACACTCCCTGTTGTACTGCGGTGGATTGCCGCTGGCTGCACTACACATTCCCTCGTTGTTGATATAATGAATGCATCGACTCGCATTAGCGAGCTCGTTGCTGCGGTCAAGAGATTCACCTATATGGACAAATCGCCCAAACCAGAGTTGGTAAATATAGAGGCTGGCCTGCGTGACACGATTAGAGTCCTGGCATCGAAGGTGAAGTCGAAGGGAGCCAGCATTACTATTGATGTTGAAACGGATCTTCCTCGTGTGCATGCGATCGGCAGTGAGCTAAACCAGGTGTGGTTAAACCTGATCGACAATGCCATTGATGCAATTTCAGAATCTGGAAATATTAAAATCAAAGTTCGAAAAGAACTGGATCGGGTGGTTGTTCGCGTGATCGACGATGGACAGGGTATTCCTCCGGATATCATGCCCCGGATCTTCGATCCCTTCTTCACTACAAAGCCACCGGGAGAGGGAACGGGCATGGGTCTGGAAATTACCCGACGGCTGGTGAATACGAACCACGGTGATATTTCTGTCCAATCCCGGCCCGGACAGACTGAATTCAGCGTTAGCCTAATGGAAGCAAAGACTAACCCAAAAGGAGCCGACCAGCAAAGTGGTATGAACGGCAAATAGGCTATAACCAAATGAGATGCTTATTAAAAGTTTCCCTTAGTAAAATTGATTTTTCTCTCTCAAACCGGCAAGATGGTTTTAAAAGTCTGTGTATCAGAAAGTCTGATAGATTTTAATTAATCGAATTGAAAAGGAAGAAAAAAATGTCCAAACCCATTATTTTAACTACTGATGATGAAATTGAAGTGGGTAATGCGATAGAACGCGATTTAAAAAAGAAATTCGGGAAAGACTTCCGGATTATCAAAACCACCTCCGGCAAGGAAGCGTTAGATACCAGTCGTCAGCTAAAAAGGCGCAATGATCAAATTGCACTCTTTTTGACCGATCAACGAATGCCAGAGATGGAGGGAACGGATTTTCTGGAAGAAGCAATGAAACTCTATCCTGAGGCACGAAAGGTTTTACTTACCGCGTATGCGGACACGGATGCGGCAATTGCTGCCATTAACAAACTGGCACTGGATTACTATTTAATGAAACCATGGGATCCTCCGGAAGAAAAACTTTACCCGATTATTACCGATCTGCTTGAGGACTGGCAATCGATTAACCGCCCACTTTTTGAGGGAATTCGGGTAATTGGAAACCAATGGGCTCCGGCCTCATATCAGGTTAAGAACTTTTTGGTACGTAACAACATTCCCTATCTCTGGCTTGATGTTGAGCAAACCGAGGAAGCCCGGCAATTGATTAAAATTCCGGGAAAGCCGGATATGGAACTGCCCTGCCTGATTTTTCCGGATGGCACAGTTCTTCAGAAACCGGAGCATCGTGATATTGCAGAGCGAGTTGGACTAAGAACCAGTGCGGACAAGCCATTTTATGATTTGATTATTGTGGGAGCTGGTCCGGCCGGTTTAGCCGCTGCTGTATACGGAGCATCAGAGGGATTAAATACACTGGTTATTGAACAACAGGCACCGGGAGGTCAGGCGGGAATGAGTTCACGTATCGAAAATTATCTTGGTTTTCCAGGAGGGCTGTCAGGAAGTGAACTTGCACGGAGAGCAGTAACCCAGGCTCGCCGCTTCGGAGTTGAAATCTTAACTGCACAAAAAGTAGTTAAACTTATCGCAGATGGTCCGTCTCGTAGTGTCAAAATAGCGGATGGCAAAGAACTTGGCTGTCGCGCATTGCTTATTTCAACGGGTGTTTCCTACCGCCAGATTCAGGCAAAAGGAATTGAAAAGCTGACTGGAGCAGGTGTGTATTATGGTTCTGCCATGAGCGAGGGAGAATCAGTAAGGGGGAGGGAGGTGTTTATCGTTGGCGGTGCAAATTCGGCCGGACAGGCGGCGATGTATTTATCCCGATTTGCCAAAATGGTTACTATACTTATCCGGGGTGAGTCGCTTTCCAGCAGCATGTCCAAGTACCTGATTGATCAGATTGGCGCTACGGCTAATATTCAGGTGTGGGCAAAAAGAGAAGTAAGTGAAACAATAGGGACTGATCGACTGGAGAAACTGGTTATCCAATGCAAGGATAAGCAGACCACCGAAACCGTTGAAGCCAGTGCGCTTTTCGTTTTTATAGGCGCCCAGCCCCATACGGAATGGCTTGGAGATATCGTTGCCCGCGATGAACATGGTTTTATCCTCTCGGGCCCGGATATACCAAGGAAAAATAGAGTTCTTTCCGATCCGTCTAAAGACCACCTCCCCTTTCTCCTCGAAACAAGCCTTCCGGGAGTTTTTGTAGCGGGAGATGTTCGTCACGGCTCGGTGAAGAGGGTTGCCTCGGCAGTCGGCGAGGGATCGATGGCGGTTATGTATATTCATCGGTACTTAAGTTCTGTTTAAAAACGCCCACACAATCGACCTCGCTTTTTCCCAATAAATGTAATTTGGCTTGAGACATTTTAATCTTTAATCTTAATTCTTTAATCTTGAAAGGATAGTGGGCGCTACTGGAGTCGAACCAGTGACCTCCGCCTTGTAAGGGCGGATTTGTTCGCTCCAGGATGTCAGATTTTACAATAAGTTAGCCCACATTAAAAAGAGAGGTGTGTGCAAAATAGAGTGTAATTTTTTCGGAGTTTTATATAGAGAAATTGGTTATCCCGACTTATTGGGTTAATTAACTTAAAAAGGAGAGGTTGCCTCCTTCTATTATTGCAATCAAAGCAGAAGATTTGTTCCTGTTTTGGCGAGTTAATTAACCAGCATAACAGTTAAGTTGTGAGATGTTGGTTTAGTAGCTTTATTGTAGACACAAAAATTTTCTGGACATTTAAATATTTGTTTTGTAAGCTGATTAGGTTTCCTGATATAAAAGGAATTATCGGCTAATATTATAGACATTTTCAAACAAATAATTTCGATTTGTTATTTTTTATTTAAGCAGTTTTTATTGTTAATGTTTTTAGATATATCTATTTGATCTGTTAAGTAAATATACTCTATTTACTTAAAGAAAAGGGAGTTACCTACTATAAAGGAATAATAAAATGAAGAATCTGATCATCTTTAATCGCGAGCCATATGATAATACTGATGTAACCTGGAACGGTCTGCGATTGGCCAGGGAATTGATGGAAAAGGGCCAAGAAGTGAGAATCTTCTTAATGAATGATGCTGTCGATATGGCCAGAGATGTATGTAAGCCACCTGAAGGCTATGATCAAGATCTTTCAAAAATGTTAAAAGAACTGATCTTTAATGGTACGCCGGTTAAGGTTTGTGGAACATGCATGGCACGTTGCGGTATTTACAAAAATCATCCCTATTATGAAGGTGCTGTAAAATCAACAATGTCTGCATTGGCAGATTGGGTTATTGATAGCGATATGGTAATAACATTTTAACAGCTAGTAAATTAATAAAATTGAGGTAAACCCATCGCTGTGTACCAAGTCTCCCAAATATTTTCTTAATGTTAGTTTCCATTTTTTATTTTGAAAAGTGGAGACGATCAAAGTTTATACAAAAATGAAGTTAGGTACAGGGAAATTGTTATCACTCCCGCAAAAGAAATTTCACCATCTATATGGCCGATGAAATAAAAGCAACTCCAAGAGCTTTAATAAAGCGGGGAATCAATTTAATTAGCTTTCGGACAGTTTCAAACATTGGGACAAAGCCTAAAGCGGACTCGTTAAATGGTATCGTTAAGATCATATTGCGAATGAAGGGATTCCACATGCCTCAGCCATTCTATCGGAGTTTCAGGATGGTTCTTTGGGATATATTCTCCCTATTTTTCTTTGATTGCAAAATGTGTTCATAGCAGCTAGAGTGAGTGCCTGGTTCAATCCCTGATAAATTTTTGGGAGTTACGGTACAAAATTCAATTACTCTGGATTATCATTTCTGTTTTCAGTAAACTTTAAAATAAGTGAAATAAGGATGAGCAAAATGAGACGACTTGTCACTTCTAAAAAACAATCTAACACTTTCCAGGTTGAGGGTGACTACCAATTAAAAGTATTCACAAGCATTCAGCGAATTTCAGATGTGTTGGGAACAATTTATGATGTTCCAACTGTCCTCAAATATATTTTGAGAGAATGTGTAGAGACTATGGATTTTGACCAGTCTTTTCTATATTTGATAGATAAACAGGGGAAATACCTTGAATGCTGGACGACCTATGGGTTCTCACCCAAGGAGGATGTATATGCAGGCTTTCCAAAGTATAATATAAATAACGATGATTGTATTGAAATCCGGGTATTAAAATCCGGTAAGCCGTTTTACTGGACGGGTCAGCCCTTTTATGGAAAACAGCAAGATCAGCATACAAATACCCGCCTTGAAGAAAAAATTTCGCACAGAATATCATACAATTATATGCCTCTTACTGTCCAGGATAAAATCATTGGTCTGTTATGCGCCAGTAAGACCATTAATGGTAATGAGATTTCCCTTCTTGAAAAGAACTCCCTGCATATTATTGCAAATCATGCTGCAAGAGTCATTGAAAATGCCCGCTTGTATCAGGAGATCCTGAAAAACCGTAATTTTGTGGAAGATGTTTTGCGATTTATGCTAAACGGGGTTATAACCACCGATGTCGCAGGCTATATTACCAGTGCTAATCGTGAAGCATGTACCATCCTGAAAATGAAACAGACAGATTTTTCAGGAAAAAAACTATTGGAAATTCTCCCTCAGAATGAAAATGTCATAGCGCAAATTGAAGAACGGGTAAATAAAGAAGGTTTTTACCATGGTTATAATGTTGAGATAAAATTAAATGATGAGATCAAGTACCTGATTATCAATGTTTCTGTTATTCAGAGGGAAAAAGGGAAGAACGAAGGAACGATTATTATCCTTCATGATATGACTGAAAAGAAATCTACTGATGAGTATATGCAGCGGGTGGAAAGCCTCGCTTCTCTGGGAAGGTTTGCGGCAGGTATTGCCCATGAAATACGGAATCCATTAACCGGGATCTCATTGTTCTTGGACGATCTGCACGACAAGTTTCAAGGTTCTCATGACGAATCTAAATACATTGAATCGGCGATTACCGAAATCGAGCGACTGGAAAAATTGGTGACCACCTTGTTGGATTATGCGTCCACCTCTAGCGGTGAGTACAGCAAAAAAAATATCAACACCTTAATTGAGGACGTTTTGATGTTTCTTGAAAAAGAGTGTTTAAATTATAAGATTATAGTCACCGCACATTTTGAAGAAAATTTACCATTTTTATTCATGGATGTAGACAAGATTCGTCAGGCCATTCTGAATATATTTTTAAATGCCATTCAAGCGATGCCTAACGGCGGTCAACTGAATATTACAACTGAGTACCTGGACACGTTTCAAGATTTTAACCCGTTATTGAGCGAAAAAGAAATAACTACTACAGACGGCTGGGTGCGAGTAAGGGTGCGAGACAGTGGTAGCGGAATTGATTCCCACCTTAAAGAAAAGATTTTCGAACCGTTTTTTACAACCCGTAGAACTGGAACAGGTCTAGGATTATCTGTGACCCACAATATTATACATGAGCATCATGGCAAGATTTTTGTAGACAGTGAAACTGGGAAAGGATCCCTTTTTACAATCTATCTACCGTCAAGAAAAATGGGAAACAGCTAACCTGCGCCGAATTTAAATTGAGGAAAGGCCCCGACATGATAAAGAAATCAATACTTGTTGTAGATGATGAAGAGTTCATCAGGCAAAACCTGTTTAGGATATTTGAAGAAGAAAAGTATAAAGTTTACCTTGTGAATGACGGAAAATCGGCTCTCCAGATAGTAAATAATGAACAGATAGATGTCGTATTGCTGGATTTAAACCTTCCAGATATGAACGGCCTGGAGGTATTATTGAAGATCAAGAAAGACCATCCTGAGCTGTTAGTTATTATAATCACCGGTTATGCTTCAGTGGAATCGGCAGTGGAAGCTATTAAGCTGGGTGCTTACGACTATATAAAGAAACCATTCAAAGCCGATGCAATAAAACTGATTGCTCGCCTTGCATTCGAGACTATTAATTTACAGAAGAAAGTTCAGCAATTGAAATCACAGCATACTGGGGTGGGTGGCCTTGAGGCAATTCTGGGTTCGAGCCAGCATGTGAATCAGGTGAAACAACAAGTAGCGGAATTTGCAAAGTATGATTTTGAAACCGTCCTTATAACCGGAGAGAGCGGTACTGGAAAGGAATTGGTGGCACAAGCGCTCCATAGCGTAAGCCCCCGCGCCGAGAATGAATTTGTGGAGATCAATTGCGCTTCTATCCCTGAGGCGCTCCTAGAGAGCGAGTTGTTCGGCTTTGAGAGGGGAGCCTTCACTGACGCTAAAACAACTAAAATGGGGCTGTTTGAGCGCGCCGATGGCGGCAGCTTGTTTCTGGACGAGATCGGGGAAATGAGCCTTCCGTTACAGGCAAAGTTGCTGCGAGTGCTTGAAAAGAAGACTTTTAGACGTCTCGGCTCCACAAAAGACAAAAATGTAGATGTCAGGATCATTGCTGCCACCAATAAAAATTTGAACGTAGCAATTACTCGGAAAGAATTTAGAGAGGATCTTTATTACCGTTTAAATGTTTTACGACTTAATCTTGTACCTTTACGCGACCGGGGAGATGATATTGTTGTTTTAGCTAATGAGTTTTTGAGGCGGTTTAATCGTAAATTCAATAAGAGCATCCAGGCATTTTCAACTGAAGCAATAAAAGTCCTTAGGCAATACTCCTGGCCAGGGAATGTGAGGGAATTAAAGAATATTGTGGAACGGATTTGCATTTTGCAGAAATCGCCCGTAGTGGAAATTCATCACCTGCCTGGCGAGCTTATTAACAATTCAATGAAAAGCATACAAGATATGGCAGAGGAGCCTCGGTATAACACTACGGATTCCTTACCAGTTATCATTGAAAATATGGAAAGTAAAATAATTGAGAAGGCTTACACTATTAGTGGTGGTAACATCAGTAAAGCCGCCGGTATGCTGAAAATCCCCCGGGAAACGCTTCGTTATAAAATCTCCAAATACAAAATCGGGAATGGTGAATTTTAACTATAATCGGCCAAAATTCACCATTATGTAGTAATAGGCATATTACTCTACCAAATTCTTTTTGGCCATACTTTTTCTATTCTAACCTGAATGTGGGTCAAAAATATCCCCATTTTAAAATGTGGTATGAATTTTGTAAAATGGTATTATGAGGAGTGGGAGAACCAGCGCTGGTTAAAGTTCGGAAATCATTTGCAGGTTATCAACCGAGCAACCTGATAGTATGGACTGTTTCCAACAATTGTAAAGGAGAACCTATGGTAAGATTCTTTCTATCATTACTTATATGCACAACTTTTTTGCTCCTCACTAATTCTGCTTTTGCAGAAAACCCAGAGGTCAAAGTGAAAGTTGCTGGCACAGTACAGGCAATGGCCAGCTATGCCCAGACTAATACTGACACAGCTCAGGCGGGATTTGGTTTAAGAAGAGTTCGACTTCGATTTACTTCAGATTTTAGTAGTAAAATTAAGGGCTATGTGCAGTTTGAGGCCACGGGTCCCAGCTTGGTAGATGCAAGGATCCATTATATTTTTTCCAAACAAGTTGAAGTCTGGGTAGGTAAATCGTACGGAGCAGGGATGAGAGGCGGTGTATTAACGTCTCATACTAAAATTGATATTGTTGAGCGACCCACATCTGCTTTGATCTGGGCACGAAAGACGGTTGGTTCGGATTTTAGGGATTATGGCGCTGAAGTGATTGGAAAAGCGGCTGATTTTACCGGTCGCATCTGGATACATAATGGAAGCAACTCATTGAATTTGAAACCCTCACAGCGGACCACTGCAAGCACACAAACTCAGTCTGTAGCAGTAGATGCTATGGGTGTATTTAAACCAAAGACAGTGAAAGGCTTGGAGGCCGGAGGCCATTTTGGTGTGGGTAATAAATATGTAAATGATTATACTAACTATTCTGCTTATGCCTATTACGAACCCTCACCGTTCAGAGTCAAAGCCGAGATGGTATCTGTAACGAGCAAAGATGCTTGGAACGTGAACGGTCAGATGAAGGATCTCACTTTTTTAGGTTATTATGCTTTTGGAGGCTACAAAATAGTAAGAAATGTGGAGCTGCTGGCCCGCTATGAAGTGGTAGATCCCAACACTGATGTGAATGATGACCAAGGGACCGATATTACGATAGGGGCTTCATATGCCTTCTGGCCGGATGACTGGCGAGCCGCAAAAATAACCGGTGCTTACGTTATTCAGCAGGAAGCGGGAGACATTGAAGTAAATAATAATATCTTTTATATCATGTTCCAAATAGTGTTTTAATATGGTGGGTAAGGGGGAATCTATTTTTTATTTCGAAGCACTAAAATAAGGAATTTTCAGATATTAAGTTCTTTAAAAAATATTAATTCATTTAATTTTGGAGGAAAAATGCTTAAAGGAAAAGTTGTTCTAATTGGCGGAACCGGATTTATCCTGAGCCAGGTAGCAGAACGTTATGCGGCAAACGGGAACGAGGTAGTTATCTTCGATAACAATCAGGAACACGACATGTATGATGAAACCAGAAAACTAATAGCAGAAAAAAACAATGTCAGCTCAGTTCAGGGTGATGTACGTGATAAGGATGCACTGGATAAGGTGATAGCCGGCGCTGAGGTTGTTTACCAGTTTGCTGCCTTAATGGGTACAAGCGCCCGGTTTAGACAGGAAGTATATACGACCGAAGTAAATGTCATAGGCATGTTAAATTGCTGCCAGGCCGCTCTTGATGCAAAGGTAAAGTATTTTGTTTATCCACCAAGACCCGCGTTATCGACTTGGCTGACCCCCTACATCATCACCAAGACAGCCGCTACTCAGTTTACAGAAATGTATCGTGAAGTTTACGGGCTTCCTACAGTCGGTTTGCTGATCCAGAACTGCTTTGGGCCGCGGGAACGTTCAGTATTAAACCCCAATACGTTGCGACCCGGCGAAGGTAGAAAATTTATCGCCACATCAATCATTTCGGCGCTGAAGAATGAACCTGTGCCGGTATTTGGAGATGGCGAACAGTCTTCGGACTTTTTCTACCTGGACGATTGTGTTGATTCCTGCATGATGGCCGCCACTGAAAAAGCAGTAGGCAAAACAATGGAAATAGGCTCTGGGCAGAACTATAAGGTAATTGATGTGGCAAATTTGATCATCAAACTAACTGGAAGTAAATCACAAGTCAAATTCCTGCCGCTGCGAACCGGAGAGGTAAAGGTACATACAAAAGCAGACTTGAAAGCTGCAAAAGAGTATATTGGCTGGGAACCGAAAACCTCCCTGGAAGAAGGCTTGAAAAAGACTATCCCCTACTACGCGAAATTGCTGGGTATTGAATCCCCGATTTAAGCTAATGCATGATTGACGCTGTTGTTGCCGCCCTCTGGTTTTTTGGAACCAGAGGGAAGGGGTTTTTCTCTCCTTCGTCAAAAAGCTTTGGAATAGTCTAATTGATTAAAAGCTGAAAGGAGCGTCCAAATATGAGTAGCACAACGAAATTTTTAGAATTTGATGGATTGGGATTGAGTCTGGATGAACAGATTTCTTATAACCGTTATCGATTCTGGCGTGTTGCTATTCTCTCCGCCGTCTGGTACAGTTTTTATTATTTGGGTCGATTGAACTGGGGAATGTGTATGCCCTGGATCATTAAAGATCTTGGCATTACAAAACTGGAAGCTGGTGTAGCCGCAACTGTATTGCTATGGTCTTATGCTATTGGAACACTGGTGAGTGGCAAATTAGGAGATACTGTTGGCGCCAGGATCATGAATACTATTGGTGGCGTTGGAACTACTATCCTGAACATCATTGTAGCCATGATGTCGAGAATCGGCCTAATTTACTTACCATGGGCTCTTAATGGTTTTATCCAGGGTCAGGCTTATGCTCCCACTAATATGATGATATCCCAGTGGTATCCAAAATATCGACGGGGCCTTGCCACAGGAATATTTGCCACTTCCATGGGAATCGCTTCAGTATTTGTCTGGCTGATAACCGGATATGTCGTAGCGAACTACGGCTGGCGAGCTGCGTTCACTTATCCGCTTCTGTTCTTCACCCTTCCCTTAACAATTATGTTCTTTGTTTTAGCCCGCAGTAAACCGGAAGATGCCGGATATCCACCCTATAAAGAGACAATGACGGATTCTATTTCTGCCCAGGCGGAAGCTATTGACGATAAAAAGATTAAGGGATTAGGTGCTTGGGGCATGCTTCTTAAAAACAAAAAGTTTATGATGGTTGCAATCGCTTCTTTCATGGTTTATATGGGACGATATGGTTTGTTAACATGGATTCCATTGTTCTATGCGGAAACCGGCGGTATTAATTTGAAGAAGATCCCCATTGCTACCGTGGCACTGCCACTGGGCATGATGTTTGGACCGGTGTTGGCAGGATGGATTTCAGACCGTTTTTTCAAATCAAAGAGGTATCAGATACTCAGTATTTATATGATTGCATTCACCTGTATCATGCTTCTCATGGCCCTCTTCGGTTTGAAAACCCTGGGATTGACATTTTCATTCATACTCTTGGCCCTGGGAGGCTTTTTTGTCCTGGGATCGAACGGCGTGTTGTTTACCACTGCCTGTGATTTTGGTGGAAGGAAAATGGCTGGTACCTGTGTTGGTACGATGAATTTTTTTAATTACATAGGAGCGGGTACGCAGGGTTTTATTATTGGCGGCCTGCTTACCTTAACAAAAAGCTGGCCTACTGTTTTCTTCGTCCTCGCTGGCGTGACATTATTTGGGCTGCTGTTGGTGAATATTGTAAAAGAGTAAGCTGGTATGTAAAGTCTCCGGAGGCAACGCCCACAGCCTGTTTCCGGATTCTTTTTATTAATTATCAGGGGAGATCAAATTATGTATAAAAAAATTCTTGTTCCCTTGGATCTTTCTGAATACTCTTTTAAGGCATTAATTTATGCTGAACAACTTGCCAAGCTTAGTGGTGCAGAACTAGTACTTTTGCATACCATCCATTATGTAACAACTTACACATGGGATGGACCAGCCGGTTCCCGTGATGAGGGCTGTATTAATGAAAAACAAAAAGAAATTGCTGATAAAATTCTTTCAAATAAGTCAGAAGAATTAAGAAAGAATGGGATCAAAGCCAGCTATGTTATAGGAAAAGGTAAAGATAACGCTGAGAAAATATTGGATTTTATAGAAGAAGAAGATGAAATCGATCTGGTTGTAATGATGACCCATGGAAGAAGTGGAATAAAGCGCTTTGTCATGGGAGATGTAGCAGAAAAAGTAGTGCGAGGGCATTCAAAGGCTCCCATTCTATTAATCACTTCTCAGGCAGCAGAGAAAGTTACAGTAACATAGGTAATAGGTACTATACAAGGATTATGGATAAAGTCCTGGTCAGTGGATGCTGCCAGGACTTATTTCTGATAATATATTTTCTCTTTATTCATATTGCCTGTTTTTTGTAGCTTTTAACAGATATTAGATGGTGGTCATTTAGATAAAAGTAGTCAGGCTTATATTGCATGTATAAAAGGATTTTAGTTCCCGTTTACGGGCTTGAAAATTTTGAGGTTTCACTTGCACCTGTCGCAGAGATTGCCCAAAAAATAGATGCGGAAGTTATATTACTCTATGTTGCAAGTTTTATTTGTCATTTCTCTTATGATGCTCCAGTAGGATTAAAAGAATCCTGCCGAATTGATGAAAAGGAGTATGAATTTGCAGCGGCCCTTCTGGACAAGGTGCAAAAAGAACTTTCCAGTGAAGGAATAAGTATTTCAACCGTTATTCAACCAACACATAATCCTCTAACTGGAATAATCAGTTTTATCAAAAACAACCAGGTTGATTTGGTCGCTTTTGCCAATACGGAAAGACATAATAAAAGATTTTTTCAGCGAACACTAAGCGAAAAACTTATTTCAGCGGGGCTTAACGTCTCTATATTGGTGATCTGACCACCCTGAGTGTTGTTCACAGAAAAGTTGATAATTTTATATCTAATGAATATTTGTAATAATTAACAAAAGTATAGTTATATGAAAATTTCCTTAGTCTACCCCCCTTGGCAGTTCTATTCCCCCAGTAAATTATATCCCCTTGGTATCTCATACCTCGCTTCTTACCTCATTCAAAACGGATATGATGAGGTTGAATTAATGGACTTGAACCACCTTATAACAGAACCTAAAAAAGTTATAAAAGAGGCTATCAAGTATGTGGAAAGAAGTCAACCTGATATTGTTGGCCTAACCTGCTGGACGGTACATCTTCCATTCTGTATTGAATTTGTCCGAGCATATAAGCAGAAATACCCAAATGTCTTAATTGTTCTTGGGGGTGTTCATGCTTCCTCCCAGCCGGAGGAAATGTTTAAACTATGTCCGGTTGATTTTATTGTGCGTGGTGAGGGGGAAGTAACTTTTGTGGAGTTGCTGAGAACTCTTCAAAATAAAAAGAATTTTGAGAATGTAAATGGAATGTCATTTAGAAAACAAGGAAAAATCCAACATAACCCAGACCGAGAATTGATTAGTAATTTAGATACTTTACCTATGCCGGATTATAACATGCTTTCTCCCATTGAATATTATCAACCTTTGAACCGTAAGTATGTCTTTTCCATTTTGGCAAGTAGGGGTTGTCCCTACCGATGCATATTCTGTTCAGCAAATAAACTGTGGCGATGCCAGCGACAGCGCAGCCCCAAAAATATTATCAGGGAAATCGAGTGGCTTATCAATGACTATGGACTCGGATATATTCGATTTGAGGATGATACTATTACCATGCAGCGCGATTGGGCGCTTGAGTTATTCAAGAAGATGCGAAACCTACCTGTTAGTTTTGAATGTTTAACCCGTATAGATAAAGTGGACCATGATCTATTAAAGGAAATGCGGGCGGCCGGGTGTGAGGGGATATATCACGGAATTGAAACCGCTTCACCCCGCCTTTTGAAAGTTTTAAAGAAAGGGATGCCCGATAGAATTAATGACCAATTTATAAAAGAACTCATTCATGAAGAAATGAATCTTGGCCTAAATCCTACCGTATCGGCTATGATTGGTATTCCCACTGAAACACGGGAGGAAATTTTACAGACATTTGATCTGATGTCAGAACTCAAGCGTCTTGGTGCCAAAACACAGCTCTGGATTATGACTCCTTATCCGGACACCGATGCCATAAAATTGTACGATAACTACCTGGTGAAAATTGATAGATGGCGCGAAATGAAACAATTTGATGTTTTCTCTGCAGTTCCCCGCCAGGCATATGGGAGATTCTTAAAAAAATACGAGGATCTGATCCCCGATAATTGGATGTTCAGCAATGAGATTGAAAATATTGAAGAGTTAAAATCCCTCTACGCGCAGGGAGCAAAACAAATTCTGGGAGAATTTGAATTTGTCTGAAAAACGCTTGTTCAAAATATTCAGTATGGACAAAGAGGTCCATCAGCATCTTGATGAAAAAAATGCAATAAATACACAATATCTGCCATCGGAATTAATTTTTTCTTCAAGTGTTCAATCATTCTGCATTTGCTATCAAGATACAAAGATCCCGGTGGGTAGCTTTTCTTGTTTCCCATATATTGAGAGAAAAAAATGGACAAATACTAAACTTTTAAGAGTATCGAGTCCGGTTATTTTAGAGGAGGGGAGAATAAGTAACGAGATTCTTTATGTATTAATGAACGAAATATTTCTACTTGCAAGGCGGGCACGGGTAGTATCGGTAGAGTTTGAAATTTACAGCGATATTCTATCAGATATTTTCTTTCCCTCTACAAATACTATTATAAATGTATACAACTCAACAGAATGGGTAAAATACCTTCAATACTACAAATTAAAAATACACTCCCGAAAAAGTTGCTTCGAAATCAAGCTTTCAGAATTCAATTTTAATAAATCAATTACCAATGGCGTTAATATCAGAAAAATTCGTATGGAAGATGAGGATGATCAGAAACTCTATTATGATATCTGGACGGAATCGGGTCTTTTTCCATATGCTTTTAGAGAGACCGAATTATGGTTTCCCAATGTTTTTGGCTGGCCAAGATTATGGTATGATGAATTACCTTATGTTTTATGTAGTGAAGATTACATACTCTTCGCAGAAGTGGATGGCAAAGCAGCGGGATTTATTCACTGGTGGCCTAATATTTATCCTCTGGTGAAGAGTAACGGAGTCCATTCTATCTACGCAACTCTACCGGAGACTGAAAAGCTTCTTGCACAAATAAAGGAAGGAAAAATTTTCAGGATTGCAGTTTCCCCCAAAGCCCCGCTGCCAAAAGAGGAGGTTGAGGGCATCCTGCTCCAGGCGGCCATGAAAACGATGAAAGAACAGTATCAAATGGAAAAGTGCCAGGTGGGAAATATTCCCGAGTATGATGTTAACTTAACAGCAGCACTTCAGGAGATGGGGGGAAGACCGGTTCATCAAATCCTGTACATGCGTCATTGATATGCTGAATAGCAGTGATTCGTCTTCATTATTAATACGAGAGAGTGATTATGGAAACTATAAAGAAGAATATTCCGGGAATTTTACTGGCATTAGCAATCAGTATGAGTGGTTTTTTCCTCGACAAAATTATCCCTTATGTCGGCGGTATCACTCTGGCCATTATCCTGGGGCTATTGATCGGGAACATTTTCAGGCTCAATAAGAGGTTTGAGGCGGGAGTGAAGTTTTCCGAAAAGAATATCCTGGCCTATGCGATCATGTTGATTGGGCTAAATCTGAATTTTAATATACTCACGAAACTAGGATATCAATCCATAGTAATCATAATCTTTATGGTTTTCACAATTATCCTGATATCCCTGTTCGTGGGAAAACTGGTGGGAATTTCAAAATCATTTAGTCTTCTGATAGGAGTCGGAAGCGCCATTTGCGGCTCGTCAGCTATCGCGGCGGTTGCCCCACTGGTTACCAAACAGGAAGAAGAAGTGGGAATTTCGATCAGTGTAGTAAATCTGCTTGGAATCATGGGGATATTTTTTATGCCGGTTTTGGCACTTACTCTGAAATTTAATGATTCATTGAGCGGTTTGATGATCGGGGGAACGTTACAGGCAGTGGGTCATGTGGTGGCTGCTGCATTCAGCCTCAACGACCTTGTGGGAGAATTCGCCACTGTTGTGAAAATGGGACGCATCCTGATGCTCGGTCCAGTCATCCTGTTATTCGGCTTTTTTATGAGAAGCGGCGATAGCAAACGCAGGTCCGGGAAATTTATCCTTCCCAATTACCTTATTGGCTTCATAATTCTTAGCATTGTTGGAACAGCCCAGATACTCCCTATAGAGCTGTCCGGTTTTCTCAAATTGATCAGCAAAATTCTACTCGGTACTGCTATGGCTGCAATAGGATTGAAAATTCGCCTGGAAAGCTTATTCCGGCAGGGGCCGCAGGCTCTGGCTACTGGTGCTGTTCTTTTTACAATACAGATCGCCTTAATGTTAGGGATCCTTTTCATTCTTTTTTAGCAACTGGCACTTGCCGCTGTTATGCTGCTTTTGGGATTCTTAAATCAAAATGACCATTCACTAGAATTATTTTATAGAATGCATATTCTTCGGCTTAATCAAGGCATCCTGCCCCTGATTTTCCAATCCCTGAAACTACTGCTATATCTTTATATTTTTATACTGAGTATTAATCTGATCGGTGCCTCCTTAAAGCTATTTGGAAATAATTTTGCCGAAAACCTGTTGATGACTACAAACAATCCAATAGTGGGAGTTTTTATTGGAATTCTGGCAACTTCCGTGATGCAAAGTTCTTCATCTACCACCTCTATTACAGTGGGAATGGTAAGTGGAGGAGTATTGACCATTGAAAGTGCGGTTCCTATCGTGATGGGCGCGAATGTCGGGACCTCGGTAACCAATACACTGGTGGCGTTGGGTCATATTAACCATTCCGAGGAAATGAAACGTTCTTTCGCCGCTTCTACGGTTCATGATGTTTTTAACCTGCTTTCTTTACTAGTATTGTTTCCGCTTCAATATTTTACGGGGTTTTTGAGTCGTTCAGCGGTTATTATGGGGAGTGAGTTTCAAGATCTGGGAGGCATTCAGTTATTTAATCCGTTGAAAATTGCCACGACACCGATCATCGGGATTTTAGAACGTTTCTTAGGCAATTATCCGTGGTTTCTCCTGATTGCATCAGTGTTTCTACTCTTTTTGACATTAAAATGCTTGATGACTTTGTTAAAAGGATATGTGCTTCCCAAGGCTTCATTTCTGTTTGACCGGATGCTGTTTAAAACTGCCCTGCGCGCTTTTCTGTTAGGCTTGTTGATAACAATGGGCGTACAAAGTAGTTCTATTGTTACCAGTATAGTTGTTCCGCTTGCCGCTGCAGGGTTATTAACGCTTGATCAGATATTTCCATATACACTTGGTGCAAACGTCGGTACTACATTCACTGCTATTCTTGCCTCACTTGCCACGGCTAATGTCAATGCCATCACGGTGGCTTTTTCCCACCTGCTGTTCAATATATTTGGTATCATGTTTTGGTGGCCTTTTCGTAAACTGCCCATTTCTTTGGCAAGGATTCTCGGCCAACTTGCAGAACGTAGCAAGGTTATTCCTTTGATTTATATTCTGATGGTATTTTTTATCATTCCCATAGCTGTTATTATATTCCTCTGATTAAACGGCACTAATTTCATCCGCTAAATATTAGGCTAGGATTAAATTTGCAGTATGAATCAGGAAGTCTTTTTTTGAAGCGGCGGGGTCACCTGTAGTTTGTCCTGTGCTCTTCTGGCAGTGATAAAAGAAGCCAGTAAGGCAGTGAAGGCAATAATTCCTATTGAGAGTGGGATATCAAGAGCATCAGCCAGTAATCCACCAGAAAGGGCACCGAGCGCATACCCCGAATCGCGCCAGAAACGGTAAACACCGAGGGCAGCCGCTCGCCATTCGGGATCCGCAATGTCTGATACCAGGGCAAGAAGAGTAGGATAGACCATGGCGGTTCCCAATCCAGTTAGTGCAGCGGCCGTGAGAGTCCCAGCAAATGAATCAAAAAAGATAAATGAGAATACACCAATACCCTGCAGGCTCATTCCATTCACGATTAATTTTTTACGTCCGATTCGATCCGAATACGGACCAAAAAATAGTTGGGATACGCTCCATACGATCGGATAAACAGCAACTACAATGCCGATTTTCTCTAGACTGAAATCCTTTGTTGTGAGGTAAATAGGCAAAAGACCCCACAACATCCCATCCTTCAGATTAGTAACCATTCCTGCAAGACTGGAAGCCGATAGTGTTTTTTCGCCCCAACTGGTTTTAAAAAATATGGTTCTAAGGGGAATCTGAGCTTTTTTCTTTTGGTCAGGACCATGAGCATGATGGCGGGTGTCTTTAGTAAAAAGCGAAAGCAGGAGACCACTCATAGCAAGAACCAGTCCGATCAAAAAAGGTTCGGGCCTCAATCCGTATCGTGAAGCAGTAATTCCGGAAAGGTAGGCAATTAAAGCAACTCCGGCATATCCAGCGAATTCGTTCATTCCGATTGCAAATCCTCGCTGGTTAGTGTCAGCGAGATCTACTTTCATGACAACCGTCATGGACCAGGTGAGTGCCTGGTTAACTCCGAGTAACACATTTGCGAAGAGTATCCATGACCAGCTCGGGGCAAACATGATAATGAGCGGTACTGGAATACCGGTGAGCCAGCCAAGAATCAGGACGCGTTTTCGGCCCCACCGGTCGGAGAAATTTCCCGCAAAGAAGTTAAAAGATGCTTTGGTGATACCGAATGTGATGATGAACGAAATAGCAGCTGCTTTCGAGGCGATTCCAAAATCCGCTTTCGCGATCAAAGGCAGTATCGTCCGTTCGAGACCGACCATTCCCCCTACAAAAAGGTTGATCAGCACTAATAACCCGAATTGGCCAACATTGTTTTTCAGGCCGATGCCGGATTTATTGGTGGTATTTAAATTAACAAATGTCTTGCTTTGCATGTGGGTCTTTCATTCAGATGGCATGTCTCGCGAAAAGTAAAATTATTCCTGCATTTTTGTTTCTACGGGCAGATTGAGTGCTTTCCAGTCCGGCATACCTTCCTCCAGTCTTCTTGCTTCAAAACCGTTATCTTTCAAAATTCGAATTGCCTGGTCCGAAAATACGCAATAAGGTCCACGGCAGTAGGCAATAATTTCATTTTCCACCGGCAGCGTTTCAAGAACATGCTCAAGTGTTTCAAGAGGAATAGATCGCGCACCCGGAATATGTCCGGCATCATATTCCTCTTTGGGCCGGACATCGATGAGAATAACATTGTTGTTTTGTAATTTTTCATTAAGTTCTTTAATGTGAATCGGCTTGAAGTTTTCCCTTTCGGTCAGAAACGAATGAACAATTCTCTCGATCTCCGCCAATCTTGCCTGTCCTAAGGTTCGGATTGCCTGCCATGCCTTAAAAACATGTTCATCCGCCAGGCGATAAAAAATGTAGGTGCCCTGTCGGCGAATCTCAACTAACCTTGCTGAGCGCAGGATTTTAAGGTGTTGCGAAACATTAGCCATAGACATATCAGTTTCCTTTGCCAGTTTCTCTACCGGGCACTCACCTTGGGCCAATATTTCCAGGAGTTCTAGGCGTCTGGCATTGGCCAGAGCCGTGGTTATTCTTACAAACTGTTCATAAATCTGTGTTTTGAATTCTCTTTTTTTAATTTGGGTCATTATGCTTCGAGGTCTTATTAATATTTAATTATTTGCTATATTAATTAAATAGTTTAATAATGTCAAGTTTTTTAAACTAATATTAATTATCTTTTAAATATTAATACATTTGCTATTGTTATATCGAGTTGTATTGATGAAATCGCTTTACTCGATGATTTAGAAAAGGATAAAAGGTGGCAGAATAGAACGTATAAGTAAAATAATGTTATTTTGTACTAAAAGATAGCGGACCAAGACAACAAATCATACATCCTGAATTTCCCCGAAGGCTGTTCTTGGGATTAATCCCACACGGTTACTAACCGGCACCACATTGAACATTCAGAGCCTGATGAGCATATTGGTATCATAGTTAATAGAACCTAAAAAGTAACCATCGCAGAATTAATTCCAGACATCGGAAGTCTTGCTGTCTCTTCCTATATAAGGTGGGTTTCATTGATTACCCAGTTCTTATTTTTCAATAATTTACCTAATTTATAAAAATGTTGATGTCCAAAAATGTCCATATTTGACCTACCTCAAATAAAAAAGCCCGAAAATTCTTCGGGCATCATTTATTGTTTTTATTGGTCTTACGGTAGTGGGCGCTACTGGAGTCGAACCAGTGACCTCCGCCTTGTAAGGGCGGCGCTCTAAACCAGCTGAGCTAAGCGCCCGGTAGTAGCCGGAACCCGGGTTTATTTCTGGACTTTCTTCTCCCGGTAAAACAAACCGATGGGAATGACAATCAGATAGCCAATTACCAGAATGATCGGTGCCAGGGTTCGGGTGAGGAAGGCGTCCGGATTGTCCGGAATTGCCATAAAGATATAACCGATAATCAAAATGATCACACCAAGAAGGAGAATCAGAAAATTGGTTCGGGTGAGGGGAAACTTAAATCCGGCTTCCTGGTGTTGCTTTTTGTCTTTTTCTTTTGTTTTCTCTTTTACTTTTGCCATGAGCGATATCTTTAGTTTTGGGAGGCAAAATTTAATTTACCATACATATTAAAGCAAGAACAATTACATATACTACAAATCAAGCGGGGAATGGTTCAGGAACTCCTTGGGAAAATGGAACGGTTGCCGGCAATCTTTCGACTTTCAATCCAGGATCGCGGGTATGATGTTCCGGTAAACCAACTCGATGATCTGGAAAATCTGCCAATCGGAGGTATCCCACTCCACTTGCGAATCGGCCGTGGTGACAATAATCATATTGATGGAGGGAATATCGAAAATGAACTGACCGCCGTACCCGATGGCCAGGTACAACTGATAATCATCCATTTTGCCCAACCACCAGAGATACCCGTATCCGATATTACGCAGCGGTCCCCAGTTAACATTTTGCTGCCCGGAATAATCCTTCCAGGAATCCTGTATCCATTCGGCCGGCACAATCTGGTTTCCATCGATACTGCCGCCATTGATATATAGCTGGCCAAAACGGGCAAGACTCCGGGGAGGGAAATACATGTTGTTCCCACCAAAGTAAATGCCCTGTGGATCTTGGCGCCAGTCGGTCAGGGTGATATCCGAAGGTCCGAGGAGATAGGTTTCAGCAAATTCCCTGGTGCTGATCCCGCTACTTTTAGTGAGGATGCCGGAGAGCAGATGGGTTTGGGCGGTATTGTAACTGAAAACAGAGCCCGGGTCATAGGTTAAAGGAAATTCAATGCAAGCTTTGATCCAGTCGCTGCTGCTGAAAATTTGTGAATAATTGTAACGCTCGTGTTCATAACCGGCCTTTTGGGTTAACAGGTGTCTAACGGTAATGCTGCTTTTTCTGGGATCCAATCCGGGCGTGTTGTACTCCGGGAAGAAATCCAGCATGGCCTGGTCGAGGTCATGAAGATAATTTTCCCGCCGGGCGATTCCCACCAGAGCCGAGAGAAAGCTTTTGGAAACGGATTTTACATTATGCCCGGTAAGGCTGTCATATCCATTGAAATATTTTTCTGACACCAAAACGCCGTTTTTAGAGATCAGCAGCGCATCCACGAAAGTGAGATCTTCTGCCTCCCAGTAGGCCGCCGATAATCTTTGTGGGTTTAGTCCCTGCAGTCCGGGGGAGGATACCCACCAATCTGCATTACTGTAGGATTCGATGCCAGCCGGGTTCTTTTCACAAGAATAAAACAGGAAGAACGAGGAAAGAATAAAAAGGCCAAATTGAAGAAAGATGCGATTTTGCAATGTAACCCCCCTTTATCAGTTGACCTGCCTGTCTTTAGAATGCGATAACGACTGAAAAGTTTCTACCGATCGTTCCAGTATTTGATAAAGACGTTGATTTAATACATTGCCTTGGAAATTACTTTATCATCCCTGAATTCTACCCGGAGCTTCTGGTATGCAGTAACCGGCCAGAGGTAACGAACCTTATCCGATTTTTCACCCGGTTTACCGATGAGTTTCACGATATCCTCGTAAGACAGATTTTTCCTTTCAAAAGGTTTTTCCGGATCTTTGGATGCTTCATTTACCACCGCATAACCGTTAACTGCACTGTCCTGCTGGAGGAGTCCGGCGGTGCTGAAGGAGCTCATCCGGCCATCTTTCCATTCCACCTGCAGATTTTCATCTTTCCATACATAGACAATGGTCGAGTCGATTGTGCCTTCCTGACCAAGAATATCCACCACCTCCTGGTAGGTCATTCCCTGCTCGATTTTTTGATAATCGTCCCGGCTCACAAATTCTTCCTGGGCGATAATACCGGCAACAAAAAACATGAAGAAAAATAAGGTAAGAATCTGCTTCATCATTTCTCTCTTTCTGTTTTGGTTACAACAAAACTTATTGCAGCAGTATTTTAATATCGGTTTTACCTTGACAATCTGAAAGAAAAGATCATAATAAGCTTATTTTCCCTGAAGCGACTTTTCCACCCATTTCAATGAAAACAATATCCGGATGGCCACTGCTAGGTACCATAGTCCGATGGCCGGGCCGAAATCGATGAGCCCTGCTTCCCCCGGAGGAACCGGGAAGGACAAAAAGTTAAAGCAAATTAAAAGCACGGCGAAGGACATTCCCAACCAGCCGAAGATCTTTCCGAAACGGGGATGGGTTAACATACTCAATGCAAACAGGAATGTACCGGCCGAGAGATAGACATCCCAGGAAATATCCATTCCCAGTTGAACCTTATCCACACTTTTCCAGATCATTTCATAGGTTTCTTTGGCATACTGGTTGGTGGACTGGGCAATATAACCTTTCATGAACTCCCGTACAGTAAGCTGAACCGTGAACATCAGATTCAATAGAACTCCGGCAATAATATTAAACAGCACGGCAATCTGCAACTTCACGGTTTTTTGGTAAATTTTGAGCATCTGGTAGAGTCCGATGCTGGCCAGACTGAGCAGAAGCCCCATGGCTACTGCCAGAATCACGGTGAGAATTAGGGGCATTTGCACCAGGTTCAGCAAAGGATAAATTAGAGAGGTAATAATTCCACAGATTACCCCGACTTTAATCCAATTTAAAATAACTCTGCTTTCGGAAGTTATCATCGATTCTCCTCAACAAATTGCTTTGGATATTTATCTGTCTTCCATGATATGATAAATTTCAGAAGGTTTCCTGGCAATATAATCCGGCATAACCGCCCAGTTATCCTCCTTACTGGTATGACTGTAAAAAGCACCAATCGTCCGTATGGTCATATTAGAATTATTCTTTTTCAGAAACTGGTTGGCATTGTGGGCACACAGAATATCGGTCTCATGATCGCCAATGTAAAAGATTTCGCCCATCCCCTCCAGCGAAAGTTTTTCCATGGCTAGAAGCAAGCCGTCCGGTTCCGGTTTTTGCCGTCTCAATTCGACCTCTTCATAACCAATGACCACCTTGAAATATCCGGTTAGCAATTTGTTGGCCAAAAACCGGTTAATACTCTGGGAAGAGTTTTGTGAAATGATCGCATGTGGTATATGGCCCAGATTATTGAATACCTGATCTAGTCCGTTGAACAGGGGGGTATCGGTCTCATCTTGCAGATGATATTTCGTCCAGAGGCTTCCGGCAAAATCGGTTTCCGATTCGGATAAACCGAATTCGTTAATATAGAATTCCCGCCAGTTGGCATAGTTACGGATCGAGTCGTTATAAACAGCTGGATTTTGAAAGATGGGATACTGCTTTATATTTCTATTTAAAACATGCTGAAGGATGTTTTTGGCAACGTTAAAGTTCTTGAGTCTGGTATCCACCAGCGTCCCATCATAATCCCAAAAAATTGCTTTTATCTTATTGTTCATTTTTATATATTCCGCAAGGTTAAAAGTTGTTGAACCATTTCAATCACATCATTTTATTAGCGTTTGAATATAAAAATTATCGCATATCTGTTGCTGGAATCTGTCCTGCCCTGTATAAACTGAGAGAAGTTAAAGCACCCGGATTTAAAAATCAATTGATTAGAAGTTTGATCTCTGTAAAGATATAGTATCTCAACAAAGAAGGATCAAATTTTAGCGCATAACAAAACAGGTTTTGACCGGATATTTATGACATCTCATGAAGCGGATTTTATATAATAGCAGGATGCCAATTTTTTTAACCCTAATTGATGGAGGACGTGCTTTATGGAAAAACTTATTACAAGAAGGAGTCCTTATTTTTATTTCCTTTTTCTGCTGTTAATTCTCATCCTTATGCAGGTTGACTTGTTTGGTCAGGGAGTGACCACTTCAGCCATGAACGGACTGGTGACGGATGAGAACGGGAAGGCATTAGAGGGAGCTAATATTGTAGTGGTTCATGAGCCAAGCGGTACCCGATATGGAGCAGCGGCCCGTAATAACGGCCAGTTCAATATTCCTAACATGAAAATTGGCGGGCCCTACACAGTTACTGCATCTTTTATTGGGTATGTGGAGAAGAGTGAAAAAGGCGTCTACCTGAGCCTGGGACAGGAGTATCGAATTGATTTTAAGTTGGTCGAGGAAGCGGTAGCCGGCGAGGAGGTTCTGGTGACCGCAGAGATGGATGAGGTCTTTAACAGCGGACGCACCGGGGCGGCTACTTATATCGATCCGGATCAGATTGTGGATATGCCCACCATTAAACGAAGTACCCGCGATCTTACCCGGCTGGATCCCAGAAGCGATGGCAATTACAGCTTCGGTGGTAAAAACTGGTTATATAATAATATATCTCTTGATGGATCTTATTTTAATAATCCCTTTGGATTGGACGACCCGGCACCAGGAGGACAAACCGATGCCGAACCGGTTCCCTATGATGCCATTGAGCAGGTCCAGGTTTCGGTAGCCCCGTTTGATGTACGAGAGGGTGGCTTTACCGGGGCGGGAGTTAATTCCGTTACCAAAAGCGGTACCAACACTTTTCACGGATCACTCTATAGCTATTACCGTAACGAAAGTTTTATTGGCAATAAGGTGATGGGGAATGATGTTATTGCCAATCCAGATTTGTCCTATAATCAGTCCGGTTTTACCACCAGTGGCCCGATAATTCCCAATAAACTGTTTTTCTTTTTAAACGCCGAGCTGGAAAGAAGGGATGATCCGGGGACGAACTACGTTGCCAACCGGGATGGAACGCTGGAATTCGGGGAATCCAGGGTAAGTGCAAGCGTGATGGATTCAATCCGGAACCGGATGATTGACGTATATGGTTATGATCCCGGACCCTATGAGGGGTATACTAATCAAACGGACAATAATAAATTGCTTCTTAAGCTGGATTGGAATATCAACCAGAACAATAATGCCAGCCTGAGGTATAATTGGCTCGATGCCAGACGGGACTTGCCGCCCCATCCCTTCGTCCTAAGTATTAACGGCACCGGACGTGGACCTAATGAAAGCAGCTTACCATTTCAAAAGTCCGGATACAGAATAAACAATAAGCTCCATTCTTTTGCATTTGAAGTCAACAGCCGATCTACAAAATATGCAAACCGGTTTTTTGCCAGTTATAACCGGTTCCGCGATTACCGGGATCCATTCAGTGAACCATTCCCGACGGTAGAGATTGGTCAGGACGGTGTTACTTATACAACATTGGGGCATGAACCATTCTCGATTCATAATATCTTAGATCAGGATGTGTGGCAGTTCACCAATAATTTCAGTTACTATTTGAGCAGCCATGTGCTGACCGCCGGGGTAACCTTCGAACATTTTGGATTTTTTAATGCCTTTAATATTTTCCGGAACGGTGTGTTTTTCCTTCCCTACTACTTCGGCATCGGTTCCACTTTCTCATCACTGGATGAATTTTTTACCGCTACGGATCCGGACAGTGCTTTTAATCTAAGAGGTTTAATTGGTTCAGGTCCGTTTAAAGGTGAGAATATCGATGTTGGTCAATTGGCCTTTTATGCACAGGATGAATTTTTAGTCAGTCCGGTACTGAGTCTTACCTATGGTGTGCGAGTTGACCTTCCGATGTATTTCACCAAACCGGTGGACAACCCTTTTTCCAGAAGCCTCACCCTACTTGACCAAAACGATAATCCGGAAACAGTCGATCAAAGCAAGCTGGCTGGTATTAACCCGTTGTTTTCACCGCGTATTGGTTTTAATTGGAATGTTAGCGGGGACAGATCCACCCAGTTACGGGGTGGAACAGGTATCTTTACCGGCCGCGTGCCCTTTGTCTGGATTGGTAATGTTATTTCAAACCCGGGTGATAATCCGAATCTTTATGATCCTGCCGGTGACGGTATTCCGCTTAATGAAGTGCCGGCGTCTCAGAAGACAAAGGGTGATGCCATCCTGCAGCAATCCTTTGACCTAAATGCGATGACTACTGATTTTAAATGGCCCCAGGTGTGGAGTACTAATCTGGCAATAGACCAGAAGTTGCCCTGGGACATGAGTGGTACTTTGGAATTTATTTATGGTAAAGACCTTAACGCCATTTATGTAAGAAACGCTGATTTAGTAAAACCGGTCAGGACACTTCCTGACGGAAGACCTTACTTTGGTGGTGTGGGAAACAACGAACTCAACGCCCCTTATCCGGGAGCGGCCAACGGGGTATATGTGATCGATAATACTGACGAGGGATATAACTACAGTATTACAACCCAAATCCGTAAAATGTTTGGCTCAAATCTGTATACCACTCTTTCCTATTCTTATCTCCAGGCGAGGAGCCAGCTAAAATCAACCGAAATCGCCAGTGTGTTATTTCAAGAGAATCCGGTTCAGGGCGATCCCAATAAACCTGAGCTCAGTTACTCCGAATTTGGCCAGCGGCATCGCATCATCGGTGGCGCGACATACAGTAAAAGCTGGACACCCTCATTAAGAACTCATTTCGGACTGTTTGTAGAAATTGCTGAAGGAAATCGTTTTGCCGGCGCTGGCGGAAACCGTTATTCCTTCCTCTATTCAGGAGATGTGAACGGCGATGGATCTGGTAGTAACGATTTAATTTATATTCCCCAAAGCAGAGGAGAAATCAACCTCTCCGAAACAGATGCCAATGGTGATTTCTATAAAACTGCGGATGAGCAATGGGCCGAGCTAAATGCCTTTATTGAGCAGGACAATTACTTGAGTGCTCATCGCGGTGAGATTGCCGAACGCTTTGGTGCGGTAAATCCCTGGTACAATAATATTGATCTGAGAATATTACAGGATTTCTCCCTGCACATGGGCGGGCAGAGTCATACTTTTCAATTGAGCCTGGACATTCTGAATGTGGCTAATTTACTCAATTCAGACTGGGGTGTTAGGAAAGTAGCCAGTCCCGCAGCAACCTCTCCTTTGACCCTAGTTGGTTTTAATGCTAACGGAGAGCCACTTTTTAATTTTACCGGCCCAGCAGAAACCTATGTAAACGATGCCGGGCCTTTCTCGCGCTGGCGCGCACAAATCGGTCTGCGTTATTTCTTCTAGTCTGAAAATTTGTATTTAGGATAAACAACAAAAGAGCCCCGACATTTAGATGTAGGGGCTCTTTATTTTTCTGCTATTATTGGAATCAGCTTTTGATGTTATTATAAAAGACACGATCAAAAAAACTTTTTAACTTATTTTCATCCAATATTCCATTCTTCCTGACTCCGCTGCAGATGTCGACTCCAAAGGGTTGAACTTGTCGGATGGCCTCACTAACGTTTTCCGGGTTTAGCCCTCCGGCCAGGAAAACCGGCTTTTTGACTTTTTCTACAATCTTTCTGCTTACCCACCAGTTGTGGGTTTTGCCGGTTCCCCCCAGCTTTTTCACCGTTAGATTCTGATTGCCAGAATCGAGGAGAATGCCATCCACATTTTCCGCCACCTTTATAGCTTCATCGATGGATTCCTCCCCGGTCACATGGATTACCTGAACAATGGAGATTCCGGGTAAGGCCTCCTTTAGATCCTGATGCGTCCCGGTGGTAAGCCGGTCGCAAAGTTGAAGGGTGTTAGTCCGGCAGCGTTTGTGTTGTTCGATAATTTCCGGTAAAGATTGTCCGGACGTGAGCAGGAAGGTGCCGATACCCGGAGGAATACTGGTTACTATTCTGGCAATTTCATCCTCTGAAATTACCCCGGGCCCGCTGGGCATTTCCGAAACCAATCCCAGCGCTGTTGCGCCGTAGTGGATCGCCAGACGTGCTTCCTCCTCATTTAGAATGCAACAGATTTTAACCCGTGGGATAAAATTGAATTTCATTATAAGCTCTGTTTTGTTATTGAATGAAATCTTCTGACCAGGCGCCCAGAGTTACCGAAGCCTCCATCGCATCCTCAAATTCATCCGGTAAGGCCGGAAAGAAATCCAATCCGGTTAATTTTTCCACCGAGTCTATGCTCACCGCATAATGGTAAATATCCAGCTTCGATTTCCGGTTGGCCATCACGAATCCGATTCCCTTAATTTCCGGTTCCTGGTAATCCAGAATCACCTTATAAAAATATTTGGGAACGGATACCTTGTCCTCGCCGATTTCCGGCAAGCCATCCTCCAGAACCGGTCCGGTAACCACGTAAACCAGACCATCCTCGATAGCCCATTCCCGCACCCGAGTTTCCAGTTTCTTCCAGATGCCCCGGTTAAAGGAAGGCTCCTGGGGACTCATATTGCTCATCAAAAAAGTAAGGGACATGGCCTCCGGGGACCAACCCATGTCCGCAGCCGGCAGCAGATGGCCGCGGTCGTATCCTGAACGTTTGTAATCATCCGAGGTGGCGGAACCGGTGGATATTTCCGGATCGATGCGAAAATTATCCGATCTTTCCGCACTCTTTCCCGATACGTACGAAGCCAACAATTTGTACATTACCCAGTTGGCCTGCTCGTGTGCTTCGTTGTAGGACAGGGTATAGTAGATATGATCGAAAATTTGTCCGTTCTCTGCCCCCGCCGGTAATCCGGGATTTTCCGGAAGCAACAGGGCCACCTCTTTCTTTTTGGGAAACAAAAAGTAGAGCAGCACTGCAAGAATGATCAGCAGTAGTAACAGGATGAATATTTTTTTTGTCATTTTAAAAACCGGTTGGGTTAATCATCCGACAACCGTAAAATATCGGGTGTTTTGCCTTTAAAGCTTTATTCTTGGCACTTACCGGTATTTAGTTAATGTAATACCCCGATACCCGCCACTCCCCGTCTTTATCCTTCATTGGGGTTACCGTCTCGTAGGCCTCCTTCTTGTTTACGAATTCCGTTTTGAAACGAATTACCACATATTCTCCATCCGGGGCGCCAGGTAGGGTGGTGTGGTACTGGGCGGATTCCACCTCACGGGATATTACCTTTCCCAATGGCGTTCGGATGGATTCAGCCGTTTTCGCCCAGGTTTGTTCATCGACCGCTCCTTTGAATATGGATGCGGCTTCGTTCCAGCTTTTGGCATAATCACCGGAGTCCACCATGGCCAGCCATTTTTCTGCAACCATGGTGGCGGCATCGTCCGCCATAGCATCCTTCGATTTTTGACAATTGCTCATCACCAGTAAAACTAGCACAAGTAGAATGGAAGATACGAATCTCATGGAAATTTCTCCTTCATCATCTTTTTTGAATTTACTGAATTTACCCGGGAGCTGAAAGGTAAATCACTTTTAGTACCGTTGCTTAAGTTACTTACCGGACGCTGAAATGCAGCTCGTCCTGCCGCTGTTGATTGTTTTGGGAAATGGCTTTTAGCCGGTACTTTCCCGGTTTTGCCTGCCACAGAAAGGTATGATTGTTCCGGGTTGTTTGGATCAGTTCGTCATTCAGATACCAGTGCACCGGTTGTTTGGTGTCATCACAATCCAATTGAAAACGAATAGACTGATATTCTGGGGCCAGATTTGGCAGACGCAAATATTCCGCACCATCCCTTGGATTCACAATCCGGAAGGCCATTTCTTCATTTCCCTCGGGATGACGGGTTTCGTATCCCAGTTTATCCGCCCAGGGTTTAAACCGGGCTGAAACAACAGTGGTAATTTTGTTGTTCCTGGTAATATGCATATCGCACTCACTTGATTGCCATATTTTAAGATCCCGCTCCGGGATAATCTCTTCCACAATCGCAGGACAGGCGGTTCCTGGTTTTTTGCCGGAAAGCGGACAGATACGAACAGTAACCAGACTATCCGGCCGGGGCGGGTCTTCGGGATATTCCCTGTGCCGGTAAAGTGAGCTCATGATATTGGCAAAAAGTGGCCCGGCACCGGTAACTCCGGATACCTTAAGCATGGGGGTGTGATCGAAATTTCCTACCCAGATCCCCAGGGTATAATCCCGGGTAAAACCGACTGTCCAGTTATCACAGAAATGGAAGGAGGTGCCGGTCTTGACGCTGCAGGGAAATGGTAAGTTCAGGATTGAGTTAAATCCAAATTCACTGGTTCGGGCGAAATTGTCATTCAGGATATCGGCAATCAGGTAATTCAAATGTGGAGTGGAAATTTGCCGGTTTACTCGTTTGGATTGGCTGTCTTTACCATTCACCTCCAGGACTTCAGTTAAAGATTTGAATTTACCCATCCGGGCCAGGCAGCTGTATGCCCGGGTCAGTTCATACAGGGTAACCTCCCCGCCGCCCAGCGCCAATCCGATGCCGTAATATTCCGCTTCTTTATCCAGGGATTTAAATCCATACTGACCTAACCGCTTCAGAAATTTTTCCGTACCGATTTTTGCCAGGGTGCGCACCGCCGGCACATTCAGGGAGTTTGCTAGGGCTTCCCGCAGCCGTACCGGCCCGTGAAATTCTTCGGAATAGTTTTGAGGACTGTAAATTCCGGTGGGCATACGGTAATGGGTTGGAATGTCCGAGATCAGGGTAGTGGGATTGAATCCGTTTTCCATGGCCAGCAGGTAGAGAAACGGTTTCAGGGTCGAGCCCGGCTGCCGGAGCGCCTGGATGCCATCATTCTGGCCTTCGATATTGGTATTGAAAAAATCCGCCGATCCCACGTAGGCCAATATTTCTCCGGTTACGTTATCCAGCAGAAGCACACTGGCATTGGTGACATGTCGATTTTTAAGGTAACTCAGGATCGTGCGCATTTGCTCGGCGATAAGCGTCTGCCATTCCCGGTCGATGGTGGTCCGGACGCTTTGAACGCTGTCCGGCAAATTTTCCATCAGGTGAAAAACAAAATGGGGTGCCAGAAATGAATCGTCCTGCGGTTTCAAAAGCACATCTTCTTTGAGGACTCCAGCAATCCGGTCCGATTTGATTTTTCCCAAACCGGTCATTTGTTCCAGCACAAACCGTTGCCGATTTTTAATCTTCTTAAGATTGTTGTAGGGATTTAGCCGGTTGGGAGAGTTAGGAATTGAGGCTAAAAAAGTAACCTGGGCCAGAGTCAAATCGCTGGCCGAAATGCCAAAATAGGCTTTGGCGGCACTTTCTATACCATACAGATTCCCACCCATGGGCAACCGATTGATATAAGCCTCAAGGATCGCATTCTTTTCCATCCCAGCTTCCAGGCGGAAAGCCAGATAAGCCTCTTTTACTTTGTTGAAAAATGTCCGGTCTTGCGGATGAAGAAGGCGGGTCAGTTGCAGGGTGATGGTGGAAGCGCCGGAGACGATTTCCCGGGAGCGGAGGTTTTGCCAGGTGGCCCGGAGGATGGCCTGATAATCCACCCCGCTATGGCGATAGAAATATTTATCCTCCGCCGCAATGATTGCGTCGATGAAGTACGGGGAGATGTTTTTGAGTGGGACATTTACCGAACGCATGGAGTTCTGGGAAAGAACTTCCTGCAGGGGATTCCCATGGCGGTCGTAAAATTTCACCGAGTGGAATTTTTGGGTTTGGATATCCGAATCGTGAATGGGGAAAAGATTGGGAGTGTAGCGGAAGAGGATGCCGATGATGAAAAGCAGGGCAATAAGGATTAGAATAGATTTTTTCATCAGGTGTATGTTCATTTATTCAGCAGAAGGTTTTTTGTGGTAACGTTTGTTAAAGATATTAGAAGTAAACATTTCACACCTACGGTGTTTCGGATCGTTCTTGTTTCCGGTTTTGTTACAAACATATCACGCCTACGGCGTTCTATGATTTTGCTGTAATTACGCATATCTATAAACATTGAACAATTACGGTGCTCTCTCATTCGAATATCTATTTAACATGATCGTCTCCAAATAATCGAACCTCAGCGGGGTGAAATGTTTATAGCAAGAGATCATCCCGATCATCAATAAACCCCATTAGGGGTGACATATCATTTTATTTCCCCACACTCACAAAACCCCGATGCTAAATGAACATCTCCCATCACCAAACACAACCGGATTGAATGATAAACATTTTACGCCTACGGCGTTTGGGAATCCATGTTGTGTTTGTGTTCATCTATAACCATATTACGCCTGGGGCGTTCTGGTTCATTCTTGTGTCTGGTTATGTACATGTCACACCTACGGTGTTACCTCGTTTTAATATGTATTCAAAGCCGTCGCTTCCAGTATAATCGAACCCCAGCGGGGTGAAATGTTTATAGCAAGAGATCATCCCGATCATCAATAAACCCCATTAGGGGTGACATATCATCTCATTTCCCCACACTCACGAATCCCTCAGCACAGGTACCAAACTGCTCCGGCTCATACATCAGCGAAATTTTTGCTGCCGGCCAGAGATAGGTCCCGGAGGTAGTGGCACGGACCATATAGCTGTAAGTATATTTCCCCGGTCTCACCTCATCCCCGAACAGCGCCACCCGGTCGTCCCGCAACTCGGTGTGGTTGATCGGATTCCCCCAATACCCCCAGTCATCATCCCTGCCCCGGGTCTGCCGGGATTGCGAAGACGATCCGTAACGGGTGGAGGTCGTCTTCAATGAAGCGTCGATTGCTTCCAGGCCGGCCGGTATTGGGTCATCAATCACCACATGATACCCGGTTTGCGGTACTGAATATTCCAGTTCGATCTCCAGAACATCTCCCGCCTGAATATCCAATTCTCCCGGAGGCTCATTCTCGTAACTTTCCAGCGTCTTACCCGTTTCGGTATTTTTCACACTTCGCTTAATGGAAAAACCTTCCTGCCGGGCCACCTGGGCACCCTTCAAACGGTAGGAGTAGGACAGAATGTAATACAGCCGACCCTCACCGTCCTTCATTATTTCGATATCGTTTAGTCCCTCGGGCAATTGTGCCATGGGAATATCTTTGAGGACCGGTTTGTACTGATAATCCCGGAACATATGCTTGAGCACTTCCTTTCCGGCAATCAGGATTTTTACGGTGTAATCCGGTGGTTCCGCCTCCCTTTCCAGGGATATTTCTACCAGCGCATCAATGGCCTTGGCGTTTTCGTAGGTATACCGCCATTTCCCGTTCTTCCGGGCGTTGAGAATGTAGCGGGCAAATTTGGAGATAAACGGACTTTCCGGTTCCATTTCCAGAAATAGTTTTATTGCATCAGCCGTGGTAATAACGGGCGAATACATGAACAACCAGGAAGGCGGCAGGTCCCGCGGACTTTCGAAGTGGGCTGTCTGGGCGGTGACGAACATGCCATTCTTAATCTCATCAAACAGGATGTTCGCCTCTTTTTTCCAGCCCGGGGATTGATACAGTAGATAGGCCAGATGGATTTGCGCCCCGAAACTCAACTGGTTCCGCTTGTTAAAATATTCCTCAAAATAGGTTTCATCTTTTCGTCCAAGGTAATGCAAACCCATCAGAACATTGATGCGATATTCTGCTAAAGCCTTCCAGCCTGTGATGGGATAACAAGGATTGCGCAGTGTCCGGTCCAGGTACCCGATCAGGTCCTTCACCACATCATCAGAAAAAGAGTACCCGATATCCTTGCTCCTTTTGATGAGATACGCCACATAGGGGGAGAGGTAACAATCCGACTTCTCACTGGTTGGCCAAAACTTGAATCCACCATCACCGTTGCGCATCAAAAGCACTTTCTTGATGTTTGCATCAATCACCCTATCCACATTCTTTACCGCATCCAGAGTAAAGCCGTATTTTTCTGACAAATATTTTAACTGAATCAGCGCCAGCAACCGGCTGGTGGTTTGTTCCAGACACCCATAGGGATACTGCACCAGGTATTTTGCACCCTCCCCGATATCGGTGAGGGCAGTGCTGGAAAGGGAGATATCCAGCCCACCCACATCCTTGCGGACGGAATCGTCAATTTTGACCTTCTGGAGATATTTATCCATGGTCTCACCCACCGCCACCACAGTTTCCGTTGCCACCAGATCCTGCACCTCCAGCGGCATCTGCAGGGCATCCGCCTCGGATATTGATTTGTCGTTAAAGGTGCCGTTGAAATGGGCGGTAAATTTCAACATGGTTTCACCCACACTTTTGGCCAGCAGCGGGAAGAGCACCGTTTTGGATTCACCCGATTGAATTTGAATACCGCTTCTCTGGTTATTCCCTTCCTTCAGGACGATGGATTGACCGGTGAGATCGGTCTTTACCTCCACCAGGCCATCGCCACCGCTGAGATTGGTGACTGCCACACCCGAGAAGAATTCATCCCCGATCCGGGCAAATCGCAGCAGCACCGCCCGCAAAATAAAGGGTTGGGTAACCACCAATTTCTCTTCACCATAGCCGAACAGATTAGAGTCGCTCACTGCCACGGCCATGATTCGCCAGGTGGTCAGGTTATCCGGCAGCTTCATTTCAAAATTCGCTTTTCCGGATGCATTGGTCACCAGGGCGGGATTGTAATAAGCGAGCTTAAGGAATTTTTTCCGGACCCGGGGACCGGTGATGCCTTCCATCATTCCACCGCCATATCCGGTTCCCTTCTGCAGCAATTCCTCCTCGGTGATAACAAATGGCCGGTTATCATTCACCCTGGCGGAAAGTCCCCGCTGCTCGTATACAACTTTCACCAGGTCCGGCGGGGTATATCCGGTTAGTGACAGTACTGCTTCGTCCACTACCATGATGGTCAATTCACTGTGGTGACCGATTCCATTGAAGCGGGAGACATCAATATTCACCGAGACGCTCTCTGCCGGCCGGGCTTTCAGGCGGTCCGGTTGAACTTTAACCGTAAGATATTTCTTCGACAGGGAAACCTTGACCGAGGTGAAGCCAATCCGCTCCATATGTTTTCCCACCTCTTCCTCCACCGGGACAATCGGATTTCCCAACCGGAACAGAGCCGCGCCCACAAAAGCATTGGGCAGCATTTCTTCGGTAACTTTGAAGCGGTAGGTGTAGGCGCTCCCCTGTATTTTTCGGGTATCTTGCAAAAATATTTTCTCCCGGCTTAGAGTCAGGAAAAGTTCAGCCTCAGGGAAAGGAGATTTGATAAAGGCTACCGCTTCATCGCCAATAGCATATTCCTCTTTGTCCATGATGATTTCAAGCTTGTCTTCTCCTTCGTCTGCCCAGGGGACGTAATCCTCACCAGCTACCCACAGCGAAGTGGCTGCCTGGGTACCGCTATTGGGATCCCGTTTTAGCTCGGCCCAGATAACATAAGAACCGGCCATCTCAGGAGTGAGGGTCATCTCAACCGGTTTTTCCGAGCTGGTAATTTCTTTCTGCTCCACCTCCTTTTTCTCGATGTTGTGTTCCACGGTGAAGCGGCCATCTG
>CAYVKM010000026.1:0-40889 GCA_964452045.1 uncultured Calditrichaceae bacterium
GCAGGTAAAGAAGATTCCCAAAAGAAACTGTTCCACCTGGATATTCCCAAAGCCAAACCAAAACACCGGATTTACCTGGATAACAATGCCACCACCCCGGTTGCCGCGGATGTTAAAAAGGCCATGCTTCCTTATCTGGAGACAGTTTACGGCAATCCATCTGCAATTCATGATGTCGGCACTCAGGCCCGCGAAGGTCTGGAGAATGCCCGGCGGCAGGTGGCCAGACTGCTGAATGCCAAACCAAGGAGGATAATTTTTACCGGCGGTGGTTCGGAATCGGATAATCTGGCGATCAAGGGAATCGCTTACGTTTACCGGGAGAAGGGAAATCATATTATCACCAGTTCGATAGAGCACCCCGCCATCCTGAAGACCTGCCAGTTTCTGGAAAAGACCGGCTACCGGGTCACTTACCTCAAGGTGGATAAAGACGGGATCATTCATCCGGAAGAACTCTCCCGGGCCATTACACCGGAAACCATCCTGATCTCCCTGATGCTGGCCAATAATGAAGTAGGCACCATCCAGCCGATCAAAGAGCTATGCCGGATCGCCCACGAAAAAGGCATTTTGTTCCACACCGACGCGGTTCAGGCTGCCGGAAAGATCAAGATCGACGTGGAGAATCTGGATGTCGATCTCCTGACCATCTCGGGACATAAGTTTCATGGTCCCAAGGGTATTGGTATCCTTTACCTTCGTAAGGGTCTGGAGATAGAGCCGCTGATCCACGGTGGAAAACAGGAGAAAGGTCTGCGGGCCGGGACGGAAAATATGCCAGGAATTATCGGAATCGGTAAAGCCGCCGAGTTGGTGCTGGAGAGTCTGAAGGATAATGAAAGATTAAAACAGCTGCGGGATATGTTAGCGGATGGCATTTACCGGATTATTCCTGAGGCCCGGCTAAATGGGCATCCGGAGCAGCGTTTACCCAATACCCTGAATCTTACCCTGCCCGGTTTGCGGGGCGAATCACTGGTGATTGCCCTGGATCAGCACGGGATCTCACTGTCATCCGGTTCAGCCTGCAAATCCGGTTCACCCGATCCCACCCATGTGTTGATCGCCATGGGCCGAAGTGTCGAGGAAGCCCATTGTTCGGTCCGGTTTTCCCTTTCCCATCAAACCACCCGTAAAGATATCGATATTACCCTGAAAGCGCTGAAGCAGGTTTTGCAGGAGATGGAATCGACCGTTCGGTTTCTACCATGTAAATAGGTTTTAATTTCTGTCATCGCGAGCGCAGCGCGGCGATCCCCTTCCGGTTCTTTCGGATTATCCATCCCTGGGGAGGTAGTTATTCGCGGAGATTACCTGCCTGCAGCAGGCAAGCTACGCCATCCCTGGCTCGTAAAGACAATGGCAAGCAACTTTCATAAATAACTGCCAATTCCATTTAACCGGGTCTTCACCTTTTCTTTCCCGGCTAACCTAAAGTATTTCCTCGAAGTTAACGATGATATAAGGGTTGTTTGATCAGACAAGTGGTAAAGTAAGATGATCAAAATAATCCTTATTCTATACCGGGTTGCAGTTGTGGCCGTACTAGGGCTGGGCTCATTGCTCTATTTTAGTGAATTGTTCTATATTTGCTTTATCATGCTGCTGTTGTTTCTGCTCATCGGCTACGGCCTGTGGACCAATAAGCGCTGGACCATGATCCCGATTATAGTGGTTATGATCTTCCTCACCCTGGTAACCGCTGCCATGACCATCGGCAATATCGCCTGGCCGGAACACCTGATCGTCATGATCGGCCTCGTCTATGTCTTCCTGATGATTCTGGAGGGAGTAACCCTGGCCTTTGTCGTCTCGGAAGGTCATAAAATGATAATGGATGGCCAATTAACCTCACATTCCAGTGAAAGGTCACAGGATAAAAATTTACTGAGTCCCTCGGGGTCCTCATCTTAAGGATAAGATTTTATCTCAAAATGGAGGTAATCATGTTTAAAAGTATCAGAATTTTACTTGCTATGGGTCTGCTTCTCCTTTTGGTTATAAGCTGTTCCAAAAGCAGCAGTGGTCCAAAGGAAGAACCACCGGCAATTCCACCGGCTTCCTCATTTATTATGGACTTCTCCGATTTTACCGGACCGGATACTACCGGTATGATGCCGGAGAGCGGCATCCCGAATGAATTTATCCTGACCTATCAGAACTGGGGATGGGCTTATACCAATGTAGTGGTTTGGAATACTGTTCTCACTGTAACCCTGGTTGTTCCAGTGGCGGCATTTATGGAATCGTTCAAGCATGAGCCCAGCCAGCAGTCCAATGGCAAGTGGCTCTGGTCCTATTCCTTTACGGCGCTCAACAGCAACTACACCGCCAAATTGTACGGTTCGGTTTCCAATGATGGCACGGAGTGGGAGATGTACATCACTAAGGAGGGAGTGTATGAAGATTTCCTCTGGTACGAGGGGGGTGCCGATTTGCCCAGAACGCACGGCACCTGGACGGTGTATGCCAATCCCGATAACGCTACCCCATTCCTCTCTATTGAGTGGAACCGGGATGTGAACGTCGGTACCGCCGATATTACCTATACCAATATCATCCCCAGTGTGCAGAATAACGGGGATTATATTTCCTACGGCCTGGTTGGTGATGCTACCTACGATGCCTTTTATCAGATCTATCAGAAGGGTGAAGATCATCTGGTGGAAATTGAATGGAACCGGCAGATCATGTATGGGCGAATCAAGGATTTGATTCATTTCGAAGACGAAGAATGGCATTGCTGGGATGAACATCTGGAGGATATTGATTGTCCCAATTAACAGGTTATCGCAAACAGAAAACGGTTCGGGATGAGGAAAATACAGGCGGGTTTGCATGGCCCGCCTGTCTCATTAAAAACAGATTTGAGAAAAAGAGAAAATCAGGAAAATGAACAGCCACATTTACCTTTTAAATTTTTCTGACATTAATGGATAGAATGAATCGAAATGCATTCATTTTAAGTGAATCAAAAAACCGGAAAAACGTGACAGGGAAAATGTCAGAAAATTTCAAAGGAGGAAAGATCATGAAAAAAGCGCACTGCAGTATTATCGTGTTAAGTCTGTTTCTTGCAATGGGATTATTCTTTGTTATTCAGGCACAGGAAGCGGCGAATCCGAAAGGCGAGCTCACCATTCCCTGGGATGAATTCAAAAAACTGCTCAACCTAGATGCCGATGACATCGTCTTGCCCATGGAAACCTTCCAGAAACTGGTGCTGCAAACCGGGGTGAAAACGATTCCCGCTTACAGCATGAAGGAAGGAAATGTGATTCTGAAGCGGGCGGAGTTCAAAAAACTGGTGGACCAGATGAAGCCGCCGGTGGGACCGGATATCCAGGTGCCCTTCGATTACCTGATTACCAAAGCGATGTATTCCGGAAAAATGGGGCGGCAGAATACCGCCTTCACCGGGACCTTAACAGTGCATGTACTTAAGAAAGATAGTTATCTGAAAATTCCGGTGCTGCCCCAGAATATTGCCCTGGAGGATATCCGGGTGAATGGCAAACCGGCACTGGTGGTGAGTGAAAACGGCTATCACCAGGTGGTGCTTTCCCAGCCGGGGGAATATACCGTGGCAGTGAGCTTCTCCATGATCTCGTCCCTGGAGAAGGGTCCGCACAAACTGGATCTGAATATTCAGCAAACCCCTATCACCGTCCTGAATATGGAATTGCCGCTGAAGGATATCGATGTGGAGATTCCCCAGGCGCAGCAGATTTCTACCCGGACGGCGGATAACCGGACGCTGGTATCTGCGGTAATCACACCCGGAAGGTATCTAAGTATCCAGTGGCGCAAAAAGCTGGCAGTAACCGAAAAAATTCCGGCCAAATTGTACAGCGAGGTATACCATCTCATCTCCATTGAAGATGATGTGCTGAAGGTGAATTCGGATATCAATTACAACATTCTGCACAGTGAAGTGGATGGCGTGCAGCTGGCGGTTCCGGACAATATGAATGTCCTTTCGATTTCCGGCGATGGCGTGGGTGAGTGGCAGGAATTGACCCGGAATGAACAGCGCTATATCATGATCCCCTTTACCTATGGTAAAAAAGGGAGTGTCTGGATCAATGTGCAGGCAGAAGTTCCCCTGACGGAGTCCGGGAAGGCTACCGCTTTTACCGGTTTTCAGGTGCTGGAAACGGTGCGTGAAACCGGTTATGTGGGCATTGCTCTCAATACCAGTGCCGAGGTTATAGTGAGCGAGAATGAGGGGATGGAAAAGGCTGCCCCGCAAAAACTGCCGGTGCAGTTAATTAACAAATCCGCCAAGCCTTTGATCATGGGTTTCAAATATCTGAAGCATCCCTTCTCACTGGTGCTGGATGTAAACAAGCATGAGAAAATTGCCGTACCGGTGGCTACCATTAACTCGGCCAATATTGTTACCCTGTTTACCGAGGATGGTAAAGTGGTGCACCGGATGATTTACCAGGTGCGGAACAGCGCCAAGCAGTTCCTGGAGATACGGCTGCCGGAAGGCGCTGATGTCTGGAGTGTTTTTGTGGATAACCAGCCGGTGGAATCTTCCCTGAACCAACAGCATAATTTACTGATTCCGCTTATCCGCTCCCGTTCGGTAAACAACCAGCTGGAGACCTTCCCGGTGGAAGTGATCCTGGCCCTGGCGGAAGAACGCTTCGCCTCTGCCGGAAAGAAATCATCCCTGCTACCGGCGGTAGATTTGCTGGTCAGCCAGATCATCTGGTCGGTGTATTTACCCAACGATTACGGTTTTAACTATTTTACCAGCACCCTGGAAAAGGAAGAGATGATCCGGGGGGTCAACATTTTCTCTAACGTCCAGCGCCGCTACGACCAGAAGGCCATGAAAAAACTGGCTATCGGGCAGGGGCAGGAGCTACCCATGGCGGCCAGCGATGAGCTGGATGAAGCCTATAAAGGGAAGGATGCCCGTAGCCGGTTTAAGAATATTCCTATGGAGGAAAAAGAACTCACCAGCCAGATGGCAGCGGAAATGTCTTTCAGTGGTCGCCTGGAAGGCGTAGCCAATCAGGTGGTAGCGGGAGGTACCGCTTCCGGCAGCATGGGCACCGGCGTCCTGCCGATCATGATCCGGATTCCCACCAGCGGACAGGTTTACCGTTTCGCCCGCACCATTGTCAAACCGGAGGATCCGCTCACCTTCAGCGTGGTTTATACCCAGCTCTGGCTCACCAGCCTGCTGAAATGGGTAATTTTTATCGTGCTGGTTCTGATCGTTTATATCTTGATCCGCAGGCAGACCGGTTTTTGGAAATGGATAAAGAAACAGTACGGGAAGATGAAGGAATTTTATAAGAAGCATGAAACCACCATCCGTCAGATGGCCCGCTCCCGAATGACGCCATTTGTCCTGCTGGGACTTATCTTTATCTTCTGGACCGTGTCCGGTCTGTTCACCCTGATTCTGTTATTCCTGTTCTGGGTAAGCGTGGTTTACCAGGTGCTCAACTTCCGGCGTAAGAAAAAAGAAGTGGCGGTGGCTGAGCCGGAGATGATTGTGGATGAAACCGAGAAAAGGAAGCGAAAACCAGGGAAAAAAAATCCTCCCGCTGATAAATAATTAAAATATTCAGATATTTTATGATAACCTCCCGAAGGTTATAAACCTTCGGGAGGTAGGGTTGAATATCTATTTAAATGTGTCAGCCGATTTCACAATCTTCACACTCTTTACATTCAGCGGATATTTCGCAACAATCTCGTCAGTTTTGAGCACTTCTTCCGGCAAGCCTGCTTTAACAATATTGGAATAACTCATGGGTGAGGGTAGGTTCTTGCGCAAACTCTCGGCCAACGGCTCTGCCTCGCTAGTATCCGTAACAATGGTGACAAACATGTTATTGGTCTGCCAGTATTTTTTGATGGCTTTGTTCACATCCTCCCGAGTCAGCCCGGCCAGCAGGGCATCCAGTTCATTGATGTAATCCGTGCGACCATAGAAACGGGAATCCATCAGATAACCCAGCCGGTCTGCCGGCGTCTGCACGTAGAGTTTGATATAACTGCGCAGGAAAGTGCGGGTGGATTCGAAATCGTATTCCGAGAGGCCGTCTTTTACCAGTTTGTCCCGTTGATATACCGCCATGCGTAAAGCAAAGTGGGCATGCCCGATGGAAAGATCGGATAGTTCCTCATACTGCTGCCGGAGCTGACTGGCAATCTGTACCGGGCGAATCCAGATGGAAAAATAGTTGGAATGTCGCGGGACACCCGGTGGGGGCAGCATATTCTGACCGCCATTCTCGTACCATTCGATATAGGAGTAATCCCCATAATTCATGGAGCGTTTCTGGCGGATTTCCTGGTAGAGCTTGGAATAGGATTTCCGGTGCTCACCCAGGTAAGAATTGGCCACCATCAGGGCAGCAAAATCGTCATCGGCCCGGGTAATATTCAACGGGAAGCCAGTGAAAATGGCCGAACCGAAAGCACCATCTTTGGCAACAATCTCCACCTGGACACCATCGGGAGAGTTGGCTTTTCCCGGTTTGGGAATATTGGGCTGAACATCGGACAGTTTCTGCATATCGGTTTGCAATTGCTTCAGAAATTCCGGCTGGTAATTACCGGCAACACCGATCATCAGGTTATTTTTGGTGAAGAAGTTTTTATACTGACTTTTTATATCCTCCAGGGTGATCGCCGCTACACTGGCACTCTTTCCCTGTTTCATATACTGATAATTGGTTCCCCGGAAGAGTAAATCTTCCAGCGCTTTCTTGCTGTATTCTTCATCCGATGATGCCCGGATCACCTGGTCCACATAGTTTTGCTGATTTACCTTCACCCGCTGAAAATCTTCTTCAGTGAAGGAAGGGGTAAGCATCAGTCCGGTGATAATGGGATAGAATTTTTCCAGAAAATCCTTATGAACCTCAAAAGTGAAGATGGTGACTTCCTTATCGGTGGTCACGAAATAATTGGCAGCCATGGGATAAATAAAATCCTGGATCTGGCTGAAGGTCATGTCCTTAGTCCCGCCCTGGGTGATCAGGTTGGCGGTCAGGTAGGTTAATCCTTCCTTACCGGCCGGATCGGAAATAGAACCGTTGCGGAACATCAGCTTGATAACCACTTTATTCGAATTGGCGAGTTTTAATTCCACGGTATTTTGTCCGTAACTGAATGTCGATAACATGAATATGAAAAGTATGATGAGTTGTTTCATTGGACACCTCCTTCTGCATCTTCGCTGATGGTTGCCACGGTCAATCCGGTGGGGATAAAATATTTGGCAGCGATGGCTTTCACATCATCCACCGTTACCTTGTCGTAAAGATCGTACACCCGGTTGATGGTCTCCGGATCCCCGGTAAGGGCGATATAGTGACAGAGGGTATTGGCAATGGCATCGGGATTATCAATGCGCATGGCGAAGCTGTACTTCAGATTGGATTTGGTATCCGCCAGCAGTTTCTCGTCCACCCTGTTGGTCTGTACATTTTGGAGGGCCTTTGCAATTTCATCCTTCACATACTGCAGATCTTCTTTTTTGATCAGAGATGCCTGGATGTTAAACAGATTGGGATCTTTGGAATCGAATGCGCCGCCCCCGATAAAACGGGCTTTCTGTTCTTCGATAACCAGTTTTTTGTATAGATCCGAATTTTCCGAAAAAAGCATGGAGGAAATTATATCCAGTGTTGGCATATCGATTTTGGTATCACTGAAAGCCGGGCCTTTGTAACTCAGTAACAGGAAAGGCGGAATGCTGCCATTCTGCAGGTGAAAATAACGGGTTGCTTCCTGTTCGGGTTCGGTGGGAATGTCCGCTTTATAATTTCCTTTCTCCCAGTCACCAAAATATTTGACCGCCAGATTTTTTACCGAATCCGGTTTTACATCCCCGACCACCACAATGGTGGAATACTCGGGACGATAAAACCGCTTAAAGAATTTCCGGGAATAATCATACTGGTTGGGCATATCCACGACATCTTCGAAGAATCCCATGGTGGTGTGTTTGTAAGTGTGCACATCAAAAGCAGTATTCATCACACCTTCGAAAAGTTGCTGGTAAGGACTGGCGTAATTTTTGGTATACTCACCTTTCACGGCGCCCGCTTCCACTTTAAAATCGGCTTCGGAATAGTTCAGATTTTTGAATCTGTCCGATTCAATTTTGAACATCACATCCAGTTTCTCGGCATTACCGGTCATGTGGTAGATGGTCCGGTCGTTGGAGGTGTTGGCATTGGCCGATGCCCCGGTCGATTTAATGATCTCCCGGTATTTTTCCTGGGGATATTTATCCGTCCCGCGGAACATCATGTGTTCAAAGAAGTGGGCGAATCCGGTGACGCCCTTTTCCACTTCATTGCGGGATCCGGTGCTTACCACAACATAAAATGATGCCAGACCGGGACTATCGAATGGCACCACCACTACCTTCAGATCGTTATCCAGTTTGTACTGATAGATCTGATAGGGTAAAATTTTCTCCGCCCGGCTCCCGGTGACGGCCATTGCCACCAGAGCGACAGAGAAAAATAAGAGAAATACAGTAAATCTCATGGGGCTCCTCTCTGATTTAATTAAACTTGGGATTTGCTGTTGAAAACATGCGTCTTATTAGACGCACAAGGCCGGAAAAGGTTGCAAAACAAGCTGGTTTTTTCCAATGGATTTGTAATAAATCAAAACCAGTCATTACGATCCCGCAGCTGCGGGTGAAGTAATCTCCGCGTTTGGGTGGATCCCATGGAAGGATTATGCCTATTATAGTATCGGAAGGAGATTGCCACATTCCTGGCTTGCGCCAGGAATTCGCAATGACTTAGTTTGTATGTCTTTACGAGATAGGGAAGTCGAAATAATCATCGCGTTTAGGTGAGTTCCAGGGAGGAATAATTCTGAAAGAACAGGAAGGGAGATCGCCGCGCTGCGCTCGCGATGACCTGGTCTGACTGTCTTTGCGAAGCAGGGACGCTGCGGCAATCTCAAAATATCTTGGCTGACTCAGGGAAGGATTTTCTGGCAAGCACCTTAAGCGGATCGCCACTCCCGCATTTACGGGATCCGGTCGCCTGCCTGCTGCAGGCAGGGAATGACGCACAAATTTGCCATTTAAGAGCTAAAAATTCTATCACTTTATTATTATATTTACTGCCATGAAATTTTATAAAACTATAATTGATCAAACACATCCTGACTTCACTTTGGAGGAAAAATGGCTCTCAGTCCTTTAGCCGGAAAACCTGCACCACTTGATTTATTGGTAAACGTCCCGAGGTTAGTTTCCGATTACTATACCCATAAACCGGATGCAAAAAATCCGGCGCAGCGGGTATCATTCGGAACATCCGGGCATCGCGGTTCATCACTGACCAACAGTTTTACCGAAGAGCATATTCTGGCAATCTCACAGGCAATATGTGAATACCGGCAGAAAAACAAAATCGATGGGCCGCTTTTCCTGGGGAAGGACACCCATGCCTTGTCAGAACCGGCCCTGGCAACTGCAGTCGAAGTCTTCGCTGCGCATGGGATAAATCTGATGATACAGCAAGGATTGGGCTATACGCCTACCCCGGTAATCTCTCACGCCATCCTCACGTACAACCGGGGACGAAAATCGGGATTGGCAGATGGTGTGGTGATCACCCCCTCACACAATCCACCGGACGATGGCGGTTTTAAGTACAATCCTCCCAACGGAGGACCGGCCGGTACCGAGATCACCACAGTGATACAGGACAGGGCTAACGAAATATTGGAAAGTGGCGCCAAAGCAGTAAAAAGAATTGGATTTGAAAAAGCACTGTCATCATCCACTACCACAATGTACGATTTTATCAAACCGTATGTGGATGATCTGATCAATATCGTCGATAGGGATGCTGTTACTGCAGCCGGTCTGAAAATTGGAGTTGATCCCCTGGGGGGATCGGGCATTGCCTACTGGGAGCCGATAGCTGAAAGGTATAAGCTGGATCTGAAGGTGGTGAATAAACGGGTCGATCCCACTTTTTCATTTATGACCGTGGATAAGGATGGTAAGATACGGATGGATTGCTCCTCACCTTATGCCATGGCCGGGCTGATAAAACTGAAGGATGATTTTGATATCGCCTTTGGCAACGATCCGGATTATGACCGCCATGGTATTGTTACCCGAAGCGAGGGATTGATGAATCCCAATCATTATCTGTCGGTTGCCATTTGGTATCTGTTCCAGAACCGGCCCCAGTGGCGCAAGGATGCGGCGGTAGGCAAAACCCTGGTCTCCAGTTCAATGATCGACCGGGTTGCCGGGCATCTGGGGCGAAAATTATCCGAGGTACCGGTAGGGTTTAAGTGGTTTGTGGATGGATTGCTCGATGGCTCCTATGGATTTGGCGGTGAAGAGAGTGCTGGTGCATCCTTTCTTCGGAAAGACGGAACAGTCTGGACGACCGATAAGGATGGGATTATTATGGATCTGCTGGCGGCGGAGATTACCGCAAAAACCGGCAAAGATCCGGCGGAACATTACCGTGAGCTGGAAAACAAATTTGGCAGTCCGGTTTATGAGCGCATCGATGCCCCGGCAAATGCAAAGCAGAAAGCTGTGCTGAAAAAGCTGAATCCGGACCAGGTTACGGTTAAGGAACTGGCCGGGGAAAAGATAACCGCCAAACTTACCCGGGCACCGGGAAATCAGGCGGATATTGGTGGTCTGAAAGTTGTGACGGAAAATGGGTGGTTTGCGGCCCGGCCCTCCGGCACGGAAGAAATTTATAAGATTTATGCGGAGAGTTTTAAGGGGAAGGCACACCTCAATAAAATTATGGATGAGGCGCAGAGCATCGTAAAGGAGGCATTCAAATCGGCGGGGGTTTGATGTTTAATAAATATGCCGTCCCTGACGGGACTCGGGGATTGGGCTATCCGCATCGTTTTCCTATAAATATTTCGTCCCTACGGGACTTAGGGATTCGCTCGTAGACATCGTTTTCCTATAAATATACCGTCCCTAACGGGACGCTTTCGGTTTCTATAAAATGATTATTAAATTTTGTCCCTTTAGGGACAAAATATTTTTAGCATAATCAAACCAAATTAAATTATAGTCCCGTCAGGGAAGAAATATTCATTGTTTCCCGATTTGAAACCGGTGGTTAAGAAAAATCCGTATCTTCTTTATTTGGATCAACACCCTGATATTTGGAATAAAATTTGTGAAATTGAATGGTTAAAAAAGTCATTTCAATTAACCAGAACGAAATGCTGTAATCATTGAATGTTAGGTGGCCCTTTATTAAATCATATATTAAGACTAAAATACAAAAAACGACATAGTAAACAGTTTTTCCTTGTTCAGATATCTCTGCATTCCGAATGCTTTTACGCCAGGTAAAATATCTAATAAAGATCTTGAGATTGAAGATAACTTCGAAGACATAAACCACGGAAACAATCATCAAAGCAATTAGGTTTGCTTTTAAAATTGAAAAAGTTGCACTCCAAAATTCGTTTAATATATACATCGGTAATCATTTGATTTTATGATAATACAAGACGATAAATTACACTTTTTTCAATGCATTGATATTTAAAATATAATTCCTTTTCAAATATCGATAGCACAAGAATTAAGAAATTTCAAAGTTCTATACCGAACATTTGCAATTCAATATATTTGATTTTTTAGATTTATGTCCCGCTAGGGACAATATATTTTTAACACAATTATAATAAATTAAATTATAGTCCCGTCAGGGACGAAACATTCATTCCCCAACATCACGCAAAATATACCGTTCGTCATATTTTATTCTGAACCGCTCTAACAATTCGATATATTCCTCCCGGAATGTTTTTCTTTTATGATGTTTCTCTTGATTCACAATATATTTTACCACGCTGTCAATTTGGGAATATGAATAGGAAAAGGCACCATAACCCTCCTGCCATTTGAATTTTCCCAGGAGATATCCTTGTTCATTTATCCATTTAGATGAATTTCCTTTAACGTCCTGCAAAAGATCCGGGATTAGTTGTTGAGGTTTGTAGCCTACGAAAATGTGAATATGGTTTGGCATACCATTTATGGCGATTAATTTGTGATTATTATTTTGAATGATGCCGGTAATATATTTGTAGAGATCATCTTTCCATTCAGGACGGATTAAGGATATCCTATCCTGGACGGCAAAAACGAATTGCAAATATATTTGGGTGAATGTGTTAGCCATCGGTTTTCATATTTCGCCCCTACGTGGCTTGGGGGTATTTTTGGGGTTCTTCTTCGCTATAAATATATCATCCCTGACGGGATTCCTTCGATCTCTATTAATTGATTATTAAATCTTGTCCCTTTGGTGACAGGATACTTGCAGTACAATCAAATTAAATCAAAATATAGTTCCTTCAGGGACGATATTTTCTCTCCTATGTATGTACCCCTGGCATTTCCAAAACTCTCCCGGCTTTTGCATCTGCCCGCTTTAGCAAAATCGCAAAAACTAAACCGAATAATCCCAGACTGGCAAACATCATCATGCTGGCGGTATAGGTATGGGTGGCATCCCGTAACAGACCATTAAGCCAAGGGAAAAGTGCCAACCCGATATTCTGGATCATAGTCATCAATCCGAAAGCAGTTCCCACCCGGTTCTTTTCCACAATCAGCGGAACCGATGGCCACATGGCGGCCGGCACCAGCACAAAGGCCGTACCCAGCACAATCATCGGGAAAGCCGGAGGAATCATGGTAAAAGCCATGGTCAGAAATGCGGGAATCATCAGGATCGACCCAACGACCATCATCTTTGCCCGGTGTCCATATCTGTCTACCACCTGTCCGAAGATCGGGGCAAAAACCATAGAGGCAAAAATAATGATAGTGGTTGTTCCACCGGCAGTGGTAAACATGTGGAGTATATTCGCAAATACCTGATACAGAAAACCACCCTCGCCGCCGGCTGTGAGCGGAAGTCCCCATTTGTCGTGGAAGAAATCGGTGGAAAGGGAGGTGAAGGGAAATATAGCCGAATAAAATGTCACACATAGAAGTGTAACAAACCAGAAAGATGGCCGGAATTTTTTAATATCTGCCAGTACAATTTTATCACCGCCCTCTTCCTCTTTCAGATTCAGTATCCTCTCACCCCGGCGATCCATTATTATATATATGAGATTTGCGCCCAGGGAGACCAGGCAGAACAAAACTGCTGCCCAGAGTGCCATTTTATAATTACCAAAATATTCGGCAATAAGGGCTTCGGTATTAAAGCTAAACAAGGTACCCAGCCGGCTTATGGTGAGGGCAAGACCAAAAGACAGTGCGAGTTCTTTCCCCTTAAACCAGCGGGCGAGAATGGCGCTTTGTGCCACAACCAGCGATTCCGAACCCCAGCCAAATATGAACCGTCCGGTATAGAGTAACCACAAGTTTGGTGCCAAGGCAACAATAGCTGCGCCCAGGGTAACCAGGCCGGAAAACAGAAAACTGGCCCGACGGGTACCGATCCGGTCAATTAAAATGCCGCCGATGAAAACCGATAGAATTGCAGCAACACTGTACAATGTGTACATCTGACCGATTGATTCACGTCCAACCCCCAGTGCCTGAATTAAAATCGGGGCAATAGCGCCGACGCTATCATACGCGAAATAACTGCCGAAGGTGAGCATGGCTACAAATAGTAAAACAGTGAAGCGGTAGATCCTGGTGGCGGGATGAAAAAAACTCGATTTATCCGGAGAACCATTCATAATCTCTTCCTTATGCTAATCAGTTATAGACATGAGTTTTGAATCTAATAAGAAAGTGAAAAGATAAAAATGTAAAAATTTAAATATATTGCAGCCAGTTGTGCCGGTCTTCCTTTTCTCCTGATACGATTCCAAAAAATTCATCTTGTAAAATTTTGGTCACCGGGCCCCGTTTTCCTTCACCAATATTAATCTTGTCGATACAACAGATGGGCGTCACTTCAGCGGCGGTCCCGGAGAAAAAAGCTTCATCGGCAATGTATAACATTTCCCGGGGAATCATCTCTTCTTTTACTTCTATTCCATTATCCCTGCACAATTGGATGATGGACCAGCGGGTAATGCCGGGCAGAACCGAGGCAGCAATTGGGGGTGTATATACTTTTCCGTCGCGGACAATAAAAATATTCTCACCACTTCCTTCGGAGACGTATCCATTGGTGTCCAGGGCAATGCCCTCCACATATCCATTCTGCAAAGCTTCCATTTTTATCAGCTGGGAATTCATGTAATTGGCACCGGCTTTGGCCAGGGCAGGCAGCGTGTTTGGGGTAAAGCGATTCCAGGAAGCGACCTGAACCTCCACTCCCTGCTCAATAGCTTCTGGCCCAAGATATTTTCCCCAGTACCAGGTCACAATATAGGTCTCCACCGGGGATTTAAAGGGATTGACCCCAAATTCACCCAGGCCCCGAAAAATAACCGGGCGGATGTAGCATTCTTCGAAATCGTTTGTTTTAACAGAATCAATACAGGCCTGATAAATTTGGTCGTAGTTGAAATCGGGCGGATCCATGCGATAGATTTTGGCGGAATTGAACAGCCGCTTGACGTGTTCCGGTAGTCGAAAAATGGCGCTGCCGGATTTTGTCTTGTAACAGCGAATGCCCTCAAACACTGCCGTTCCGTAATGCACCACATGGGACATGACATGAATTTTTGCATCCTCCCAATCAATAAATGTACCATTATGCCATATTTTCGTTGCCAGACCTTTATTGGCAGCCATACGATCTCCTTTTTCTCAATGTATATTTGAGTTCAATTTTAACCCGATACGAAGCGGGGATGTAATAGATACTGTGATAAAAACTATTCTACCACCGTTACCCAGTTGAACGGATCCTCTTCCTTCTGGAGTTGAATACCGATTAGTTTATCGTATAGTTTATGGGCAAGTTGGTAATTGTTACGGTTGATATTATGAATTTTATCCTTCCAGCCAATATCACTAACCGAAGTAATAATGGCCGCGGTGCCTGTTACAAAACATTCCTTTGCCCGTTCTACCACTTCATCCACACTCAGATCACGTTCCTGAACATCCATGCCGTAAACTTCCCGAGCCAGGGTAATAACTGAGTCCCGGGTAATTCCGGGCAAGATTGTCCCGAGGGGGGGCGTTACCAGGGATCCATCATCCATTAAGGCAAAGAAATTTGCCGCACCTGCTTCTTCAATATTTTTGTTTTCGATCGGATCAAGATAAATCACATCGTTAAAACCTTCGGCAATGGCTAACTGTTTTGGTCGCATGGTTACCGGGTAATTGCAGACAGCCTTGGCATCTCCGGTACCATGGGGACTGGCCCGGTTTACTTTTTTGGCCACCAGTTTTACAATTCCTACCTTATCAAAATATGGGCCAACCGGACTGGCAAAAATGTAAAAGAGATATTCCTTTGCGGCCCGAACTCCAAGCAAACCTTCGGTGCCCACACAGACAGGCCTCAAGTACATGCTGCAGCGGCCATCATCACTATGGGGAATAAAATCCTTATTGGCTTTGACAATCCCGATAACACCTTTCATAAACATCTCGGCGGTAAAAGCCGGAATGGCTAATTTTTCGGCGCTTCTCTCAAAACGTTTGGCATTTTCAACCGGGCGAAACATGACCACATGGCCCTTATGGGAATAGTAAGCTTTAAGGCCCTCGAAAATTCCCTGACCGTAATTCAGCACGTTTGCGGCGGGAGAAAGAGAAATATTATGAAAGTCGACAATGTTTCCCTGATTCCATTTTCCTTCGCGATAATGACTCTCGTACATTTTCATTTCATTGGCATAACGATAAAGGGAAAAGGTTAATTCGTTGCAGTTAATCTGACGGGCCATCCGGTCCTCCTGTGTGGTAAAAATACGTTAAAATATTCTCATTGAGATGAATATAAACGGTGCTATTTCAAAAATAAAATTGTTTTTCATTTTATAAATCGGTGGGAAATGGCTTCGGAGACTAATCGAAAACGTGAGGCAATTTAGCAGGTTATGAGATCCTTTTGTTTCATTTTCTTCTCCACACATCGCTTGTAATCCATTTCATAATGATATTCTTCCATGTATTTCTGCACGTGATTCTGGTATTCTTTACTGGTGAAATAATCTTTCAAATCCCGATCCAGCGGAATAATCTGATCGTAATTGGGCCAGGTTAATGTTTTACCGTTCTCTTTGACACATTCCAGGTCGATTCCCCAGGAAACTTCGGAGAGGGAATATGTGGATAACAGATCCCGTTCAATGGCTCGTCTTTTTCCTTCACATAGCGGTTCCAGATAGCGGAACTGCGTGCTGTACATCTGGGCATTATGGAAATGTTCCGGGGTATTCACCAGACCGGCTGTACGCAGGCGACCACACATAATAACCAGAATCTCCATAACCATCTCACCGATACCCAGACCGGGGTATTTTTGTCCGGGCAGCTGTGGCTTCTCCGGTGGAAATTCTGCCTTGGGATTCTGCATGCACAGCCACTCCACCGCAATTACCTCAAAGTCCCGCCCATGGATAAGTGTTGGAAAGGGTGGGTAAATGGTGATATGCTTCCGCTTCACCACCAGTTCGCCCAGCAAATGATCGGGATGTTTTTTCTCGCTGTGAATGGCAATCCGCTGCTTGTATGGATCGTTGGTATTGATGGTCAATTTTACATCCTTATATCCTTTCGTCTCCAGAAATGCAAACAGACCGTATTTTTCCAGGGCATATTTGATTCCAGATGGGGAATAGTAGCCCAGGAAGTAAGGTGAACCCCGCTCGGTTTCGCTGGTGGTGAAAAGGGAATCGACGCCGAGGGAAACATCTTTCTCCTGTAACCGCCTGAGCTGATGGGTGGTGAGGCGGCGAGAAATCTTTTGCAGTTTTTTTACCCGCTTGGACATTTCCGGCCTTTATCTTCCCTTCTTAATCACCCATTTAATAAAATTATAATAAACCTTCCAGCTTTCCGGGCCATAACCACCGGCCCCCAGGACAACCAGCGGAATTTTGCGGTGAATCGCTTCCATGTAGGCAAATTTGTCCCGATCCAGCATTCCGGCTTCACTCAATTCGAAATCCCCCAGCGTATCCTCGACATAAGGATCACTGCCCGCGAGATAAATGACCAGATCCGGTTCAAAAGTGCTGTAAACTTTGGGGAGTTCACTGCGCAGGACCTTCAAATAGACTTCATCTTTGGTATGCGCCGGGAGTTCAATATCCAGGTTATTCTTTTTCTCCGGGACTTCAACCCAGTTATCAGCATGGATAGAAAAAGTATAGACAGTCTCGTCCTTTTGAAAATAGAGAACATTTCCATTTCCCTGGTGGTAATCGAGATCGATGATCAGTGTATTTTTTATTTTATGCAATTTCTGCATTTTTCGGATTGCGATGGCCGCATCATTTATCAGGCAAAATCCCTCTGCCTTTTTGGGATGGGCGTGGTGATAGCCCCCTCCAAGGTTGAATATAGTGAGATGATGTTCCAGCGCATATTCCGTTGCCAAAAGCGTTCCCCCGGCCATATAACGAAAGTACTCAAAGATATACTCATCCCAGGGATTCACATAATTCAGGTTCAATATTTTACCCACTTCTATCGGGTTTTTCAGGGAATCCAGATAATCCTTAGTGTGAACCAGCAGCAGGTCTTCTTCACTGATACGGGGCGGGGTAAGAACATCCGTACGCCGGATCAATTTCTCCTTTATCAGCTGATCTCTGATCCTTTTGAATTTCATGACATCGAAAGAACTGTAAGTGCCTTCGGAGTGGAGAGCAGCGAAATATTCGCTTCGATAGACAATTTTACAACGTGTTTTTCTTAACAATCTCATCCTGTTATCCTGCGCTTTAAAAAAATATAGGATGAATTATAAATTTTTGCAATATAAGACCGATTTTCATGCAAAGAACTTTTTTATTTTACAACTGAAAATTATCCGGGAAATATTATATTATAGAAACTTTACGGAATTTCAAAAGTTTAGAATGCGTTATTTGAATGGAGAATGTTTTAAGACTTAAACACCAGATTTTTCAGAACAGATATATATTCGTTGAATCATTAAAAAAATAAGGAATTCCAAATAATGGGATCTCAAAAAATAAAAGTAAATTTAGATGTCACCGGCATGCACTGTGCGGCTTGTGCCAGGACTGTTGAAAAAACACTGGCCAAAGGCGAAGGCGTAGACAGTGTCGTGGTAAATTTTGCTAATCATCAGGCTTTTATTGAAGGCGATTCGGAAGAATTACAATATAAAGATTTAGTGGAGTCGGTGGAATCGGTTGGCTACGGTATCAAGACGGAAAAGAACCGTTACAAAATAACCGGAATGCACTGTGCTTCCTGTGTAAGGCGGGTGGAATCGGTGGTTTCGGAAATGCCCGGGGTGATTGAAGCAAATGTTAATCTGGGACTGGAAGAAGCAAGTATTAGCTATGTTCCGGGCGTTATGGATTTTGAGAAGGTGCGTGCAGCGGTGGTAGACTCCGGTTATGATATCGAACCTATTGTTGATGAATCCGAAGTTTTAAAAAAAAAACAATAGATGATCCGTACTCTCAATTAAAGCGCAAGCTTATCTTCTCCCTGGTATTTACCATACCGGTTCTAATTATTTCTTTTTTGGATATGTTATTTCCCGGATTGGTGCGCTCGACAACCGTCCGGAATGTTGTGTTGTTTCTTCTGACCACGCCGGTCCTGGTTTTCGCAGGTTCCCAGTTCTTTACCGGGGCCTGGAAATTATTTAAACATTTCCGCGCGGATATGAACACCCTGATTGCCGTTGGTACCGGGTCAGCATTCCTGTATTCAGCAGCGGTCACATTTTTCCCTTTTATTTTTCCTGCCGGGTTGCAGCATGTTTATTACGACACCGCAGCCGTCATCATTACCCTTATCCTGTTCGGCCGGATGATGGAGTCCCGGGCCAAGAAGAAAACCTCGGACGCCATTCATCACTTAATGGCTCTGCAGCCTAAAAACGCCAGGGTTATTCGCAATGGGCAGGAACAGGAAATACCCATCTCGGAAGTGCAGGTGGAAGATGTGGTGATGGTGAGACCGGGTGAAAAAATACCGGTGGATGGTGTGGTACAAAGCGGCCGAACCTCAGTTGACGAAGCCATGATTACCGGGGAATCTATTCCGGTGGAAAAGAATATTGGCGATATGGTTATAGGCGGGACGATCAATAAAACCGGTAGTATTCAGTTCGTGGCCCGGAAAATCGGGAAAGATACCGTGCTGGCCCAGATCATTCGGCTGGTGCAGGAAGCGCAGGGGAGCAAGGCACCCATTCAGCGGCTGGCGGATGTAATTGCCGGTTATTTTGTGCCTGTGGTTATTGTTCTGGCCCTTATCACGCTGGCTATCTGGTTGACGGTCGGTCCGGAACCCAGAATTACCCACGCCCTTATTGCCTTCGTAACCGTCCTGATCATTGCCTGCCCATGTGCCTTGGGATTAGCCACACCGACGTCCATCATGGTTGGAACCGGCAAGGGTGCCGAAAATGGAATTTTGATTCGGAACGCCGAAGCTCTGGAAATGGCTCACAAACTTAATGCTATTATTCTCGATAAAACCGGGACCATCAGCACCGGTCAGACAAAGGTGACCGATATAATTGCTGATGATGGAATGAGGGAAGATGAGCTACTGAAAATTTCTGCAAGTTTGGAAAAAGGTTCCGAGCACCCATTGGGAGAAGCAATTGTGCGGGCAGCTGAGGAGAAAAATCTAAAGCTGGTGAAGATAGAAGATTTTGAGGCGCTTCCCGGAATGGGAATTCGGGGGCGGTTGCACAACCGAACCATTCTGCTGGGGAATCGCAATTGGTTTGAAGAAAATCATTTTAATCTGGAGAAATTAAATCCTGTCCTGGACAGGCTGGCCAATGAAGGAAAAACTTCAATCCTGGTTGCTGAAGAGCAGAATATCCAGGGAATCATTGCCATCGCGGATACCATTCAGGAAGATTCAGCGCAGGCCATTTCCCGGTTAAAGAAGCTCGGTATGAAGGTTTTCATGCTCACCGGGGATAACCAAAAGGTTGCCCAGGCTGTTGCTGAGAAAGTGGGTGTGGATGAATTTTACGCGGAAGTAAGGCCCGAACAGAAGGTCAGCTATGTAAAAAAGCTGCAAAAGCAGGGGTACCGGGTTGGTATGGTCGGGGATGGAATAAATGATGCGCCGGCTCTGGCCCAGGCGGACGTGGGAATTGCCATGGGCAGCGGGACGGACATCGCCATGGAAGCGAGCGATATTACCCTGGTCCGCGGAAGACTTTCCAGTGTCCCGGTGGCCATTGAACTCAGCCAGGCCACCATACGGAACATTAAACAAAATCTGTTTGGTTCTTTTTTCTATAACAGTCTGGGTATTCCCATTGCAGCAGGAGTTCTGTATCCATTTTTTGGCCTGCTTCTCAATCCGATGATTGCTGCGGCAGCCATGGCAATGAGCAGTGTGACTGTGGTATCCAATGCCCTTCGCCTGAAACGTTTCAAACCGTCTGGGATTTAGCCTAGTATGATTTTTAATACAGATGAGTAAAATTCATATTTTTATTTAGATTGTGGTAATTATTGTTGTTTAAAATCAGGTATCAGCCTAAATTCTATTGTGGAAAAAGATCACAAATACACTATTCTCGCGGTTGACGATGAACGGCTAAATCTGGAGTCTCTTCAACGAACCTTTCGTAAGGAATACCACCTTTTTACGACTACTTCTCCCGGAGAGGCCTTGGAAATATTTAATAACAACAAGATCGATTTGATCATTGCCGACCAGCGAATGCCGGAGATGACCGGGACCGAACTGCTTCTGCAGATGAAAAATATCTCGCCTAATCCCATCCGAATTGTTTTGAGCGCCTATACCGATAGAGAAGACCTGATCGATGCCATTAACCTGGGAAATGTTTACCGATATATTACCAAGCCTTGGGAACCGGATGAATTAAAGGTAACGGTAAAAAAAGCACTGGAGCATTACCAGGCGATGGAGGATCGGCGCTTATTGTTGGACCGGCTGAAGAAGAAGCATCGGGCTTTACAGAAAAAAAATAAACTTCTGCAGAATACCCTCGAAGAATTAAAAAATACCCAACAAAAGGTTCTGGAAATGGAACGTTTTTCCATTCTGGGGAAAATGGCCGGGATGATTATCCACGATCTGAAACAGCCGCTGGATATTATCCGCTCTGCCGCAGATACCATGGTCAAGACCGAATTAACCAGTAACGAACGTCGGGATTTTTCGGATATGATCAAGTTTGAGGTGGACCGATTCCTGGAAATTATTCAGGAGTTGTTGGATTACAGCCGGGGCTCTTTTCCCATGGAGAAAGAGTATCTGCTTATTACCGATTTTTTAATTCTTACTGAGAACCGGCTGCAAAATTATCTCAGGAATTTCAATATCGACTTTCGATTTTCCTCGGATGAATCGGAGAGCTACATCTTTATTGATCGATATCAGTTCCAGCGGGCTATTTTAAATATTGTTCGTAATGCGGTCGAGGCGGTCAAATCCCGGCCGGATATTCTGCCTTATATTGAATTTATCACGAAAGTAACCGACTCCCGGGTTATTTTCCGGATTGCCGATAATGGTCCCGGTATAAACAGAAAATATTGCGACCAGATTTTTATACCGTTTACCTCTACCAAAAAGGATTTTGGCATCGGGCTTGGGTTGACCATCACCCGCCAGATCGTTGAGCAGCATGAGGGAGAGATAACTTTCGAAACCTCACCCACCCAGGGAACGAGTTTTAGCATCAGCCTGCCGAAAAGAGAACTCCCCGATTAAAGTTGTGCGGAATCAGTCACTCACTTGCAAAAACAAGAAAAATCAATCTGCGAATTACCTTGAAAGCATATTCGTTCAATTTTATATTATCACCTGTTTTCAGAATTGTGTTCATTTAATTGAAAAGATAAAGGAGAAATTGAGATGCCAAAGTATCGGATAGCCTGGTTACCCGGGGATGGCGTTGGACACGATGTAATGGATGCGGCAAAAATTGTACTTGATGCGTTGAAACTGGATGCGGAATATATTCAGGGTGACATCGGCTGGGAATTCTGGATTCATGAAGGGGACCCTTTACCGGACCGTACCCTGGAGATGATGAAAAAAACCACCTGTGCTTTATTCGGGGCGATAACTTCCAAACCAAAACAGGAAGCAGTCAAAGAACTGGCTCCCGAACTTCAGGGAAAGGGCTATGAATATTTCAGCCCCATTGTTCGCTTACGACAAGAATTTAACCTTCATACAAATATGCGGCCTTGCAAGGCTTATCCTGGTAATCCGTTGAATTATAAAGAAGGCATCGATCTGGTTATTTTCCGGGAAAATACCGAAGGAATGTATGGTGGAGTAGAATTTCATCCGGTGCCGGAAGCGGTTTTTAACGTCTTGGATAAAAACCATCCCAAAATGGGTAAATTCCGGAAATACGGACTGGAGAATCTGGCCATGTCTACCCGGATCATGAGCCGTCAAAAATGTGAGAATATTGTCCGCCAGGGATTTGAATTCGCCAGGAAATATCATCGCAAATCGGTAACCGTGGTGGATAAACCAAATGTCCTCAGAGAAACCGGGGGATTGATGATCCGGACTGCCAGAGAGGTGGCGAAAGATTATCCGGGAATTCCATTATGGGAAACCAATATTGATGCGCAGTGTATGTGGCTGTTGAAAAATCCCTTTGATTATGATATCTTGGTGGCGGAAAACATGTTTGGCGATATTATATCGGACCTGGCCGCTCAGCTGGTTGGCGGGCTGGGATTTGCCAGCAGTGCCAATATGGGCGATAAATATGCGGTTTTTGAACCGACCCATGGTTCTGCACCCAAGTATGCCGGACAATATAAAGTGAATCCCATGGCCATGTTACTTACCGTGAAATTAATGCTGGACTGGCTGGGAGAAACTGAAATGGCCCATAAACTGGAGAATGGGATTGCCACTGTTATTAAAGAAGGGAAAGTCAAGACCTACGATATGGGTGGGAAGGCTACCTCTCTCGAAGTGGCTGAAGAAGTTGTCAGAAAAATGTAATTTTTTGAATGAATAAAACCGGGAATAAAAAAAGGGGTCTCAGACCCCTTTTTTGTTTGTATGATATATTTTCCTAGTCCTTAATCGCCAGCACTTTGCGATACTCTGTCTGCGAATGCAAAATCTGCAGCGCTTTGTCCAGTGTCTCATCGTGTCTTAACATGGCTGCGATCCGGGCAGTGGATCCGCCCAGCTTTTCGGCAAATTCCATTTCCAGGGATTCTTTGATATTGCTGGTATTCCGGTCGAATTCATTCACCTTTTCCGCATCCAGTTTTTGCAGTGCCACGGTTACCAAATCCTGCAAATCGCTGTTATAATTTTCTTCCTGGGCAATGGTTAAGAATTCTTTTAACTGATCTTCACCATCAAGTTCAAACTGCAGATCCTTATCCTTCAGATAATCCTTGAAAGCTGCCATGATCTGGTCGTTTACCTGAAATTCACTCCGGGATTTAATTTCCGGATGTTTGGACAGATAGTCTACCGTGAACCGAAAGAAATGTCCCTTGGCCCAGAGGGCTATGGTATAGGGATTCATTTTTTCGGTATCAATTTCGATGTCGGGTGTGATGCCGCCACCGCCATGAACGATCCGGTTATTTCGGGTAAAATATTTCTTGTGGTTATCATAATCGGTACTATCGCTGTGATCCGGAAAAATATCCTTATCTTTTTTATAATCTTCCTTCTGAATGCAGCGCCCGGAGGGAACATAATATTTCGCTGTGGTAATCTTCAGGAAAGCATCGTCGATTTTGTCGATCGGGTAGACCTGCTGTACCAAACCCTTTCCGAAAGTTTTTGTCCCGATAATGATGCCGCGATCCAGGTCCTGGATGGCACCAGCTACAATTTCTGAAGCGCTGGCACTACCACCATCAACCAGAACAACCAAGCCGGCGTCCGGCAAAAGTGGATTTTCCGTGGTTTTAAATTTGGTATCCCGTTCATGGGCGCCACGAGTCTGTACCACGGCCTCGTTTTTCGGAACAAAGATATTGGTAATCTCAACTGCTGAGGCCAGCAGACCACCCGGATTACCGCGCAGGTCCAGAATAACCCGATCAATCTTTCCTTTACTTTCCAAATTCCGGATTGCTTCTTTCAGTTCACTACCGGCTTTGTCCGAGAAACTGTTCAGCCTGAAAAAGGCAGTCCCCGGTTCCACAAAATCGGCATAGGAAACATCTTTGATCACAATTTCCTGCCGCACCAGGGTTAGTTTAATCGGTTCATCTAATCCGGGACGCAGGATTTCCAGTTTTACTTCGGTACCGACTGTGCCACGCAGTTTGTTGGAAGCATCTTCCAGACTCATATCATCGGTTTTTTCATCATCAATTTTCGAGATAATATCGCCCGCCCGAATTCCTGCCCGTTGTGCGGGAGTGTCATCGATTGGGGAGATAACCGTTACTTTTCCCTCCTGACGGCTGATTTCCATTCCCAGGCCGCCATATTTTCCCTTGGTAATGATCTCCAGCCGCTCACTTCCTTTTTTCTCAAAGAATACCGTATAAGGATCGAGATCTTCCATAATGCCGTTGATAGCCGCTTTACTTAATCCCTCCGGATCGACATTGTCCACATAATTCCGGGATACAGTTTCATAAACCTGGCGAAGATAGAATAAACCTTTGTCAACTTTATGGTAAAGGGGATCGTTATCTGCGAAGCTGTTGTTCAGTAACCAGATGCTAGCTATTACCAGAAAAGCAAATATTCCCATCTGGGCCCAATGATTTTTTCTAAACATTATCGTCCTCCGATGCTATATGCACTAATTGTTGTATAGTCAAAATTTTGGAAAAGTTTCTTCAGCTAATATTCCGGATAAAACTGTTATAATAGGATTTATCCCGCTTTATATGAGTGAATAGAAAATTCTAGACCAATTTTTAATTTTTCATTAAAGCGAATTCCGGTTTCTCATATTGTCGTCAGTTTGGTCAATAAGTAAACGAAGAAAATGTCGATTAGTTTTCTCTTATGGATAATTTCTTATCGGGTAGTTATTCTTCCAGATCCCAGATTTCGCTAACCACTTTCCAGATATCGCTGGCTATTTCCTCCGTTTTTCTCATCCCGTCAATTTTGATGAATCTCTCCGGTTCTTCGTTACAAAGTTGCAGGTATCCATCCCTGGTTTTGTTAAAAAATTCCGAACCACCGCCTTCCAGCCGGTCCTGGGCATGTTTGTTTTCAATCTGCCTCTGCTCTGCCATTTCCGGTGTGATATCAATAAAAAAGGTTCGGTAAGGTTTAAGCTCGGATGTGGCAAAGCGATTCAGCTCCAGAACGAATTTTCGGGGCAGGTTTCTGCCGGATCCCTGGTAGGCGGTGGTGGAATCGTAAAACCGGTCGGCGATAACAAATCGGCCCTGCTCCAATTGTGGTAAAATCACTTCGTGAACCAGTTGGGCCCGGGCAGCCTCATAGAGTAAAATTTCGCTGCGTTCGACCATTTCGCTGTGGCTGGGACTTAAGAGCAGCTCCCGGATCTTTTCGGAAATTGGGGTGCCACCTGGCTCCCGGACAATCAGCGGATTTATTTTATGGCTGTTTAGTCTCTCCAGCAAAATTTTTATCTGGGTGCTTTTGCCGGAAAAATCAATTCCTTCGAATGATATAAAATTTTTGTAAATTTTCATTTAATCCACCCAAACCTCTTGATATATTTAATTCATTAACGTTATTGAATTGTGTGAACCCGATGGTAAGACCTTTCAGGCTTTTTATATTCATCAAAGTATATTTAAAGATTCGACAAAAATAAAGAATGAAATTATCAATTGTCATACCGGTTTACAACGAAAAAAACTTTATCAGAGAAATTGTTGAGCGGGTGCGAAAGGTCTCCCTTCAGGATGTTGAGAAAGAAATTATCATTGTCGATGATTTTTCTACCGATGGTACCCGGGAAATTCTGAAAAATGAACTAGAGCCTCTGGTTACTCGGGTAATTTACCGTGACAAAAATCAGGGCAAAGGAGCGGCTCTCCGGGCCGGGTTTCAGCAGGTATCAGGAGATATCGTCATCATCCAGGATTCCGATCTGGAATATAATCCGGCGGAGTATCCCAAACTGATTCAACCAATTCTGGACGAACAGGCCGATGTGGTATATGGCTCCCGTTTTATTGGGAGCGAACCCCACCGGGTGCTCTACTTCTGGCACTATGTCGGGAATAAATTTTTGACCCTGCTGTCTAATATGTTCACCAATCTCAACCTCACCGATATGGAAACTTGCTATAAGGTATTCCGCAAAGAAGTTCTTGATTCGGTTAAAATAGAGCAAAATAGATTCGGTTTTGAGCCGGAAATCACCGCAAAAGTGTCCAAGGGGAACTGGCGGATTTACGAAGTGGGTATTGCTTACTTTGGCAGAAATTATTCGGAAGGTAAAAAAATAAACTGGAAGGATGGGCTTCAGGCAATCTGGTGTATTCTGAGATATAATCTGTTTTAATCGTTAAAGGATTTTAATCCTGAGGGAATGAAATCCGTTGAAAAACTGATCTTTAACTTCCGATCTTGAGAATTTTCCATTTTTTCCCTTTAAAACGAAAGTAGTTTAAGATGAGCCGGGAGGTCTCATCCACAGATTGGATTCCCCACAGCCCAACCAGACCGATATGGAAAATAAATGTTAGAATGTAAGCGCTGGCGGTTTCGAAAATAAACACATTAATAATTGCCAGCCACATTAACCAGGCCAGATCGGCGCCTCCCCGCAGATTTCCCGAAAAGACGATGTTTACTGCTTTTGGGATCTGCAGAATAGCCAACGCCAGGATCACCTTGCTTCCATAGGCGATCACCTCCTGATTTGAAGTAAAGGCAGAGATAATCAGCTTATCGAATATCACCAGGATAACCGCGACCAGGACGGCGGCAATAAGGGCAACCCGCCCGGCTACCCAGCCAGTATGGAGTGCCATACTCTCTTTATCTGCTCCCAGATTCTTCCCCACCAGGGTCATAGACGCCAGACCGAATCCCTGGAAAGCCATGGATAATACTGATTGGATTCTCAGGAAAACCTGATGCACAGCCAGAGGAATAATTCCCATCCGGGCGGCGAAAAAACTGAGAATCAGCTGACCAGACGCCCAGACCAATTGTTCAACTGTCGTGGGAAACCCAAGTTTAAAAAGTTGCTTAAATGTCTCAAAATTTGGCGTGGTATATTCTTTGAAAGATAGAAATAGAACAGATTTTCGGCTGCGTAAAAAATAGATGGTGGTAATCAATCCCACGGTGTGGGCGATGCCGATGGCTAGCGCAGCTCCTTTCGCTTCTAACCGGGGGAATCCTAATTCACCGAAAACCAGCAGAGGTAGAAGGATAAGATGAATTAAATTGGCCAGCACATTTACTTTCATGGTAATTAAGGTATCACCGGCCATTCGCATTATTCCCAGAGCAAGAAAATTGACAATAAAAATAGGTGCAAAGAAGGAAGCCGTTTTCAACCATTGTACACCAAATTGTTTGGCAATGGGTTCTTCTTCTTTGATAAGCCCCATGAGCTGGGTGCCTCCAAAATACCAGGTGAGGCCGATGATAATGGACAGGATGGTCCCGATCATGAGTGCCTGACCCAGAATATGATTTGCATTCCAGTTATCGTTGGCGCCCAGGTATCTGAGAATGATGACTGATGCACCCATAACAAAAGTCAGCAATACAGCAAAGGTGAGCAGAACTATTTGCAGGGATATCCCGACACCGGCCAGGGCTGCGGCGGAAATATGACCAATAAATATGGCTTCAATTAACCAGGTAACCGTCTGGGAAGAAAGATCGATTACCGCCGGCAGTGAAGTTTTTAAAATATCCTTTAATGCGGAATTTTCAGATGGCATGCACCTATTCCGTTAACAAGTTATCTATTACTGATAGTAAAAAGTTTTCCTCTTCAGAATATCTGTCTTTTCCCTGAAAAAACAAATGAGGAGTAAAAATATTACTCCCCAGATTTTGTTGGTTATTAACGGTAATATTCGTAGTAATCTGCTCCGAGATGGGTAATTTGTTCTTCCCCCATCATGAACCGGAGTGTATTTTTCAACTTCATTTGTTGAATAAAGAGATCGTGTTCCGGATAAAGTGTGGGCAGATGCATCGGGCTTTTGTAATAGAACGACAGCCACTCCTGTATACCGGAAAATTTTGCCCGTTTGGCTAAATCCATAAACAGGGCCAAGTCAAGAACAATTGGGGCAGCCAGAATACTGTCCCGGCACAGGAAGTCGACCTTGATTTGCATCGGGTATCCCAGCCAGCCGAAAATATCGATATTATCCCACCCTTCTTTATTGTCACCTCGGGGAGGATAATAATTAATGCGGACTTTATGATAGAAATTTTTATAGAGATCAGGATAAACATCCGGCTGTAAGATATGTTCGAGGACGGAAAGCTTACTTTCCTCTTTGGTTTTAAAGGATCCGGGATCGTCCAGCACTTCACCGTCACGGTTTCCCAAAATATTTGTGGAAAACCATCCATTGAGTCCGATTAAACGGGCCTTCAATCCCGGTGCGAGAATGGTCTTCATCAGGGTCTGACCGGTCTTGAAATCCTTACCGGAAATCGGGGCACTGGTCTCCTTGGCCAGTTCGAACATAGCCGGGAAGTCAGTGGTCAGGTTGGGTGCGCCATTAGCATAGGGGATGCCAAGTTTTAAAGCGGCGTAAGCATAGATCATACTGGGGGCGATGCCCGGATGGTTCTCTTTCAATCCCTTCTCAAATGCCTTCAGGTCCTGGTGGACATCTTCCGCTTTTAGAAAGATTTCCGTGCTGCCGCACCAAACGGCAACAACCCGATCTAGTTTGTTGTCCTCTTTAAATTTCTGGTAATCTTCCATGAGCATCTGGGCATAATCCCACTTGGTTTTGGCATTTTTTACATAGGTGCCATTCAGTTTTTTCACGTAATCCTTACTGAAGACTCCCTTCATCGGTTTTATGGCTTCCAATTCGGGACGAATTTTATCCAGCAATTCTTTATCCAGAACACCAGCGGTGAGGGCAGATTGATATGCATTGTCCTCAAAAATATCCCACCCGCCAAAAACGATATCCTTTAATTGGGCAAGGGGAACAAAGTCATTTATCATGGGGACTCTGTTTTCGGTTCTTTTGCCCAGACGAATTGTCCCCATCTGGGTGAGGGATCCGATCGGCTTTGCCAGTTTATTCCGAATAGCAATTACACCTGCCATAAATGTAGTTGAAACCGCACCCATGCCCGGTGTGAGAATTCCTAATTTTCCTTTTGCCGGAGCAATTTCTACTTTTGGAAACTTTGACATTCTAAACTCCTTCGTATGATATTTTTCAGCACTAATCTAAAAAAACCTAAAAACAATAGCTTGATTCAAAAGAATAAACATTTTCTTAATTCCATTTCATCAGGAAAGGATTACGGGGATTTCGGACAAATTGAAATGATCCGGGCTATTCCGCAACTACATCATCTTTCTTTATTTCAGGATTATTTTCTCCTCTTTCCAGCTTCCAGACATGATACATCCTTTGAATTGCGGTGAAATTTGCCAGAATGGCAATCATCCATATCACTACTTCCAGGAGATAGGGATGTATCAAAGAACTAAAACCAACGTAGACAATTCGTTCAGGACGCTGCATGATACCGACCTTACATTCGTAGCCCAGACCCTCGGCACGGGCGCGTACGTAACTGACCATCATCGAACCACCCAGCGCCAGGAATACCATAATACTGGTTATGGGATGATCTTTCTGGACAAAATAAATAGCTGTTCCCAGAAACATGAACACTTCTGCATAACGGTCCAAGCTGGAATCGAACAGGGCACCGAAGTTGGAAGAAAGCCCGGTTTTACGGGCAACTTTTCCATCGATGATATCGCAGAGTCCACCGAACAGGATAAATAATCCACCTAACCGGATGTCATGTTTAGCGTAAAATATGGCTCCCACGATAGAAGCGAACAATCCGAGAATGGTAAAGTGATTGGGATGAACATTGAACCGGACGATTAGCCCGATAAAGGGATCCAGAAAATTGATAAACCATTTTTGGATTGAGTGGGGGAGAACGGTAAATCCTTTTTTATTCATGGCTTGAATTCCGATCTTCTGCTAAATCTGGGGTCCGATATTTTGTGCCGGCAATCAGTAAAACAATTTCACCTTTTACTTTTTGGGCAACCAATTCATTCAGTATATCCAGTGCAAAACCGCGTTTAAATTCTTCGAATTTCTTTGTTATTTCACGAGCGACCACAATATAACGATTTCCGAAAATTTTTACAATATCTTCTATAGTTTTTTGAATCCGGAAGGGGGATTCATAAATGATAATCGTACCGGTTTCTCCGGCTAATTCTTCCAGCCGGGTTTTTCGCCCTTTCTTGCGGGGCAGAAATCCTTCGAAAACAAATCGATCGGTCGGTAGCCCGGAGCCCACCAGAGCAGCGGTAATGGCCGAGGGACCGGGTACTGGTATAACCGGGATATTATTCTGAATGGCCTGAACAACCAGTTTGTGCCCGGGATCTGATATCAGCGGTGTGCCGGCTTCTGAAATCAGGGCAATATTTTTTCCACCCCTCATCTCCCCAATAATCTGAGGAATCCTTTTGTCTTCATTGTAGGAGTAATAGCTCAGAATTTTCTTTTGAATATCAAGATGGGAGAGCAGAAAGCGAGCCGTCCGGGTATCTTCCGCTAAAATATAGTCGACTTCTGCTAGAATGCGTTTGGCCCGTAGGGTAATATCCTCCAGATTACCAATGGGAGTGCTGACCAGGAACAGCGTGCCACCGGATTCTAATTTTAAGGGATTTGAAGCAAAACCGGTTTTTTTTCGCTTGGGCAAGGCGAGATTTTTATCCTCACGTTTGAACCAAAATAGTGGAATCCAAGAATAATGTCAAATTATTTTCTAAATGCAGGGATCAAAGACATTTAAAGTTAAAATGTGTTTTAAGGTATATCCCTTCTGCTAAAATGCAGATAGGCGATGATAAAAAAGAAAATGGTGGCGCTTAAAAGAACAACGGCATCCAGTATAAAACTTTGTTCTCCGAACATGAGCTTCTGGGGTTGGTAATAGTGAAATGGATTGATTACCTGGGTAAATTCCAGAGACTCCCAGAGGGTTGCTATAAAATTGAGAAAATAGAAGATCAGGGTAATTCCGGCGGACCGGAGCCCGGATTTTCCTGCTTCCCGGCCATAAACGGAAATCAAAAGGGAATAGTTGGTTATCAGGCAAAGGAGGATCCACAGAATCAGTCCTATTTTAATCAATTGGCCAAACATTTCCATGGAAAAATGATTGAAAATGATTAACGCTGAAAAAGAACCAATCCATCCGGCAACTATTATTGCTATGAGAATTGTTGCAGAAGATAAAGCCAGAGAGATATTCAATCGGCTCCTGCTTACCGGATAGGAGAGCAATAATTCCAAAGTGCCCGCTTCAATTTCTCCGGCGATATGCCGGGTAGGAAGAATAATCGCAACGATTCCCAGGACCATTAGAACGATCGGATGATTAAAACCAAAAGCAGCCGCCCCATCAATGGAGAGCCGGTTCATAAATTCCTGGTTAAAGATTATCTTCATTTGCGGTGGCAATTGATTCAGGATGGCCTCCATGATTGGAACGTAGTTGATGGAACTCATCAGCCAGATAATCAGGAATTGAAAGAAGGCCACCAGAACCATGGAAAATATGATTAACCCGCGATGAACTTTAAGGATATATAGGGGGTAAGTCAGATTACTGTTCATCTTTCCCCCGATAATAGTAGAGGAAAACTTCTTCCAGGTCCGGTTCCGGCAGAACAATATCCCGTACAGGCAGGGTAGCGATTTTCTTTAGAATAGGTGCCAGATCGCCCTTGATTAAAAATTCAAATTCCAGGTTGTGGGATTTTATCAGTTCAGCTCCCTCGAACGCCAATTCCGGTATGGGATGACTCAGTATCAGTTTTAAGCGACGATATCGTTTCTTTTTCAAGTGCTCCAGGGTTTCCAGAGCCACCAGTGTTCCCTCCCGGATGATGGCCACCCGGTGACATATTTTTTCAACTTCCGGCAGATTATGGGAAGAGAAAAAAATGGTATTCCCCTGATCCCGGTATTCTTCCAGAAAATCATAAAATTCTTCCTGGACAATAGGATCGAGCCCGGTGGTCGGTTCATCCAGGATTACCAACTCGGGATTATGAATAAATGTCTGAATAATCCCCAGCTTTTGTCGATTTCCGTGAGACAGATGTTTGATTCTATGGTTCAGATTATTCCTGAAAGAGAGCAAATCGATCAATTTGGATTCCGGTTTTCCAGCTAATCGCCGGATTGACGAGATAAAGCTGATAAACTCTTCTACGGTCAAATGTTGATATGCGGTAAAGTCTCCAGGCAGATAGCCGGTTCTTTTCCGAATTTCCAGAGAATTCTGGGGCAGCTCTAAACCCATCAGTTCGAGGGAGCCAGAGGTTGGTTTGAGCAGGTCGAGCATCAGCCTTATGGTGGTGGTTTTGCCGGCTCCGTTTGGTCCCAGAAAACCGAAAATCTCGCCTGCTTTCACCTCGAAATTGAGATTTTTTATTCCAAGGCGATTGCCGTAATATTTGGTCAGATTCTTTACCTGGATGACGGTTTGATGATTCATAGGCTAATATTTTAAGCATTCTCTAGTTAATTGTGAATCCGAATGTCCCCGAAAATATGGGAAGTTTCCAGATAAACCATTGGCATCTTTTTGGAAGATGCGGGTGAGGAATAGGTAATGTTTTTAAACAGGCCACTCTCATGTTCGCCAAAAATCCTGCTTGAGCCGCCAATGTAATTTGCTTTCACTTCCACGTGCACATTTGTGGGCATAATGATATCAATATCACCGAAGACGCCGTTTACCCGTATGGTTGCCTCGTTCTCGAATTTTGCGCCGGCAAAGTTCAGATCGATATCCCCAAAGACATTATTGGCAAAGAATTGTTCCAGATGTTGATTATCGAAACGGAGGTGAATATCCCCAAAGACGTTGTTATAGGTTTTAGTTTCGACCTGATGATAAGTTTTATTGGCAGCGGATTTTTCTTTATCAGTTGTATCCCATTCTGCTTTTTTCTGTCCGGTACCGATTGTCGAATGATAGGCAGATGCCGATTCTCTCCGGTAAAATAAGATCCGTAAACCAATCAGGATTAAAATTACTGGCCAATAGCGGCGTAATACTTCGCCAACATCGAGATAGCCCAGATTTTGAAGCAAAAAAAGTAATCCTAGTATTATTAATATAAAACCCCAAAAATAGGCCGGAGAATGATGTGACCTTGCCATCACAAAACTCCTCTGTTTTTATTTGGTTTGGTTGTTACCATTTGTAGCACTGATTTTTTTATCGATCAATTCTTTTAGTTTATCAAATTCAGGGAAACTTTCTGAAGCCTGGATGATGAATACGTTTTGCTGGTCCAGTGGTTTCAGCCAGATAGTGCCATCCTGATTTGATTTTAGTTGCCAACTGTTCCGGCTGTCTAAAGCAGAAAATCCGATTGCCCGATAAAATTTCCGAAAATCATCCTGATGAACAAAGGAGATTTTTGAGAATATCGCCCGGTCACTACCCTTTTCCATCGGGAGAATAAATCCGGAAAAAGAGCTGATCGGATCAAAATATTTCGACCATTCGGGATAGGCATTCTGCACACCGAGCGGTCCGGCAATGAATTTTAATTGACGGATGAATGGTAAAAAAGCAGGTTGATCAATCAGTTGTGGTACCCGGAAATCCGGTTCGGAAATTTTTCCCAAAATACTCTTGGCAATTTGCTGACTGATCTTTTCCATTTCAGGTGTGCCGTGATAATTGGTTATTGTTATATAAAATGGTCCCCTGGTAAAACTGATCTGGTATGGATTTTTGCAACTCCAGCGGGTCAGCGCTTCCAGGGCAGGACAATTCCTGCTGGAGACGGAATAAATCCCGAATGCCGCTTTTACATTATTCATCTGGTAAATTTCCAGAACCAGATCATTCTTCTCATATTCTAAAAATTGCACAGACAATATTACAAACCCGAACTCCCGATAGATTTCAGCCCCGCCATCAATATATCCATAGAGTTCTTTATCAGCATAAGTTTGGGTTTCCTTGATCTGCAAACCCGGTATTTGATTGTCTTTCAGCAGAAGAGTTGTACTATCGGCCCCGATCAATGTAATTCCGAAAACAAGAATTATCAAAAACAACAAAGGATAGGTTGGAGAGGTATATTTTAAGAAACGTGATTTTTTCATATATCCTGAATGAATTTATTCTGAAAATAATTCGTCATCCTATTACCATCCGTTGATGATTGATCTTTTCCAGATTTGCCTGTCCCAGGCCATAGTTTTGAGCCAGGTCCATAAAAATCCGGCCCCTGGTTGATTCCTCTTTTTGGATTTTTTCTTCCCTTCTTTTTTTCAAGACAATTTCGTATCCAATCCGGTCAATCGCTACCGGATCCGTACCAACTAAAACCGAATTATATTCGGTGAAGAATTGAGGGTTTGCACCCGGTCCCCCGTTATAACATCCTTTGAGACCATCCACGATATTCAATACCACCTTATCCCGGAGTGGAGTAAAACAGGGGACTTCGGCACAGGTTTCCGACCACAATTGTTGATGCAGCCGGGCGGTATTACTCACGGAACCGTAGGCCAGATTTTTCAGGCAAAGTGTCACGGTTGCGCCGGCGTTTTTCAAAATGGGAATATTGATAATTTTGGTAACATCCCTTGTTACAATTTTGGAAAAATAGGAATGTTTGCCCTCATTTATCATATATGGCAAGGTTTCGGCATCGTATGCCATCTCACAGTCTGCCCAGTAATACCAGTCCCGGTCAATCATGGATTCTCCGTATAAGCGTCCCTCTTCATTATAGAAAGAACCGGCATCGTCCTTTCTTTCTGTGCCAATAATTTTAATGCCCGGAAAATTTTTTTCGGTAAAACCGACTTCATGAAGTTCAAACTCGCGTCGATCCCAGATCAGAATATTTTTCCGGGGAATACCGCTCAATTCCAACTGTTGGATAATAGCATTGGTTATTTCCAGGCTGGTCGAGAGGAGTTTACCTGCCACCGGATTGACCTTTAAACCAATTTTATCCTCCGGATTAACAAATGCCCGCCAGGCCGCTTTGAGTCCGGAAGCGCCAGTGAGTGTAAGAATGCTGCTCTCCACCATGCGATAGGCGGTATCCGCGTCGGGTTTGTTATTGACTATAGATTTGGGGTGATAAATTTCCGCAACTCTTCCCGGATATTTTCCCGGTAAGGAATTTTCGGTTCTGGGAATTTTCAGAGCATCCTCAATATTTGTTTTTGGTTTTTCCGGCGGCGGCTCACTCTGGCTCCAGAGGGGTTTTACTAATCCAGGAGATATGGTAGCTGCCAGACCGGCCGCAGAAATTGCCCGGACAAATTCCCGTCGATTCCAGCCGTCTTTGAACTTAATTGTCTTCATGGAAAGTGCCCCGTCATCTTTTGAGAATTTTACCAATTGACTGCAGGGATTGCAATGGATATATAATGAAGTTAATAAAAAAGCCGGCCTGAGAGGCCGGCTTGGGTCAGATTCCTCCGAAAAAAATCAGAATTGATACCGGATACCTAATAAGAGCCGGTTTTCGGTTACATCCTCGAAGGTGCCACCGGGGGTATAAATATCTTCACTTTCCCGTTTCCAGTTGCCGCGCAGATAGGTTACATCCAGTATAGAGTTTTTACCAACTTTGAGCCCGATACCACCACCGTACACTTTTTTGTTATAGTCCGGGGATGCATCTTTCAGAGGAGAAGGATAGTAGGCATAACCTCCCCTTAAAATCAGATTACTGTTTGGAAAGAGCAGCTCGCCACCCAGGTGATAATTTATCGTCTCGCGATAGTCTTTCTGGATATAGATGTTCTCATTCAATAAGTCATTGTAATCCGGGTCGGAGACTGCAAAATCGGGTTTCTCGAAACGGGTCTGGGTCCAATCCCGGTAAGTTGCCGCAGCAGTCAGATTTACGTTATCTGCCATAAACCCAACACCGGCGTCAAAACGATAAGGCGTTTTTACCCGGTATTCCCACTGGCCCGGCTCATCTTGCAGTGCGTCCACATAACCATCATCGAATATCAGTTCATCTGAGGAGGAATAATTTTCCCTTACTGTGAATGTGGTTGGAAATTCCATTGCCAGACCAATCTGGGCCGCCTGGTTGAGTTTGAACATTCCGCCTAATTTCAAACTAAAGGCTTTGTAATCGGTAATCAGATTCTGGTTTATTTTGTAGCTGTGAAAATCTCCGGGATAGATATTATATATATTGTTTACATCTTCCTGATAATAGTTGAAATTATAGTCGTCTTTTCCATTCCAGAAATTTAGGGTAATACCGGCATCGAAGTTTGGGGAAAGCGCCACCGCGCCACCAAAAGACCACTGGTGCAATCCGCCATTATCGGTTACTTCTTCCGTCTGATGAATATTCTGGTCGAACCTGTACCAGTCGTATATTCCATTTTCATCCTGGAGTTCAAATTCCAGTCCGTTGCTAATTCTATTGAATCCGCTGAACTGGAGATACTCATCAAAATCCTGGACGAAATTATAACCGAGGGCCAGCACCATGCTTCCACGGGTAGTCGGTAACGAAACCGCCAGGCCAAGGCTGCGCAAACGGGTATAGCTTTCGTCCATATCACTCACAGAATTGGAAAAAGTCGCGGCATTGGAAAATCTGAGATGAGAAAGTTCACCCAGGAATTCAGAATGTTTTAGAGAAGCCAGGCCGGCAGGATTCCAGAATATGCTGGAATAGTCTCCTCCGATAGCGACTCCATTGCCTCCCATAGCTAGGGTTCTGGCACCGAATCCTGTTTCATTCTGTCTGATCCGAACGGCATCCCATGCGCTTTGGGAAAATGCCTGGCTGCTCAGGAAGCTGATGACCATGAAGAGAAGAAGTTGCTTTTTCATTTTATTTTTCCTTTCCATTTTCTTTCATCTTCGCGTTATCATCTCACAAATTTACTTACCGTCGTCTGCTGTTTTTGTCGGAGGAGCTTTTACTGTCGGATTTGCTGCTTCTTGAGCTCGAGGAACTCCGGCTGGAACTGCTGGAAGATTTCGATGAACTTGAGGAACGGGATGAGCTGGAAGAATTTGTCTTAGGTGGACTGTAGGATTTACTGCTGGAAGAACTTCGCTGGCTACTCTTGACCGAGGTCGATCGTGAATTATTTGAGCTTTGGGATCTTACTTTTGTTGATTTTTCATTGTCACTTGAACCGGAGGAGTATGAAGATCGGGATGTGGTATTGGATCTGGTCGTGCTTCTTATCGGATTTGGTGTCTTTTTGGGAACTGAAGAATTAATTCGGGTTTTTGTATAAGTATCTGGTGCAGATCGGGTATTTCTTACCTGACTCTGATTGCTAGTAGCGTTATCCTGGCGGCGGATGACTGTGGGTGTATTCTTGTCAGTCCTGGTCTTCACACTTCTGATGTGAGAAGTATTGCCCTGCGAACTGGTCTGTGCTTCCCGTGAAGATACCTGGGTTCCGCTAGTCGAGGTGCGGGTCTGGCTTCGGATTATTGTGCCGGTATTTCGGGTTTTTGTATTTCCGGTTTCGACCCTTCCCCGGGTCTGGTCATTTGTTCTCACATTCGCCTGATCTTTAGTATTTTCCCGGCGAATAACTGTCCGGCTGTTTTGCTGCTCTTGCTGGGACGAATCATTTGACCGGCGGACGATCCGGCTGCGGCTGTTTTCTGTCGTTTCATCAATTCGGTTCTGACTCTCCGAACCACGTCGGACAATTCGACTTCCATTGTTCGGCTCACGCCTGTCCCAGTCCCGCTTTTGATAATTATTCGGCAACCTGGCATATCCCCCATGATGAGGATGAGGATACACAGGATAGTAAACCGGATAGGGGACCGGATAATAGACAGGTCCGCAGTACCATGGTTCATACCAGGGATCGTACCAGGGATCATACCAGGTATAGACCGGACCCCAGCCTACATAAAATCCAGGGGAATATACATGGCGATGCCAGTATCGATGGGGATAGTAATATCCTACATTAAAACCGAAACTGATGTGAATCGTTATGCCTGGCTCGTAATAGTAAGATATGTAATAGGGATCGTACCAGGGATCATAGTAATCCTCATAGACGTAATATTTTACCTTTTTGACATATCTTCCGTAATCGTAGTATGTTTTGGTTACAACCAACCGGGTTGGCCGATATTCCAGTTTCGTGACTTCCGCGACAGATTCATTGTTGTCGTAGTAGTAATCCTCATCATTATATCCGGCATAATTTACCTGCGATGACTCCTCCGGATAGTAGTTGACATCAGCTGCATCGTCTTTGTGGAAAGTTTTCAGAGTGGTATAGCAGCTGGTAATCGTCATTAAAAATACAAATGATAAAACGGTGGCGAATACAACGTGGAAGCGTTTCATGGCATGCCTCCTTAGGTTATATGGGTTATTTGAATTTAATAATCTCCTGAAGGCCCCTATGTTGATTGGCCTGGTGATAAGGAGATAAAATGATAATTTGCTAAACATCATGACCTCCTTAAATCCCAGTTCCCCAGTTAAATGATTTTTGAAGAGTTCGAACAACATCTGTGCTTTCATGATCTGGTCCTTTCTGCTTCTTCTGCCATGAATAGGTTCAAATGAGGTGCCAAATTTGTTTAGTCCTTAAGACATTGGGGATAAATTCAGAAAACACATGGAGTTGTTTACATGGCGAGGGAGGCTTAATATTGACCCCGAGATTTAAAGTGCAAACTTGGTTAGCAGCTGAAATGTAAACTTGGTTTGCTATAGCTTGGGATTATCCTACTTACTTTTAATTTGTCACCCCGCTGGGGTTGATAGACCTGTATTACCATCTATTTATAAACCTTATTTATGTAAATAGAATGTATTCGCGGGGGTGTAATTTCGCTACAAAGAAATTTCTGTAAGAGGCAAAACCCCGGTGGAGTGGATTTAAATTGACCTTGAATATGTCAAGCCACTGGCGGTTAAATCTCATATAAATATTACCGTGTCAAAAAATTTTACCCTGATAGGGTAATTGCATTTTTATCCTTTAAGAATAACCAACCCCATAGGGGTGCAATGTTTATAGAAAAGAACACCTCCCAAAAGAGAGAACTTCAGTGGAGTGAAATGTAAACTTCAGGAGAATTTTGGAATACTGATGTTGTATCTCTGAATTTTCTTTTGCAGACCCACCCGGCTCAAACCCAGATCCCGGGCGGTGTGGGTAATGTTTCCCTTATTCTGCTTTAACTTTTCCTGGATATAAAATTTTTCGATGGATTCGGTTATATCCTTCAAAGTACCGGGATGATGCAGAAAAGAAAGCAAAAGCGACTGCTCATTTTTAATTGAGCCGGATAATAAATCGGGTGTGATACTCTGACCCGAATTGGCCAGGGTAACCGCCCTTTCGATTTCGTTTTCAAGCTCCCGGACGTTCCCGGGAAAGTTGGCTGCCATAAGCATATTCAATGCCTCCCGGTCTATCCCTTTTATTTTTTTGCCGGTTTTCGTTTGAAATTTATTCAGGAAATGTGTTGCCAACAAAGGGATATCTTCCCGCCGCTGCCGGAGCGGTGGAATCCGGATAGGAAACACATTCAGACGGTAGAAGAGGTCCTCCCGAAAATTGCCGGACTTGATCAATTCTTCAAGATTTTTGTTGGTGGCAGATATTATCCTGACGTCCACTTGAAATGATTTTTCCGATCCCACCGGCCGGATTTCCCCTTCCTGCAGGACACGGAGAAGTCTTTGCTGAAGGGCAGGTGAAGTATCGGCAATTTCGTCCAGAAAGATCGTACCCCCATCCGCAATCTCGAATAATCCCTTTTTATCCCGGGTGGCTCCGGTAAATGCCCCTTTCACATGACCGAACAATTCGCTCTCCAGAAGCGTATCCGGTAAGGCCGAACAGTTCTGGGCCACAAAAAGCTTTTGTTTTCTTGGTCCGTTATAATGGATTGCTCGGGCAATGAGTTCCTTTCCGGTACCTGTTTCACCCACCAGTAAAACGGTGGTATCGGTGGGAATCACCTTACGCATCAACTGAAAGACTTCCTGCATTGCTTTGCTTTCCCCGACCAGTGTATCAAACTCATATTTTTTTTCAGCCTCTTTATGGAGGATAATATTTTCTGCCTGAAGCTGTTCGTTGGCTTGTTTCAGTTCTGCCATCAGCCTTTTATTATCTTCCAGCAGCTGATGGTATTCGGCTGCCCTGCGGACGATGAGCCGAAGATCATCCGGTTCCCAGGGCTTGTTGATATAATAATAGATCTGCCCATCGTTAATGGATTGGATGGTTGCTTCTATATCGGTATATCCGGTGATCAGAATTCGGACGGCATTGGGCTGAATTTGCAGGGCTTTCTGGAAAAGCTCTACCCCGGTCATCCCCGGCATGCGCTGATCTGCCAGGAGAACTGTAATTTTTTCTTTCTTCAGTGCTTCTAAGGCGGATTGTGCATTAAGTGAGAGAATAACCTCAAATTCCTTACGTAAGGTACGATTAATGGCGTTCAGACTGGCTTGTTCGTCATCGACTGCCAGCACCTTATAATTAGTTTGATTTTCCATATGTAGGATTTATTCCTTTAAGACAGTTATTATTATTTTAATTTTTATGAACTGGCAGAACAATGGTAAAAGTGGTTCCTTTATTTTCCT
>CAYVKM010000027.1:0-39275 GCA_964452045.1 uncultured Calditrichaceae bacterium
AATAACTGTTAGAGAGATTGGCAATTGCATTTTGGGCGGCCTGCACCTGGGTTGGGTCAAAACTCCCCGGATTGGCGATAATTTTGGCCGACTGTTTTAAAAGGTTCAGTGGCGTGGCAGAGGTAATGGCGCTGATCCCTGAGATGGTACCTTCCCTTGGGGCAACCCAGCTGGCGGTCATGTCAACCGGCCAGGAGGCTAAAAGAAATGCCCGGGCTGCCAAAGCCGGATTCAGAATATTGTATCCCAGACCACCAAATAATTCCTTAACAATGGCAATGGCAAACACCGATCCGATGATGGGCATCCACCAGGGAACCGATGCCGGTAAATTAAAGGCAACCAGCACACCGGTAATCACTGCCGCCCCATCATGAATTCGTAGTGGTTTCTTGGCCAGTTTTTGAATAATCCCCTCGGTCAGAACCGCAGCAACAATAGCAAGAAAGGTAATCCATAAGGCTTTAATACCGAAGAAATAGCCAGCCATGATGAGTGCGGGAATCATAGCAATATTCACCGTCCACATAATTTTTGAAATCGAATCTGGATCTTTTATATGAGGAGATGAAGATAATACAAAAAGTTTTTCACTGGTTTCATTCATATACTATTCTCGCATTGCTGTTTCAAATAAGAAACGGTATCACCTATTTTATTTGAGGATGTACAATTAAATGTTTAGCTGGCCTTTCTTCTCAAATCCAGAATTCTTCTTTTACCAAACCTGATGCCATGAAGCAGATAACGGTTAGCCGGGCATATGAATGCACACGAACCACATTCAATGCAATCCATGATATGCAGATTTTCTGCTTCATCAAATTTTTCATTATTTACAAGAATCTGTAAAGTGGTTGGTAGTAAATGAATTGGACAAACTTCCACACATCTTCCGCAACCAATGCAGGGTTCCTCTTCCGGCAAATGGGCACGATCTTCCTCCAGAATCAGGATTCCTGAGGTTCCCTTTACTACCGGAACATTGAGATTTGGCTGGGTAAGTCCCATCATCGGTCCACCCATAATAATCTTGGCTGCCTTCTCGGTAATTCCACCGCAAAAATCAACCACCTCCTGAAATATCGTACCGATAGGAACCATCAAATTTTTTGGTTCTTTTACCCCCGAACCAGTAACAGTAAGTACCCTGTGCGTCAGGGGCTTGTTAAGTGCAACTGCTTCATAAACAGCCTTGGCAGTGCCAACATTCTGAACGATAACCCCCACATCCATAGGTAATCCCCCGGAAGGGACTTCCCGGTTTAATGCGGCTTTTATCAACTGCTTTTCTGCGCCCTGGGGATATTTTACCGGGAAAACATTAACTTCCATTCCCTTCTCATCCTTGATCGCATCTAACATCACCTTAGCGGCATCGGGCTTATTACTTTCAATTCCGATGATACCGCGTTTCACTCCGAGTATTTTCATCATAATCCGCAGACCATTTACGATATCTCCGGGATATTCCAACATCAGTCGGTGATCTGCGGTGAGATAGGGCTCGCACTCAATACCGTTCAGGATAAGTATATCAATTTTTTTATCGGGCGGGGGAGAGAGCTTTACATGAGTGGGAAAAGTAGCCCCACCCATTCCTGCTAATCCCGCTTCCTTAATTCTATCCCTCATCTCTTTCGCTGAAAGGTCCAGATATTTTTCATCCAACTTTATTGAGTCAACCCATTCCTCTGTTTCGCCTTTCTCAATAACAATGGCCTGGCCGCGACCAGAAACCGGATGGTCTATATCTTCGATTCCGGTTACTTTTCCCGATATTGAGGCATGCACTGGGGTAGAAACAAATCCATTTACTTCTCCGATCTTCTCTCCCGCTTTTACCTCCTGTCCCTTTTCCACCAGCGGAGTAGTGGGGGCGCCAATGTGCTGCTGCAGGGGAATAAATACTTTCTGAGGAAGGGGTAATATTTCAATTTTTTTCTTCTCGGTAAACTTCTTTGCTTCATAGGGATGAACTCCGCCAGGAAAAGTCCTTTTGCTCACAATATTTCCTTTATCTCTATAGTCAATATCTTCATAATTTTTAATACGGTTTCGGCGAAAAATATATCAATTGGTTTACGTATTTATCAAGCCTTTTTTAATAAAGTGAGCATTGTAATTTGAATTTATATAAGAAAAAAATGGGATGTCACCCCATTCTTGCTGCTTGATCCACTTAGTGTTTGTTTTTATTATATTAAAAAGCTATAATAATTTAGGGTATCGGATATTTTTGATAGAAGCAAGGATAACGATTTATCTTCCAAGATCTGTTCTACGGTCAAAAATAAATTATAGATTTCACCAAATTTTCAGGTTAAGTTCCAAACAAAATATCACCAATCTTTAACTTATGTATTTTGTATGTTAATTTCTAATTCGGGTCAAAATGGAAAATAAGCAATTCGAATTTAAATGTTTATTGAGAGATTTTACCTATTCTTTCATAGGCTCAATTTCACTGGCATTGGGCCTGGTATTTTTTCTGATCCCTAATAAGATTGCTACCGGTGGCGTTGCCGGACTGGCGATTGTACTCCATTACGTTATAGATCTGCCGACTGGTTTGATTATGCTTATCCTGAACATCCCCCTTCTTTTAGTCGGTTTAAAATATTTAGGGAAAAAATTCCTGCTAAAAACCCTCTTCGCAATTGTAGCAATGTCCTTTTTTACTGATTTTTTCGCCATAAACCTTCATTTCCAAGCTTTAACCCATCATTTAATGCTTGCTACTTTATATGGCGGACTATTGGTGGGTATTGGCCTTGGGCTTATCTTCAAAGGGGATGCATCTGCTGGTGGCGGGACCATTCTGGCCAGGGTGATTTCTCAAAAATCACGTTTTAAGACCGGTCAGGTTTTGCTTACCATCGATATATTCGTTATTTCCTCAGCTGCAATAACTTTTCAAAATATTGAACTGGCCTTATGGGGATTCATTACCATTTTTATTGCCTCACAATTAGTGGATTTAATCCTGACCGGTAAACCATATGCAAAGGTAATTCATATTGTGACAAATGAGATTGAGAGTATCGGTGAGCACATTATTAGTGATTTGGGGAGAAGCGCAACTATTTTGAATGCGAGGGGACTTTTTTCGGGAGAACCAAAAAACCTGTTGCTAGTTGTGGTTGATTCCAGTCAGATCTACAAATTGCGGGATATCGTCCGGTTGCATGATCACAATGCTTTTATGATCGTGGTTGATGCGAAAGAGATCCTGGGTCAGGGTTTTTAAATAGCCACATTATATTCAAATTGCATCGATTACTTTGAGCGTCTATATTTTCTAATTATTTAGCCATACGTGGGTATTTGATATATGCCAAGTACTTTTTTCATTTCAGATGTCCATCTTGGATCAGGTTCGGCCAAAGCAGAGAGAATGAAGGAAAAAAGATTAATTTCCTTCCTTGATTATGTCGCACAAAACGGAGAACGGCTTTTTATCGTAGGGGATCTTTTTGATTTCTGGTTTGAATACCGCTCCGTAATCCCCAAAGGATATACCGGCATTCTTTGCGCTCTTTATCAATTGAGTGATCTGGGTAAGGAAATGCACTATATCGCCGGAAATCACGATTTCTGGATGAGGGATTATCTTACCAGAGAGTTTGGTATGGATATCCACTTCGATGAACTTTACTACACCATTAATGGAAAGCGTTTTTATCTTTTTCATGGAGACGGAATTGCTAAGCACGACTGGGGGTATCGCTTGCTAAAAAGAATCTTCAGAAATAAACTCAACATATTTCTCTATAGCCTTCTACACCCCGATCTGGGCATTCCCCTCGCCAAATGGGTATCTTCTTTAAGTCGCGAACACACCCGGCCGGAAGGTCCTCCGGAAGATATTGATTATATTGAGAAGGCCCTTGAAAAATTTGAGGATGGCTATGATTATGCTATCTTCGGACACCTTCATTATCCGAAATATGAACAATTTGGTCAAAAAGTATATGTTAATCTTGGTGACTGGATTGAAAATTTCACCTATGCCGAATTTGATGGTACAAATTTAAAACTATTGAATTGGTAAGGAAGATTTCTCCCCCTCATGTGATTTAATCTGAGTCCTCCAGATCGACCAAAAGAGTAAACAACTTATTCTGGCATAGTTTAACATTATAAAAATACAACTTATATTGACTTCAGGTAGATATTTTATTTTATTTATTGGCTTTAAAATAATTGAATTATTGAAAATTAGATAAAGGAGATGGTTGTGAAAAGAACATTTCAGCCACATAATCGTAAACGGAAGAATAAGCACGGTTTCCGGGCTAAAATGCAGACAAAAAACGGTAGAAAAGTACTATCCAGAAGACGCGCGAAAGGGAGAAAAAGACTTACTGTCAGCGATGAATTCTAGACAGGATAATAAACTTCCCCGCGAAATCATACTAAAATCAAAATCCGAAATTGATCGTGTTATCAAATACGGAAAAAAAGTTGCCAGAGATTCTTTTAAGGTCTTTTTATACCAATCCGAACAAACCCGTGTAGCATTTTTAGTCAGTAAAAAGATTGGAACAGCTGTTAAGCGAAATCGAATGAAACGTTTGTTCCGAGAGGGATATCGATTAAACAAAAACAAATTTGTACAACAGGAGGTCGTTTTTATTATCAACCGTTTTATTAAAAATTTTCAGAAAATTTTTACAGAAATTGAAAAAATAAATTAACAAATGAAGTATATCCTAATTTTTTTTATTAAACTCTACAGAACCTTCATATCACCCCTATCCCCCCCTTCCTGCCGGTTCTATCCGACCTGCTCTGAATATTCAATAGAAGCACTTTCAAAATTCGGCGTATTTAAAGGAGGGTGGATGTCCATAAAAAGAGTAGGAAAATGTCATCCCTTCCATCCTGGTGGATATGATCCGGTGCTACCTTCTATAAAGGAAGAAACTGATGGATAAAAAAACTATTATTGGTATTGTTCTCATCATTATTGTCACCTTATTGATGCCGGTTTATCAAAAGTGGATTGTCGGCGAAAAAAAGTCTATTCCCTCGAAACCACTAACTCAGATAGACTCCACTACCACTACACCGGAGATTGCAGCTCCCAAAACCCAAAATGAGCCCAGGGTTGAAAAACCAATTACACCGCAGGCTGAAGATACAACCATTCATAAGGAAGCCCCCGAACTTAGCATTGCCAGCGCACCGGAAGAAAAATATGTCGATATTGAAACCGAACTTGTCCACATGCGATTCAGCACATTAAAGGGCGGAAATCCTGTATTGTGGGATCTTAAGAAATACAGTATGCATTCAGGCAATCCGGTTAATCTCATTAATCAGAATTCTTTAAAGGTTAGTTTCCTTAACACTAACGGTAAGGAAATAAATCTGAATGATTATAACGTCTTTGCAGATGTTCCGGATGGAAAAAAAGTACAATTAGATCAATCAACACCTGAATACACATTACAATATTATTTACCCATCATCAATGGAAGGATTGTCAAAACTTTTCATTTCTACAGAGATAAATATTCCTTCGATGTCACTTTGGAATTTGAAAATCTTCAGAATTATATCATCAACCGCCGAGTTTTTGTCGGTTGGGAAAGTGGTATCCCTCCGACCGAAGAAAACATCAAAGACGATTTAAACTACTCCCGCGCATACGCCTTTCTTGCTGATGATATAGAGAACATAGACGCCTCAGACAAGTACGAAGAAAAAGAGTTTAACGGCAAAATAGACTGGGTAGCTGTACGCAGTAAATATTTTTTGGCCTCTATTATTCCGCTTGAAGAAACTGAAACGAATGCCGCCATCATCGGGGGAGTACGTACCAAAGAAGAAAAGAAATATAATATTACTATAGAAGCGCAATATGAGCCTGTCGCGAACTTTAAGGATAATTTCAAGATATATCTTGGTCCACTTGATTATTACATCCTTAAAAAATATGATGTTGGGCTGCAGGATTTGGTGATGAATAAGGATTGGTACGAGAGATTATTTCGGCCAATCAGCTTGTTAATTATCCCGGCATTTAAATTTCTCTACCGTTTTATACCCAATTACGGTTTGGTAATCATTGTTTTCTCAATACTTATTAAACTTTTGCTTCACCCCCTGACCAAAAAAAGTTACCAATCCATGAGTGAAATGCAGTTTCTTCAGCCCAAAATGACCGAAATGCGGGAAAAGTATAAAAATGAACCCCAGCGCTTAAATAAAGAAATGATGAAATTATATAAAGAACATGGGGTGAATCCACTGGGTGGTTGCCTCCCCATGCTTCTGCAAATGCCAGTTTTGTTCGCACTATTTATTGTGTTTCGTTCGACGATTCAATTGAGGGGCAAGCCCTTTTTCTTGTGGATTAATGATTTATCGGCACCCGACGTTTTGCATCTTGGAATCAGTTTACCTTTGGTCGGGAATAGCATCCATGTTTTACCCGTTTTGATGGGAATCACGATGATTTGGCAGTCCAAAATGTCGATGACAGATCCAAAACAGAAGATGATGATATACTTCATGCCAATATTCATGATTTTTATTTTCTATTCGCTTCCCTCTGGATTAAATCTATACTATGCGGTGTTTAATATTTTAAGCATGATTCAGACCAGTCAAATCAAGAAAAAAATGCATCCGGGGGGAAATGCAGGAAGTGAACCAACAGAAGACAAGGCGGCTATAAAGCAACCCGTTGAACGTAATCGAAAGAAAAGCAAATAAATTTGTAAATGTTAAATATAGAAAATGATGATACAATAGTCGCCGTATCCACAGCCGCTGGAAAGGGCGCTATCGCAGTTATCCGCCTCAGCGGAAATTCCTGCCTATCAATTATAAATAAGATTTTCAGTAAAAAAATAAAGCAAAATGATCATCATAAAATTTTCCCGGGTGAAATTTATGCATCACCGGACCGTCGATTAATTGATCAAGTAGTTGTTTCTTACTTTAAAACTCCGCAGTCCTATACCGGAGAAGATGTTATTGAGATTTCCTGCCATTGCAATAATTTTATCATCGATCAGATTATTTCAGAGGTGGTCAGCTCCGGGGCACGCGTAGCAGAGCCCGGAGAATTTACAAAAAGAGCTTTTCTGAATCACAAAATGGATTTGGCACAGGCTGAAGCGGTTGCCGGCATTATTGAGGCAAAAACTCGACTGGGACTCATTCATTCTCTTCGCCAATTGGAAGGCGGCCTCTCGGATATAATAAATACCTTAAAAAACCAGATTCTTGACATTGCTTCACTAATCGAAGTAAGTTTGGATTTTAATGAAGGAGACGTTAGCGTATATAATAAAGAAGATGTTGTAGACGGGGCGAAAACAATAGTTGAAAATGTCGAGAATCTGATCAAAACATACAACTATGGGCGTCTGTTAAATGAGGGAATGAAAATTCTGTTGTTGGGCAAACCAAATGTTGGAAAATCCAGCCTGTTAAATTTATTTTTAGAAAAAGAGAGGGCGATTGTAAGCGAGATACCGGGCACGACCCGAGATTATATTGAAGGATTTGCACAAATCGACGGAATACCGATTCAAATAATTGATACTGCAGGTATACGTGAAACTTTAGATACAATTGAAGATATCGGTGTTAAGAGAGGATTAGAACACATCCAATCGGCAGATATTATTCTGGCACTTTTTGAAGCCCATAAGTTGTTAGATGCAGATGATTTTAATTTAATAAGACTCATTGAGGAACTGAATTCAAACGTACCTGTTATTCTGGTTCTGAACAAGGTCGATCTCGGACTGAATAATAAGACCGAAAAAAAATTAAATACGCGCAATTTGCCATCAATAAAAATTTCAGCTAAAAATCAAGAAAATATCGACCTATTAAAGAAACAGATAAAAGGTTATTTAATAAAAGAATCGATTGATGATAGTGAAGATATTGTAATATCCCACAGCAGGCAAAAAGATGCTTTAGTAAAAACACAATTGGCCATGCAGGATTTCTTGGGTGGAATCAGAGCTAATCTTGATGAGGCTGTACTTGCGGCCGATCTTCGAAATGCACTCGACTACATTGGCCAAATTGTCGGCGAGACAACTTCAGATGATTTATTAAATATTATATTTGGTAAATTTTGTATCGGGAAGTAAGTGTTTCACGTGAAAACAAGGAATCCACTTTGCAAGATAAATATGATGTAATTGTTGCCGGCGGTGGTCATGCCGGAATAGAAGCCGCCCTTGCCTGTGCCAGGCTTGGCTTAAAAACCGCCTTGGTGACTTTAAAAATCGGAACCATTGGTAAAATGTCCTGCAATCCGGCTATTGGTGGGCTTGCTAAAGGGCACCTGGTTAGGGAAATAGATGCCCTGGGTGGAGAAATGGCCAAAATTACTGATCGTGTTGGAATCCATTTTAAAATCTTGAACAAATCCAAGGGGCCAGCAGTGTGGTCCCCCCGAGCCCAGGCCGATCGGATAGCTTATGCAAAAGCCGCACAAGAGATTGTTCTTAACCAAACTAACCTGGACGTCATCGAGGCTTCGGTAAATGGTTTAAAAGTGAAAAACAGAAGGGTGATTGCTGCAGTCATTGATGAAGGAGAAATTATACCCTGCAAAGCACTAATACTTACATGCGGAACTTTCTTGAACGGAAAGATCTTTATCGGCTTGAACTCTTTTTCAAGCGGCAGGGCAGGAGAAATGCCGGTAATGGGTCTGACCGAGGCCTTAATTGATTTGGGCTTCAGGGCCGGACGCCTGAAAACCGGAACACCACCACGCATTCACCGTGAATCCATCGATTATAGCAGGCTAGAAGAACAAAAACCGGATAATCCGCCGACACCCTTTTCTTTTCAAACCACAGAAATAGAGAAAGATCAGGTCAGCTGTTATATTGCCTATACCAATAAGACTACACATCAACATCTAATGAGTGGATTGGATCGATCCCCAATGTATACTGGGCTGATTTCTGGAATTGGCCCAAGATACTGCCCCTCAATCGAGGACAAAGTGGTTCGGTTTTCAGAAAAGGATCAACACCAATTGTTCCTGGAGCCAGAGGGGGAAGATAATCCCGAGGTTTATGTTAATGGATTTGCCACAAGCTTGCCAGAAGACGTGCAAGTTAAAGCCATGAGATCTATAACTGGACTGGAAAGGGTTCACTTTATTCGTCTAGGCTATGCAGTCGAATATGATTTTTTCCCATCATACCAGATTAAACACACCCTGGAAACCAAAAGCACGGAAGGATTATATTTTGCAGGCCAAATAAATGGTACATCTGGATACGAGGAAGCTGCGGCACAGGGTCTAATGGCCGGCATCAACGCGGCCCTAAAAATAAAAGAGGAAAAGCCTCTAATCTTAAGCCGCTCCCAAGCATATATCGGAGTTCTTATTGACGATTTGATAAATAAGACCATTTTAGAACCATACCGCATGTTCACCTCACGGGCAGAGTTCAGACTGCTTTTACGTCATGATAACGCAGATATTCGGTTAATGCATATCGGCAGAAAAATAGGCCTTTTACCAGAATCGCCCTATAATAAGACAGAGCAAAAGAAACAGAAAATAGAGCAACTACTGCAAATAATAAATAATTTATCTATTCAACCGGAAATTTATAATAACTACGCAGCCAAGTACAAAGTTGGTTTGATAAGGCAAAAAACACCCATCAGACATTTAATAAGGCGTCCTGAATCAAAAATTTCAGATCTGTTAAAAATGGCAGATATCCATAACGGTTTTAGCGAAGAGGAACTGATCCACGTCGAATATATCACCAAATATGAGGGTTACCTCAAAAGACAGAATGATTTGGTTGAAAAATTAAAAAGAATGGAAAATCGGTTTATCCCGGATAATTTCGATTATGCTTCCATTCCCTCATTATCTGCAGAAAGTCGGGAAAAGCTTACTAAAATAAAACCAAAATCTTTAGGACAGGCCACCCGTATTCCCGGTGTGCGACATGGTGATATAACAATTTTGATGATTTATCTGGAAAAATATTCCAGAAACTAAAATTTTTCACGTGAAAATCCCAAAACAGGTTTTTATTGTTTTTTCCGTTTCACGTGAAACGGGTTTTTATACCTTAAATCCTGATTCACTGAAAGCCAATGGATAAAGCTGTTCAAAAATTTATACCACATTTATCCAACAGACTAACCCCAGAGAAAATCGAGAAATTAATTGACTTTGCCGAGCTCGTAAAGGTTTATAACGCACATATTAATTTAATTTCCCGAAAAGATGTTGCCAATATTTGGGAAAATCATATTTACCCCAGCATCGTGGTTGATCAGCTAGTCCAAATTTCTTCATCTGCCAAGGTTGTTGATATCGGCAGTGGGGGAGGTTTTCCCGGAATTCCACTAAAAATTATCCGGCCGGACCTTAAAATAACCCTCATCGACTCGATTCGAAAAAAAACATTGTTTCTTAAAAAAGTAATTACCGCCTTGAATCTTTCGGAAATTGAGGTTTTGAATACCAGAATCGCAAAGGAGGATCAAACCCCTCGGCTCAAAAATAAATTTGAAGTCTTAACAGTCCGCAGTGTTGCATCATTTGATAAACTAATTATGGAATTTGCTTTTCTTCTCAAAGGGGGTGGTTATATGTTGATTTGGAAGGGAGCAGGTGATTTACCCAGACTCAAAAGTCTGATAAACATGAAAAACCTTTATTACGAAGTGTTTTCACCTCCAGAAGACCTGGTGGAATATTCTTTGAAAATGAAATCATTAAGAATTATTAAAATATCCTTTATTTAGTCATATTAAATCTTAATTCAAAAATCTTGGCGTGGGATGAGCGATGAAATTTTAAAAGTGACTTTTTACCCAATGATATAAAAATTATATTAATAATACCTTTGACAAAAATTTAGTTCTTTCAATGAAAATAATATTTTTAATATTAATCTGTTCGTTGAAAGTATATGGAGCCTTCGAAATCTTCTCTCAGGATCCATTTACCGGAAGTTTATCGAATAGTGTGGTGGCTTCTGACAAGCATTTTTCGGCCTTTCTGTTAAATCCTGCGGTCACGGCTTCATTAAAAGAGATGAATATTGGTCTGATATATTTCAAGCCTTATACTATTGGGGAACTGAATGCGGCAAGCATTACATCAAATTTTAAAATCAAAAACTCTGGGGCGGGTTTATCAATTTCTTCATTCGGTAATTCACTTTATCAGGAAAGTCAACTAACCCTTAATTTGTCCCAGGCCTTTTTCGAACAGAGATTTTGTCTGGGATTAAATATTAATTTGTACAATATAAAGGTACAGGATTATCCCAATTTGAATACATACGGGATTGATTTAGGTATTCTTTATATTGCCAATGAATCTTTTCGAAGCGGATTTTCGATCGAAAACATCAATCAACCTTCAATAAAAACCCACACGGAAGAATTACCATTAATTGCCAGGTGGGGGATCGGTCTTAGGCTGGATGAGAAAATCCAAACCTATGTTGCTGTGGAAAAAGATTCCTGGTTCGCCCCAAACCTTTCATTTGGAATGGATTATCAAGCAGGTAGCTTTCTATCAATTCAAACTGGTTATAAAACATACCCCTCAGTTCCATCAATCGGATTTATTTTGAAAAAAAATTGGATATACATTCAATATGGATTTCAATATCATTTTGAACTTGGAGGAACTCATTTATGGGGAATAACATTTAGCCGGAATAGCTTGTAATCAAATGAATACCACTTTTATCAATTTATTAATCTTGGGTATTTTGATTTTTCCCCAGATAGCAGCTTCTCAAGACGGCCAAAAAAAACTTTCCGAAGTCCAGGATGAAATACAATCCATCCAAAAAGAAATAAAATCACTGGAATCCCAATTACGCACAACGGATAACAAACTTAAAGTTGAGTCAAAATCAATTGAAAACATTGACAAGCAAATAGGCTTAACTCAAGATAAAATAAGGATATATAACAAAAATATTGCGACAAATAAAAATCAGATAAAGAATCTGGAAAGGGAAATAGATTCTCTGGAGCAAAATATTACCGGTTTAAAAGGCATACTAAAGGAACAAGTGGTTTTTGCATATAAGTTCAAGCGAGGGAAACAATTTGATTGGATCCTGGGTTCAGCAAATTTTAATGATCTAATGATTCGCTGGCATTATTTACAGAAAGTGTCTCAGGCTGAGGCCAATATCATGGGGGAATTAAATAGATCACAGGCTTCATTAATGGTAAAGGAAGACAAAGTAAAAGACGAGATTAAAAGTTTAAACACCTATCTTCAGGCAGCCCAAAAAGAAAATATAAATCTTAAAAATAAACGAAATACTCACACCAAGATTGTATCCGATATAAATAAAAATAAAACACTTTTATCAAATTCGCTCAAAGACAAAAGAGAAAGTTACCAAAAACTAAAAAATCTAATCGTCTCTCTGGAAAAAGGAAAACCTTCAAGACAACTAAAGGTAGAGACGCAGTTAAAATGGGAAAAGCTGTCTGGTAGTTTCTCTAAAAATAGGGGCCGTTTAAACTGGCCCGTAGAAGGGGCCATCTTGCATGAATACGGCAAATTCAAAAATCCAAAACTTAAAACGGTGTTGAATAATACTGGGTTAGATATCAGGGCAGATTTAGGGAGTGATGTAAGATGCGTTTTCTCGGGGATCGTAAGTCTAATTACGTATATGAGTGGATTTGGCAACATGATAATCGTGGATCATAATGATAGTTATTACACCGTTTATGCCCACCTGGATCAAATTTTAGTTAATACCGGCGATTTTCTTGACGATGGCGATGTTATCGGTACGGTGGGCGAAAGCGGCTCCCTTGAGGGTCCGAAACTTCATTTGGAAATTTATGGAAACAATAAAACTGAAAATCCCGAAATCTGGTTACGAAAAAAGTAGAAAAAATTAATCAACCAAAGTTTTTTACTTGATTTTTTTAAACGAATATTTTAAAATTATAACAGATTCAAATAATAAACATAAATTTTACCCAAACACAGGAGGGACTGCCAATGTCCAAAGGTACTGTGAACAAGGTTCTCCTCATCGGTAGGCTTGGTGCTGACCCAGAGGTCCGGTATGCACCCAGCGGTAATGCGGTTGCTAATTTCAGTATGGCTACTAATCGATCCTATAAGGACAAAGACGGCAACCAGCAAGAACAAACCGAATGGCACAGAATTGTTGCGTGGAGTAGGCTTGCGGAATTTGCTAAACAATATTTACACAAGGGAATGAGGGTTTACATTGAAGGGCGTTTACAATACCGTGAGTGGCAGGATCAGAATGGAGTGAAACGGAATGTTACCGATGTTATCGCGAATGATATTCAGATGCTGGAGTCTCTCGGGGCCAGGGCTGATACCGGCGAACAGGAGCCGCCACCAGAGATAAAGGTCCCGGAAGATTTGGATCAACCGGAAGACGATAGTGTCCCGTTTTAAAAGAAAAAGGCTCCCTGAAATTTTTAGGGAGCTTTTTTTTACCTTGGGTGTAAAAAGAGTGGTTTAATGTCTCAGAATTTGCCTAAATTAGGAAAAACTAGTTGGAGATTTTATGCGGTACATTTTAATCGTGTTATTAATACTTTTTCCAGTAAGCATGTTCGCCCAGTATGATGATATGCAACCTAAACATTCAGATGAATATGGGGCAGGCTTTACCATTGCCATGTCTGGTTTCGGGCTGGGCGGGTTTTACCGAATCGCTCTGCCAAATTTCTACTATATTGGCGCTCAACTCGATTTTTTCATGATGCGTGATGAAAAAGAGTTTACTTATTACAATCCCTATACCGGTTACCCTATTGAGCTGAACAAATTTAATCGGCTTTTTTTCATACCACTGAATCTGGAATTTAAAAAACGATTCTTCCAGGATAGTATTGATGAAAGTTTCCGACCCTATCTTGTTGCTTTATCTGGAGTTACCTTTGGTATGAACTTCCCTCGCGGTAACAATATCGAATATTCACAACTCCCACCTGATGAACAGGCAAGAATTCCAAGAAGCAATGAATACCGAATTACCTATAGTTTTGCCATTGGGGTGGGTGTAGATTTTACTACCAATGAAAATTTTTACTTTTCAATCCGACCGCAGTACCGTTTTAATTATTTTCCCAAATCAATTGCCGGAAAGGAAAACCATTCTAACTTTGAAATTCGATTAGAAATGGGGAAAAGAAGTTTATAACAAAATTTTTCAGGGGATAAAATGAAGTTGTTCTATAATGAAGCTGCTGAAGCTACTAAAAATAAACAATTTTTTTATCGGTTCTATCGGGTAGGTAAACAGAAAATTGCTACTTGGTATAACCGACATTCAAAAATCCTCAAACATGCCGGTTTTGGCGGAAAAAATCATCTTCTGGAAAAGGGTCATGTTTCCTGGAACAGAAAAGGTCGCTGGTAATTCTTGCCTACCCGGATAAAACTAATCACTGATACTCCACCATACTTTACCAACTCTCTCTTTTAAAGAGTTTTTGATTTCGGCATTACCCCGGGACTGTATATTTAATCTCCTAATTAATTTCCAAAAAATTCTCGAACTGTATATTAACGTCTTGAGAATAAAGTCCGATGAAATACTTAATAATTTATCTATTCTCTTGACAAAATATTATGGTGTGTGTATTTTTTCACGGAAATTTTGTTAGATAAGGAGTTATCGAAATTGAATGTTCAGATCATATCGTCATTAATTACACTGGGAGGATTGGGACTGATTTTTGGAGCAGTCCTGGCTTTTGCATCAAAAATTTTTCATGTCGAAAAAGATCCGCGTATTGATAAAATAAACGAGGCTTTACCCCAGGCCAATTGCGGAGGATGCGGATATCCCGGATGCGCCAATTATGCTGAAGCAATTGTTGCTGAAAATACCTCGATTACTCTTTGCGCTCCCGGAGGAGAAGATGTCATCCGTAAAATTGCTGAGATTTTAGGTGTTGAAGCCGAGGCTCAGAATCCGATGGTCGCGGTGGTTCAATGCCAGGGTGCTCATGGAATCGCTAATGACAAGTTCAGATATGAGGGCCTTGCCGATTGTAATGCCGAGGTATTAATTCAGGGTGGTCATAAAGCCTGTGATTATGGATGCCTGGGACATGGATCGTGTGTCAAAGCTTGTCCCTTTGATGCGATGGCTATGCAGGACAATGGCCTACCGACAGTTTTTGAAGATAAATGTACTGCATGCGGTATTTGTGTGGAAGAGTGTCCTAAAGGTATTATGCAGTTGGTCCCCAGATCACAGAAGGTCTTTTTGGGCTGTGTCAACCAGGATACCGGAAAGGTTGTAAGACAAGTATGTTCTGTAGGGTGCATCGCCTGCGGGCTATGTGCAAAACCCAATATCACGCCGTCCGGAAAAATTGTTATGAAAGATAACATGCCGGAGGTACCGGCGGACTGGGAAGATTTTGATACTGCGGTCAAGCGTTGTCCAACAAATTCTTTTGTTGTCCGCCTTGCAAATCCTGAAGCGGAACCGGAGGCAGCCGTCCCTGAAGAGGCTGAAGCCTGATTTTTGCTTTCTCATTAGAGATTAAGTGTAATTTATCCAGCTAACTTACCAGAAGCGAATGCCACGACAAATTGCCGGCTTTCTTATTGATATCGATGGAGTTTTAACAATTGATAATCAACGGGTTGATGGTGCGGTTGAGGCCATCAACTTTTTGCAGGACCGAAAAATACCCTTCCTGCTGGTTACCAATACCACACGTCAAAGTCGAATCACCATCTGGCACCACCTAAAACGTATCGGTTTTCCGGTTGAGGAGACCGACATTATTACCGCTCCAATAGCTGCGGTCAGCTGGTTGAAGAACAAAGGAGTTGTGGCTATTAATTTATTCCTGTCCGGCAGCGCGGTAAACGATTTTAAAGATTTCAAGATCACCGCCTTCAATCCGGAATATGTGGTGGTGGGAGATCCCGGACCAGACCTGACTTTCGATAGGTTAAATAGCGCATTCCGGCTGATTATGAATGGCGCAAAGATTCTGGCCCTTCAAAAAAACAGATTTTGGCAAACTGGCGAGGGTTTGACTATCGATGCGGGCGCTATGGTGGCTGCTCTGGAATATGCCACCAATAAACGGGCAATTATCATCGGTAAACCACGCAAAGAATTTTTCCTGCAGGCAGCTGAGAAACTAAAAATCCCAGCGCAAGAGCTTGCTATTGTGGGGGATGATCTTGAGACAGACATCGAGGGTGGTCAGAAAGCCGGGTTGTTCGGGATAGCTGTTAAAACCGGGAAATTCAGGGAAGAGTTTCTGCAACAATCCAGAATTAAGCCGGGGGCTATTATCGTTTCAATCGCTGAATTACCCGAATTTATTACTCAAAAATAGGCGGGCACCAAATGATTATCACGACAACACCGTCGATTGAAGGCAAAACCATCATAGAGTATAAAGGAATTGTCACAGGCGAAGCCATCATGGGGGCCAATATTGTACGGGATATTTTTGCCAGTATTACGGATATTGTTGGTGGAAGATCTTCGGCCTACGAAACCAAACTATCCCACGCCCGGCAGGTTTCCCTCCAGGAAATGGAACAGAACGCGGCTACTCTCGGGGCGAATGCCATAGTTGGCGTAGACCTGGATTATGAAGTTGTGCGGGAAGGGATGCTCATGGTAACAGCCAGTGGAACAGCCGTGCTGGTTAAATAAGAATGTTTAGCTCGTTAATCCCAATAGACATCAACCAGTTCAAATCAATTAATCCGGGAATAAAACATGCCTTTTCATCATAACTTCTATAAATTGACGGCAATAATGATGTTTCTGTTCATCGCCTGCCAAACCTCCCAAAATTCGACCGAACAACAAAAGATATTAACCGAAATAAACAAGTATAGGGCAGAAAAGGATAGTATCTTTCTCCATGCGGATTGGTCGCCGATTCTGGAAGAAGATAAAACAACCTTCAAGGGCCTTAATTATTTTCCGATCGATATTTCCTTACGATTCGAGGGACCAATTATTCTCTATGATACACCAAAACCCGACACAATTGTAGGAACAAAGGGTGATTTGCGGCCGGCATTAAAATATGGCTATTTTGCGTTTAGCTATAAAAATAGGCCAAATGAATTGCAGATATATCAGATTGTACCGAAAGACACCACCCGGGAGAAATATTTATTTCTGGGATTCACCGATCGAACCACCGGCGAAGAAACCTACTATACTGGAAGATATATTGACCTCGTGGAATTACCGGATGGGAATTACGTTGTTGATTTCAATCTCTCTTACAACCCCTATTGTGCCTATAATCCGCGCTATACCTGTGCCATTCCGCCTTCGGAAAACAAGCTTCCGCTTGAAGTGCGGGCAGGAGAAAAAATTTTTAAGCAACACTAAAAGAGGCGATATCCACATCCAGTGAATACCGCCTCTTATTGATGGAGGTAAATATGAGGTATATTTACAGTTCATTTTACACCAAACAAGCCGGATGGTTTCATTCAAATTTAAAAACCTAATTATTAAATTTTTTATTTAAGCTCTTTTATTGATATGCAGATATTTCAAATCTCTATGGATTCTCCTTTGGGGCCATTGTTCATTTATTCCAATGAGAATAACGTCATTCATTTAGCCTGGAGCGAAGATTCGAATAGTACATTCATCCAAAAATATCAGGAGCAGGAAATTGAGTTTCATTTTGAGAGGGAAAATGATGTTCTGAAACAGGCGAGGATCCAGCTTGACGAATATTTCCGAAAAGAACGAACCCGATTTGAACTTCCGCTGATGCCACAGGGTACTCCATTTCAGATAAGCGTCTGGGAGAAACTCCAGGAAATTCCATACGGCAGCACCTGGAGCTACGAAAAACTTGCCCGGTCAATCGGAAAAGAGCGGGCAGTCCGGGCGGTTGGAAATGCCAATGGCAAAAATCCCATTCCCATTATTATTCCCTGTCATCGGGTAATTGAAAAGAACGGCAATCTGGGAGGTTATAGCGGTGGATTACGTATTAAGGACTGGCTACTATCCCATGAGGGGTATTTACTCTGAGCGGATGATTGTCAAGACCCATCCAAAAGAAATTTTTATATCCTATTGTTTAATATTGAAAACAATCCGGAAAGTGGATCCGCCTTCCGGCTGGGATTCTTTTAACTGAATGCTCCCACCGTGATATTCTTCAATAATACGTTTGGCCAGGCTTAATCCCAATCCCCATCCCCGTTTTTTTGTGCTATATCCTGGTTTGAAAATGTTTTTCCGCTCCCGGCTGGTCATTCCCTTGCCATTATCCTGGACATCAATATAAACATGATGGTCATTCAACTTTTCCACAAAAATCCCAATTGTTCCGCCCTTTCCCTCGATAGCATCTGCCGCATTCTTAATTAAATTCTCCATAACCCAGGAGAATAAATCCTTATTGATGAGCATCGGAGGCATATTGGGATTTATCCTGGTCTGGATATCAATTTTCCCTTCCCCGGTAGGCAATCTTCTTCTGAAATAGGTGACGATTTCATCAATTATTGCGGCCAGATCTTCTTCCCGAAGATCGGGAACCGAACCGATTTTTGAGAACCGATTCGTAACGGTTTGTAGACGGTTAAGATCCCGCTCAAAATCGGGCACAACTTCCAGCGCTTTGTCCGGAGAAGTCTTCAAATATTCCACCCATCCGATAAGCGAGGACAATGGGGTTCCCAGCTGATGGGCGGTTTCTTTGGCCATACCCACCCAGATCAATCTTTCTTCACTTCTCTTGATGGAACTGAATCCCAGATAACCAATCATGATGAACAGGCCGACAACCACAATTTCGATATAGGGGAGCCACCTCAATTGCTGAACTATTTTGGATTCCCCATAATGATAATACCCGAGTACTGATCCCTGATAGGATATGGGGATGGGCTCATTGGTTTTATCAAAATCGGCTATTTTATCTTTTAGGCTGGCCAGAATGTCCGGGGGTAATGGACGTTCCATAATTTGGGGGATATCCACGTTACGCCAGAAGGCTGGCTCTCCTTCGGAATCGGTATAAATTATGGGATAATCCGCCTGCTGAATTACTTCGTTGAAGAAGAAACTCAGATCCTGATTTTCATCGGTATTAATATTTTTTTCAAATATTTTAATCCGGAAATTTAAAAATGCGCGCGACTGCTGCTGAAGTTCTTCAACCAGCATCTGGGTGTAATAGAGAAACCCAAGAATCAGAATAACTGCCAGCACAAAAAGAAAGCTCTTAAAATTCCCTTTAAAGTGATAGATGTTTTTTGCCAAAAAGAACTTCTCCATTAATTTCCCAATAAATTAACCGCTTATCAATTCATATTCAACTCCAAAGAACAGTATCTTCTTCCCGATTAATATTTTAGCCGGCATTGTTCCGGATAAACCGAATTCCGGTTTAAAAAGATTAAAAGGTGTTTCCTTAAAACCTGGAATTTGTTTAATTTTGATAAACTGACAGGGCCTCAGATGAAGAATATCTACTTGAGCTGGGATGAGTATTTTATGGGAATCGCTATTTTTACTTCTCTTCGTTCAAAAGATCCCAGCAGCAAGGTGGGGGCGGTTATTGTTAATCAGAAGAATAAAATTGTGGGGACGGGCTATAATGGCTTTATTGCCGGCGCAGATGAAAAGGAATTCAGCTGGGAGCGGGAGGGTGAGTGGCTGAAAACCAAATATCCCTATGTCGTCCATGCCGAAGCTAATGCCATACTGAATTCTACTACCAGCTCACTTGACGATTGCCGGATATATACCACCTTGTTTCCCTGTAATGAATGCGCAAAAAAGATAGCTCAAAAAGAGATTAAAGAAGTCATTTTTTTATCGGACAAACACCGGGATCAGGATTTTCACAAAGCCGCCCTGAAAATTTTTGAAGTAACCGGGATTAAGTTTCGTCACCTGAAACTTCAGCCACTTCATGAACTGGTAAAAAAATTCGAGCCTTTTATTGACAATCAATGAGTTCTGATTTCTGCGAGCATTCTGTTGACATATATTTAATAATTTATTAATATTTGCTGGTCTGTTTTCATTCCGAATTATACTATTTAAGGAGGTGCTATGAAAGCCATGCATTTTAATTTCAAGGATTTGTTCCGGGCCCCACGGCTGGGTTTTAGCCTGCAGAGAATATGGATCAATGGACTGGGTCTACTGGCAGGATATTTTTCTTATCTGATTATCACTTATATCAGCTTCTTTGCCAGTGGATACGGCTTTCTGGAGGTTTGGTACACCTTCGGATTGCTGCCTTGCGCATTTGCCATGCCTGTTCCGTGGTATGGTACGGTAATTTATATACTTGGTCTGGCTGTTTTAGCGGCCATTCTTCTTCTGACCAATACAGCTGTTGCCCGGGTTGTCTATATGACCCTGCGGGATGAGCTCTTCTATACCTGGACGCAGGCATACAAATTTGCCTTTAAGAAATGGATCTCCTCGGTTGGCGCAATGCTCACCTTCCTTTTTATCATCGCTTTTTTTGTAATCGCCGCCCTGGTTATGGCCTTTATCGGGAGGATCCCTTATGTGGGAGAGTTGGGTACCGCAGTTCTGATAATACCCTATATCTTTGCAGCGCTTTTGCTTTTCTTTATCATTCTTGCCTTTTTTGTGGGCACCTTCTTTGTCCCGGCTATTTTGGCAACCTCTGATGAAGATGCGCTCGGTGGGGTTTTCCAGTCCTTTAGCATCACCTTTAATCAGCCCTGGAGAATTGTAATTTATACATCGATAATTGGTATCCTGGAATTTGTCGGATTTTTCCTTTTCGCAGCTGCTATTAAGATCTCTTACAACATTTTCTTCTGGCTCTTCTCTGTTGGAATGGGCGATAAGATGTCCCATCTTTCCAAATACGGCCTGTCCCTCATCGACAATGCTTTCCCGGCATTGTATCACTGGGCTCATGCACTGCCCTCCAATCTGGGGAACTGGATCTATATGATTCACCAGCATCCCAATTTACCGGAAGTATCCGGAACAATGGTGGTGGCGGGTTACATCGTGGCAGTGTTTCTGATCATCATCGGCGGCTCTGTTCTGGCCTATGCGGAAGCTATTGGGAACTCCGGATTAACCATTATTTACGTTATTCTATACAAACTCCAGGAAAATGAGAATTTGCTGGAGCGTGAGGATGAAGAACTGAAAGAAGAGGAGGAGGAAGAAAAACCGCTTGAAGCCGAAGTTAAAGAAACCGAAAAAGCGAAAACGGTAAAACCAAAACAAAAAACCACTAAAGCACCTTCCAAGCCCGCAAAAAAGCCCACACCTCGCAAGAAGACGTCCAAGTAGAAAGCGATAAAAATTAAAGGGGCAAAAAATTTTGCCCCTTTATCGTTTTTATTTAATCGGGATTAGCCTTTCCTGAATAGAAGTGCAAACATTTCTTTAATCCTCGGTCGCTTTCCGTAAAGCAGGCTGCCCATTTTGAAAATTTTACCAGCCATGAATATACTAATAAGGATAGAAACAATCATTATACCGGTAGACACCAGGTAATCCTCGGTTGATGGGCTTCCTAGCGGTGTTCGCAATATCATAAAAGTAGGTGTCAGGGGAGGAACAAATGAGAGAATCCTTACCAGCAGTGAGTTTGGCGTTTCCAATACCAACACGGCCAGAACGATCGGAAAAATAGAAAGCATACGCATAAACTGATTTAAATGATGGGCATCCTCCGAATTGGAAAAAAGTGAGCCAATTCCCACAAAAATAGAGGCAAAAAACAGATAGCCCAAGATAAAATAAAGCAGAAACAAACCGGCATTTCCAATGGTTAGAAATCCAATTTCTCCTACTTTAATAACATTCAGACCTACCAGAATCAAAGTTATACCAAACCAGATCAGGATTTGAAATAACCCTAAAATTCCTAAACCAAAAATTTTACCGGCTATCAGTTGCAAATGACTCACCGAGGATAAGAGAATTTCTATCACCCGGTCTGTCTTCTCTTTTAAAACGCCATTGAACAGGAATCCACTAGAAGTAAAAATGCTGATAAAAAGAAAAAAGACTACCACGATCGGGCCAAGATAATTGACCATGAAATCGAATTCCTGCTTCTGTTCTCCCTGAAGCTGTATTTCTCTGAGCAGAACCGGCTCCAGATATTGCTGTATTTTTTCCAGCTGTACGCCTTCATTTTTCAGCCGCTGTTCCACTACCACCACCTGAATAGCCTGTTTCACCTGATCCATTTCCAGAAAATTGGCCGGGATGAGTGAGTGAAATTCAACCACGCCCTGTTCGAAATCATTACGATCGATTAGAAGATATCCTTCCAGTTCCAGGTCCCGAAGCATTCGGTCGGCTTTTCTTTGCAGCTCAACTTTCCACAACGAATCGGATTCACTCTTTGCTCTCTGAAATTCCAGCTGGGCCAGATCCCGTGCCTCCCGTGTCTGAATCAGATCTGCATAGGTGTTCTTCAGCAGGGCATCCCGGGAAGGCGTTTTCGGCTTCTGAAAAACATATTTACGGCGCTCCTTTATTTTATTATAGGCATCTTCAAGACTATCGAGGTCGACCTTGAGCTGACTAACGTTCGTAAATATCCTGGACATTCTAAGGGAGGTATCCGGTTTAACCGGAATAACCTGAACCGTAGAGGGCTGGTCCAGCATGGCGTTAGCTTCCAGATAGCGGGACTGGATGTCACGGCAAATCCCGCTGGAGTCGAATTCCACGCAACCAATTACCTTGGGTTGACTGGAGGCGGGGTCTTCCAGGAAAAGAGTGGGAATAAAAATAATAGCGGCAAAAACTACCGGAGAAACAAAGGTCGCCAATAAAAAACTGCGCGATTTGAAATGTCGGAAAAATTCCCAGAAGGTTATGACAAAAAATTGACTCATTTTTTTCTGCTTTTAATTGTCTGCAAAAATATATCGTTAAGACTTGGTTTATTGAATTCCATCTTGGAGATATCAACTTTCTTTATGATATCCTGCATAATCGATTTTATCGGGGCATTCTCATCCACAAACAGATGGGCAACGGAATTTTTAATTTCTACCTTATTGACCTTCTGAATGTCCTGCAGTACAGAGGGATTTTGATGTGCTTCAACAATGATAATATTCTGATGAAAGTTTTTACGGATTTCTTTTAGTGTACCCTTTAAGACGGCCTCTCCCCGATCAATGAGGAGAAAATAGTCGCACAACGTTTCCGCCTCTATTAATTGATGGGTAGATAACAGAATTGTTTTACCCTCTTCCTTAAAATCCTGAATTCTGTTCCGGAAGATTTCCTGATTGAGCGGATCGAGTCCCCAGAATGGTTCATCCAGGATCAGAAAGTCGGGATCGTGAATAAAACAAACCAGGAACTGAAGTTTTTGCTGGGTGCCCTTGGAAAGATGGCCAATTGGCTCCTCCAGATACTCGATCATCTGGAATCGATCCAGCAACCGCACCGCCTCCACATGGCTTTTGCGGGCGGTAAGCCCTTTAAGTCTGCCAAAATACCGCAATACATCGATCACGCTGTATTTTTGATAGAGACCTCGTTCCTCCGGAAGATAACCAATAGTATTCCGCGTTTTTCTGTTCATGCGATGATCATCAAACAGAATCTGCCCGGTATCCGGTTGAAGAATATTTAAGACCATCCTCAGGGTAGTCGTCTTTCCGGCACCATTGGGGCCGAGCAAGCCGACTACTTTCCCCGGCGACAGATCCAGGGAGAGGTCCCGGACAACTTGCTTTTCCTGGAATTCCTTGGATATTTTCTCGACGCGAACTTCCATTATCAGAATTTAACTCTTTATTCTTTTAAACACCCTATTTGTAAATAAAAATTGCTCTCTTGATTAACCTAACCATTTATCGGGTCAAAATTTCTGCCGAGATCACTTTTTAAAATTAATTTTCCGAAAGTATTTTAATTTTACCGGAGGTAAGATTGATAACTTCTGTCAGAAAGGGCTGCTTTTTTGAGGGTGGAATTGAAATCTGTGCTTTCATACCGTCAGGAGTTGCCTCCTCAGAAATTTGCGCACCATATTTATGTATCAGATGTTGCACTCTGCTGATCTGATCAAACCCGTAGGAGATAATAAATGTCTGGTAGTTTACCTTCCTTATGGTTCGGGACTGATTAATCAGCTGATCCGCGCAGTCGCCGTAAGCCCGGATAAGACCGCCGGTACCGAGTTTGGTGCCGCCAAAATAACGGGTAACGGTTAGAGCAACTTGTTTAAGCTGGTGTTTGTCAATTATTGCCAGGATTGGTTTCCCGGCCGTTCCAGAAGGCTCACCATCATCAGAATACCGAAATTCGTCTGCGTCGATACGATAGCCAAAACAGTTATGGGTGGCATCATGGAATTCCCTGCGGATATCCTCAATAAATATTTCCGCATCCTCTTTGAGTTCGACATGGGTGAGGGTCCCGATAAAAGTGGAACCCTTTACTTTTATTTGGTGACGAAATTTTCCTTCAACAGTAAGGTATGAATCTAATTCGATGTTATTTTCCTTATTCTTTCAGTTTTAGAAAATATATAAACTACCAATCAGCTTTGTCAAGATGTAAGGATTTATTGAAACCTATCATTTGAACACAATAAATCGGTATCCAAATCTACAGATGGGTGACAATCTTTTTCTTGATTTACCTTCAAAACCAAGTTTATCTTTGAGCAGTTTTCCTTTCTCGAAAATTGACAAGTCAGACCCTTATTTGATTGAGGAACGGTTCTTTACTTACATCAGTTGTTCAAGAATAACACTAAAAACAATTTTCGCTCGTTTCTAAAAAATACAAATTTTAACAAGGTCCACTAAACCAAATAACAAGAGGAGATTCTCATGGATCATTTAATCATAAATCACTGGGCTGTATGGGTTGCCGCCATATCCGACTTTTTCGTCGGCGCTCTCTGGTATTCACCACTGTTGTTTTATAAGGCCTGGCTACGGGAAAATAAACTGTCTGATGAAGTTGTCAGAAAAGGAAACCCGCTGTTCACTTATGGAATAACCTTTATTCTTTCTTTGGTTATTTCCTATAATCTGGCTTTTTTTCTGGGTGATCCAAAAACCACCACGCTTTGGGGGCTTGCCGCCGGTTTTCTGGCCGGATTCGGCTGGGCAGCCATGGGGCTTGCCATCATCGGGATGTTCGAAAAGAAATCATGGAAGTATATCCTCATTAATTGTGGCTACTTGATAATCGCATTTTCCCTCAAAGGGCTGATTATCGGTGCCTGGAGATAACAACGGAGATTAAAATGGATAATAAATTTGAGAGACGTCTCAAGCGTCTGGAGCGTCAAAACCGTATGCAAATGTTAGTCATCCTGGGGTTTCTCGCCCTGTTAATTTATGGCAGTTTTCCCCAGAGTGAAGATAACAGGACCGTTCGTTGTCAGCGCCTGGAAGTGGTAGATGAGCATGGTCACCCGATTGCGGTCCTGGGAGTTGATGCGGATGGCTCTCGCGGCCTGTTTATAAATGACCCGAACGATCGCCTGAGGGTAGCTGCCGTTCAGGATCAGAGCCAATCCGCTTTCTATGTCTTTGATACTACCGGAACGATCCGGATTGGGGTTGCCCAATTTGCCCATGGCGGCGAGGGTATCGCCCTCCATGGTGAAAATTCTAAAGGCGCAGCAGTCCTGTACTACAAAGATAGCGGCAGTCTGAGCTTTTATGATACTGACGGTAAAATTACCAGCCGTATTCCAGACAAGGAATGATCCTGTGATCATTTTGTTTAGAAAACGAAGACCCTAAATCCGGAAACGTTAAACAGTCTTTCTGGATTTTCGTTATCCGGGCGAAACAAAACTCTAGCCTTCTCAATCGGGTAGGCATATTTTGATCTTTGCGATCTTTCGGCACAAGGTCTTTTACCATCCCAAATTCTGTTAATATCTGTGTTTTCTGCATCGTTTTGCAAACAGCCGGATAGATTTTTATTCTGACGCAGTATCAATTGAATTGCCGCTAAAAAATATGTATAATTAGTTCAAACCAATCCGGGATTTTAACGATGAATCTGGAAGAATTTAAATCTACCCTTTCCCAGAAGCAACCACCGGCAGGACTCGAGGATTTACTCCGAGCCTTATGGATCGAAGCACAGGGTGACTGGGACACTGCCCATGCCATCGCTCAGGAAAATTCATCTACTGATGGTTCCTGGGTTCATGCCTATCTCCACCAGAAAGAGGGCGATTTGTCAAACGCTTCCTACTGGTATTCAAGGGCAGGAAAACAGAGACCGGACATTTCTCTGGAAGAGGAGTGGGAAATCATCGCAAAAGCGCTCCTGGCAAAATCCGAAAGTAATTCTTGACATTTATATATGGGAAATGGCATGGACAAGGAAATTAATTCATCATTCAATTTTTCGATCGATTCCGATGGGGTGATGCCCTGCCTGCAAATTGGGAAATTGCTTACTTCTACCTTAAATTTAAACGAAATACTGAACCTGATCATGTCCCGAATGAGCCAGCTGGTAGAGGCCGAGAACTGGTCGTTACTGTTGCTGGATGAAAAAACAAATGAGCTGACCTTTGAGGTGGTAGTCGGCATTGAGCGGGAATCGGTCAAGGATTTTCGGATCCCAGTTGGTACCGGAATCGCCGGAGAAGCAGCGTCGACGGGTGAAATTATCTTTATCCCGGACGTTCAAAACGATCCCAGATTTTACCGGCAGGTAGATACCAGGACCGGATTTACCACCAAGTCACTTTTGTGTATTCCTCTAAAAACCCACGGAAAAGTTTTGGGAGTTATCGAGATCATTAATATTGAAAATTTTGAACTTTTCAAGCAGAAAAAACTACCCATACTTTCTATTCTTTCGGATTATGCGGCCATCGCTATCGAGAATTCGCAGTATATGGCAAAGATCAGAAAGCTCAGCATCACTGATGAATACACCGGGCTTTACAATGCCCGGTATTTGCACGAGATTTTACCGGCCTTATTGCATGAGGCCGACCGCCACGAAAAAAAACTTTCGGTAGCATTTATGGACATTGATAATTTTAAACACGTGGTGGATACCTATGGCCATCTTTCTGGGTCTATGGTACTAAATGAGATTGGGGAAACGATTTCAGGTTGTCTCTCCGAAAAGGACCTTCTGATAAAATATGGCGGAGATGAATATGTGCTGGTGATGCCGGACCGGGACAAACAAAGTGCCCTGGGACTGACCGAAAGCATTTTGGAAGCCATCCGTTCATCTACTTATTTAAAGAATGATCCCAAGCCAGTGAAGGTAACAGCAAGTTTCGGACTGGCGGTCTATCCAGAGAATGCCCAGTCGAAAAAAGATTTGCTGCTGCTAGCCGATAATTGTATGTACAAGATTAAAAAATCAACTAAAAATGGCATCGGAATTTCCTAAATGAATTCCGGATCTAAAACCACCTTTGAATACCATCCCCTAACACCCGAACAATGGAAAGACTTTGAACGGCTTTTTGGGAAGAGGGGCGCCTGCGGTGGTTGCTGGTGCATGTGGTGGCGATTAAAACGGTCGGATTTCGACAAACAGAAGGGTGATGGCAATAAGAAAGCAATGAAGATGCTTATCAATTCCGGAAAGGCCCCTGGAATAATTGCCTACCTGGAAGGGGAACCTATTGGCTGGTGTTCGGTCGGGCCGAGAGAGGATTTCTCTGCCCTGGAACGTTCCCGCATACTCAAACCGGTGGATCAACAACCTGTCTGGTCCATTGTCTGCTTTTTTGTAAACAAAAAATATAGGGATCATGGAATATGTATCCTGTTGATCAATGCCGCCAAAGAATTTGTTCGGCAAAACGGGGGAAAAATCCTGGAAGCCTACCCCGTTGAACCTAAAAAGGGAAGAACCGCTGACGTATTTGTTTATACCGGATTAGCATCCGCCTTCCGGAAGGCCGGATTTACCGAAGTGGCCCGCCGATCGGAAACCAGACCAATTATGAGGTTCAATCTCTGATATTTTAAATTCCGTAAAGAAATCCGAATATGAGAAAGACTTCCTGGTTGCCCGGGAAGTCTTTCTGCTTTAATTCTTAAAAATTGATGGAGGGGATTAGCCGGCCTGTTTTTCAGCCTGCTTCTTTAATTTATCATTTGCCATAATCGCCAGATCTACCCTTCGGTTCTGCTGACGACCTTCTGAAGTTTCATTGGTCGCTACCGGCTGAGACTCGCCATATCCCATAATTGTGAATCTGGTGGGATTGACATTTAAACTAGCCAGATAATTTTCCACCGATTGGGCTCTCTGGCGCGATAATTCCAGGTTATACTCTTCCGAGCCGGTATTATCCGTATGACCTTCCACCAGGATATTAGTATCCGGATATTTGTTCAAAATCTGAGCCAGCTTTGTGAGCTCGGCTTTACTGGCATCCCTGAGTGTGGCCTTATTGACATCGAACAACAGGCCGGAGTTAAAGGTAATTTTAATACCCTCGCCAACCCGCTCAACTGAGGCTCCCTGAAGATCCTGCTCAATCTCGGCCGCCTGCTTATCCATGTAATGACCAATGTAGGCCCCGGCGGCCCCACCCACAGCTGCTCCAATGATCGCGCCCAAAATGGTATTTCCGGCCTGCTTTCCAATAACCGCGCCAGCAACTCCACCAGCTGCGGCACCTATGGCCCCGCCTTTCTGGGTCCGGGATGCAGAGCAACCAACAATAAAAGCCAGAAAAGCCATCATTAGTAAAACAATTACTATTTTCTTCATTTGAAACTCTCCTTCTTAATGATTAATTGTGTTCAATGCCCATAATTTTCAGTGGTACAAAATTAATTAAAATTAAGAGCCAAAGTAAAACATATTTTTCCGGTGAAAATATTTCAAAATCTAACACCACCTTAAAATCTTTTCATTATCTTCACAAATCCAGTGAAACTAAATTGGGGAGGTTGAAGTTTGGTAAAATGAAAAGGAGGTTTTCATGTCGAACCCAAAAGTTGGCGGGAGCAAAAAGGGCACCCCAAGCGACGAAAAGGTGATTACCATGCACCCGGGTAACGAAACCATGACCCGTCAAAATCTGCCATATATCATTGGCGTCACCAACCAAACCTGTGGTTCCCGGGCGTTGTCCATGAATATGGTGGTAATACCACCAGGCGGCAAGGCAAAGCCACATTATCACAACGGTTACGAGACTGCCGTATATATTGTCAGCGGGCGGGTGGAGACTCGATATGGAATCGGTCTCAGGCATTCGGTTGTTAATAAAGCCGGTGACTTTCTTTATATTCCGGCCAACGTTCCACACCAGCCGGTAAATTTGAGCCCGATCGAACCGGTCTATGCTCTTGCCGCACGAAACGATCCCAACGAACAGGAAAGCGTTGTTCTGTACGATATTGAGGAATAGATTGTTTTAAATAAAAAATCCGCCCCTTTTTAGGTGGGCGGATTTAGAGATGCACCGTGTAATCAGGTATTCATCAGATTACCTAAAATTCCACTTCTGCAAAATTTGCTTCAGATTTCAGGCTATCTAACAGTTTTACATAGGCTTCGTTTTTCTTTTGTTGTTCGAGCTGTTTTTTCAGCTGATCATGAACCTCGTTTATGGGCTTGGTTTCTTTCTTCCGGTCGATGACTTTCAGAATATGGTAACCATACTGGGTTTCGATTATGTTGCTGATTCCACCAATTGGCACTGAAAAAGCTGCCTCTTCAAACGGTTTTACCATGCGTCCCTTACCAAAGTCTTCATAAAGACCACCTTTTTTATTTGACCCGGGGTCTTCGGAATACTCGTTTGCCAGCTTTGCGAAATCTGCTCCTTTACGGGCCTTATCCAGAATCATCTCCATTTTCTTTCTGATTTCAACCTTTTCCGAGTCACTTTTGCCCTGGGTCATTAGAAGGATGTGGCGTACGGTTGCTGTTTTATCCTCATTATAGGCCTTAAGGACATCATCTTCCGTAACCGCTGTTTCACCTTTCAAATGGGCATCCAGATATTTCTCGATGGTCATCCCTTCGGTAATCTGAGTTTTTACATAATCCAACTCAATACCATTGTTTTTTAGGTTTTCGGTATACTTTTCTTCTCCCCCAAAGCGAAGATACTGAGTATTGAGAACGCTGTCAATTTCAGCAGCCGGGACTGAAATATTCTGGTTGCTTGCCGCTTTGAGCAACAACTTCTTCTCGGCAATATTCGTTGCATTTTGCATTAATATACTTTTCATGCGGGTAGAATCCAGCGAAACCAGCTGGGAGGCCCGGGAACCCATGTTGTCCATTAAGGTCTTGACCACCTCACCGGTAGTAACTTTAAAATCCTTGGTGGTAATGACCGGATTATTATCTTCCGGATTGAAGTAGGGCAATTTTTCGGTTATTTGCACGGCGAAGTCATACACCGGTGTGCCCTTAGTTAATTTTGTGGAATCCCCCCCCTGAGAACAGGCGAGAATGATCAACAAAAACATCATTAAAAAACCGATTACTTTCTTCATTTAAACTCCTCTTAAAAAATAAAATTAAAGGCCACTCCAAAATTTAAGCCGCATAAGGTACAAACAAAGCCCAATGATTCATAAAGATTTATAAATTTGTCCAAGTCTCCCCTATGACTAAAATATTATTGTGAACCAATCAATTCTGGTTTCTGTTCCACCGACTTGCAATTTCTGTGACTCTGCGGCCCAGATTTTCTCCCTTTTGTAAAAACCGGGAATCAACTTCACCAGCTGCTTCTTGCTTAAATGGGTCCTCTTCCGTTACCGCCGAAGCGCCAAAGGCCTGGGTCCAGTTCGGTCCGCCTACAATGATCATCCCGAAGATCAGCATCGATTTCAACAGATTAAGTTGCACAAATTCCTCGCCAGCGGAAATACCTCCGGCAGTGACAAACGCCGCCCCGATTTTGTCTTTCAGCGGTTCTCCCTGAAAGGGCCAGCGATTAATGAAAGACTGAATCGATGGCGCGACATTGGCATTATATACCGGGCTGCCAACTATAATGGCATCCGCCCAGAGAACATCGGTATTTTTTGCCTCCTGCACGGACCTGAGTCGAACACTGGTAAGCGCAACGGCTTTAGCCCCCTTCTCAACTGCCTGTGCCATCTTTTCGGTATGACCCTGCTGGCTGTAATAAACAATCAGTATTTTAGTTGTATCCTGTGCGTACAGTTGAAAAAATCCACAAATGATGATACCAATAAGAAAATACTTCAACATATGACCCCCTGCACTTTTATTAACCTGAGGATTACTTTATAAGAACTAATATAAGACAAATATGTTTTTTTCCGAAAAGAAATAGTATCGTACCTACTTTAACTATCCCCAACCACGGTTAATATATAAAATTTGTTAATGTTAGCTAGCACTTGTTTCAGCCAGGAAACTTTTGGAACTTTCAGGCCATAAATTTATAAACCCGTGGAGATCAAGTAATGATGCAAAAGCTGTCCTGGTATGTAATCTTTTTTATGATAACGATATTATCCTGTAACCATACAGATAATAAAATTTTACAGGAAATTCAACAGCGGGAATATCTGAGGGATACCAATCCAGAAAAATTTGTCGCCTGGCTGAACAGTCCCGATGAGGATATCCGAGTTCAGGCACTAAAATCTCTGGGACGGATCCAGGATACCTCCACCATCTCCTGGATGGCAAATCGTCTGACTGACAAAAGCGCAAGAGTCCGTGAAGAAGCAGCTTTTGCCCTGGGACAAACATTTGACCCGAAAGCTTTTTCTGCCCTGAATTCGGCGATTTCGTTTGAACAGGATAAAAATGTAAAATCCCGTTTACTTGAAGCCTCAGGAAAAACTGCAGATCGGGATATTTCCAGATTACTGGAAAGCTCTATTGAGGGTGGTGATCTGGAGTATCAACGGGTCGCTTCGATTGCCGCGGCAATTCTTTCCTACCGGGGATATCCGCCCTATGAAACGGGAAAAAGTATCGGTCAGCTGCTGGAGGCAAATAACGATCCTGCCCTAAGCTGGCGTTGTGCCTATGCCCTTTACCGAATAGGTTCTCCTTCAGAATTTGGACCGGTTTTTCAGTCATTACTTTCCGGTGATCCGTTGACCCGGTTTTTTAGTTTAAAGGCTATTACGATTTTTACCACATTGATGCGTTCCCCTCAATTTGAACCCTATAAGAAACTTGAATCAATGAAAGGGGCGGTATCGCTTTTCCCCTCAAATACATTTTTGGAAGCCCTGGCCAGTGCAGCCCGGGATACCAGCTGGCTTGTCCGGGTTGCCGCTTTACAACTTATGAAAGATTTAAAATACTCTCAATATCTCAATATCATCAAAGAAGCCTGTTCCGATTCCAGCCCGCATGTACGTGCGCTCGCCTTGCAGGCGTTACCTTCCTATCTCAACAACCAGACAAGCAATTTTTTAACCGATTTTATCCGGAATGCCTCAAGCTGGCGGGACCGGGGCCTTGCCCTGGAAAGCCTGTCTGAAATTGATCCGGGGGCGGCCCTGAAACTGGTAAAAAATGAGATCTTATCCTTAAAATGGCCGGAGAATTATTATGATATACAGGTTCTGGAAAATATAAAAAGTACCGAATCCACCAAAATCCTTCTCTCCCTGGCTAATAGTGATAAAAATGCGATGGTGAGCCAAATTCTGGAAATCTTGGTTAACCGGAAGGGTGTACCTAATTCTCTCTTTTTGGAAAAATTGGAACTATACGATCCGGCAATCACTACCATGGTAGCCGGCAAGTTTGGCCAGAGTAAAGACCGGTCTTCGGTTGAGCCTCTGATCAATGCCTACCAGAAATTTACCGCACCGAGGGACATTGAACCAATGGTGGCCATTTTGACAGCCCTGGACAGTATTGGTGATTCAAAAGCCACGGCGCTCCTGCAACAAGAACTCAGTAATCCTTTTCCACCAATACGAACAGCCGCTCAGCATGCACTGGAAAAAATAGCCGGAAAATCCATTGAACTGCCCGAGGTAGCAAAGCAACCTCTGACCAAATTTGATTTCGTTCTGGAGAAATATCGTAAAAACCCAATTGTCCGATTTACCACAACCAAGGGCACATTCGAGGTGGAGCTCTATCCGGAAAAAGCCCCAATTACCGTTGCAAATTTTCTTACTCTGGTAAAAACAGAATTCTATAACAACCTTTATTTTCACCGGGTAGTGCCCGGATTTGTTATCCAGGGAGGTGATCCAAGAGGAGATGGTTGGGGTGGGCCTGGTTATGCCATCCCCTGTGAGTACAACGATATCTTTTATACCCGGGGTATCGTAGGTATGGCTCATGCCGGGAAAGATACCGGTGGCAGCCAGTTTTTCATTACCCAGGCGCCACAGCCGCACCTTAATGGCAAGCATACTGCTTTTGGGAAAGTTATCCGAGGCATGAAGGTGGTAGATACCATTGAGATTTACGACCAGATTCTCAAGGCAGAATTAACAAATTAAGATAACATTTCCCGGCATTTATTTATAAATTGTCCGTCAGGTTTGGATTACTCTTCTTGTTCAGAATACTGTTCAACTATATACAAAATATCAGAACCATAACATTCGGAGGCACCATGAAATATTCCTCTCTAATTTTGTTGGCTGTTTTATCTTTATCCTTTTCATTGTTTACCCAGGATGCCAGCCAGTTTATTGCTATGGGAGATAGCGCATACGCAAAATTTGAAAATGATGTCGCCCTGAAATTCTATTCAGATGCATTGAGGGCGGATAGTAACAGCTATGAAGCCGCCTGGAAGCTTTCCCGGGCCTATGTTGACGTTGGTGAGGATTTGAAAGGCAAAGAACAACGGAATGAATATTTTCAGAACGGCGAAAAATATGCCCGCAAGGCCGTTTCTATAGATTCAACCGGATCGAAGGGCCATCTCTACCTGAGTATTGCTCTGGGACGCGTCGCCCTGGATGCCGGCAAAAAGGAACAGGTCAGGCTTTCTAAGGAAATAAAGGTGGAGGTCGATAAGTCGTTGAAGTTAGATCCCAACGACGACATCGCCTGGCACGTTCTGGGACGATGGAATCGAAAGATGGCAACGTTAGGATGGATTCAAAGAAAATTTGCCAATATTTTTCTGGGTGGTGTTCCCAAGGACGCTTCCCTGGAAAACGCGGTAAACGACTTCAAAAAGGCTATCGAATTAAATCCGGGACATATCAACCACCATCTGGAATTGGGTATTACCTATAAGGAGATGGGCGATAAAGAGGCAGCAAAGAAACAATTCGAAGAAGTATTATCTCTTCCCAAAACCAGTGCTGATGACGATCGCTATAAAGAGGAAGCAAAAGAATATTTAAAAAAGCTCAAATAAAATTTAAGGCATTACACCAGATATTTAAATGAAGGTCATACTATCAGGTTTAAATCTGGACATTGAGACGATCTCTGACCTGCAAAATTTTATCCGCCGGGTTGCGACCAATCTGGATGAGGGCTTTTTCAATGGGTTGGATCCGGTCACAAAAAACGAGACCCTGCATCAGCTTTACCAGGAGGCGACGGAGCTGCTGGCCCGTGACAACTTGACCCCGGAAACCATATCAGCAGCCTATGCCCGCATTAGCAGAAACCCCAAACCGGTAAATGAACTGCGCGAAATTGCCCGTCAGGAGGTGGATCGGGCCCGCAAATCCAACCAGAATATCATATTCGGGCTTGGCCACAGTTCAGTTGCTGAGCATGCTACCTTTAATTTTGACATCATCGGTGCATCGCGTTTCGCTGTCGAAACCATCGAACATTTCCGGCTGGCTTCCTACACCGAAAAATCCCAGCGCTATATTCTTTTTGAAGATGATTTTATTGTACCGGAGGAGCTAAAAAATACTCAATTTGTTGAGGAATACAATTCCCTGATCCGCGAACAAAATCAGGTATATTTCCAGCTCTATGATATTCTGAAGCCCTATTTTTTCGAGCATCATAAACTGCTGGCCAAAGATAGCAAAAATCACCGGATGCTGGAAGGACTGGCAAAAGAGGATGCTCGCTATGTTATCTCTCTGGCAACTCAAACCCAGTTGGGTATGACAGTAAATGCCCGAACCCTTGAGAATATGATTGCCAAATGCAATAGTCATCATCTTTCAGAAGTAAATGAATACGCACGTCTGCTGTATGAGGCAACTAAAAATTATGCCCCCTCGATTGTAAAGTATGTTGAACCAACAAGCTATCTAAAGGATAAAAAACGAAGTTTACTTGCCTATACTCAGGAGCTGAACACCAACTTTTCCGGAGACGAAAAAACTTTATCAACCGCAGCATTAATTGATTTTCCTGCAGACATTGATGATAAAATTCTTGCTACAGCGTTGTTTCGGCTTTCTGAAAACAGCTATAATAAATGTGTCCAAAAAGTAAAACTACTATCAGAATCCGAGAAAGAAAATTTCTTCAAAGTTATGTTCCGGGATATGAATTCCTGGGATAGTGTTTTAAGAGAATTTGAGTTTGCCAGTTTCACTTTCCAGCTTGTGGTCAGCGCTTCAAACTTTGGTCAACTCAAACGCCATCGTATGGCTAATATTATCACACAGGATTATTCTCCCAACCTGGGCATTACCATTCCGGAATCCATTGTTCAGACGGGACAGAAAAACATCTTTCTGGATACCATTGAAAAGACCAATAAATTTTATTGGAAACTTTATAAACAATTTCCGGAGCTGGCACCATATGTTTTGACCAATGCACATCGAAGACGGGTTCTTTTTAAGATAAACATGAGAGAATTATACCATTTCCTCAGAATGCGCGAAGATAAACATGCTCAATGGGATATCCGAAAAACAGCCGAGGACATTCACAATATTATACGAAAAGAGATTATCTGGGCCGGTGCACTTTTGGGTGGAAAGAACCAATTTTCGGTAATCTATAACAACTTTTTTTATCAATGAAACTTTTTAAAATATTCCGGCATCTAAAACAGGTGATATAAGCACCGGAGTTTAATGATGCCAACCTATCAATATAGATGTAAAGAATGTGGTTACCTATTCGAAAAGGTCAGCACCATAACATCCTATAAAAAGGAAGTAATCTGTCCGGTTTGCCATGGTAAGGCAAAACTGAAAATCAGTGGGGAATCCGGAATTATATTTAAAGGAAGCGGATTTTATATTACCGATTATCAACGAAAAAAAGAAAAGTAAAGAGGATTTACTAGTATCAAGAAAAAGGGACAGATAAAAATAAAATTTATGTTCCTTATTTAAAGTAAATAAAGAAATAAGTTAAATACTCATTATTATAATTAGCGAGTGAATTGTGTGGATAACAGCGGAAAACGAAGTAAAAAAACACGTGTCAATGTTAATTTGTTTTTAAAAGAGTGTTAACAACCCGTGCGGAAGGTATAAGACATTTGCATAATGATCAAAACTGTTAACCCTGGGTCATATTTTGTTAACACTAAAACCGTACAATGTGAACAACTCCTCTAGCTGAAGACAAATCTTTTACACATTAATATTATAATCCCGCAAAACCCGGTTTAATGAGACCTTTTTATCGGTCGATTGCTTTCTTTTTCCAATTATCAAAGCGCATTGAACATTAAAAGAACCTGCCGGAAAATCTTTCTGGTAACCTCCCGGAATAACCACAGATCTTTCTGGTATCATCCCTTTATATTCTTTTATTTCACGGTTTGACACATCCAGGATTTTTGTAGATCCGGTTAGAATTACCCCGGCTCCCAACACGGATTCTTTTTTAACAATAACGCCTTCCATAACGGATACACCGGAACCAATAAAGGCATCATCTTCAATGATGACGGGCGTACTCTGCGGTGGTTCAAGCACGCCTCCGATCCGGGCCGCACCGGCGAGGTGAACCCGCCTTCCCACCTGGGCGCAGGAACCAACCGTCGCGTGAGTATCAACCATGGTATCACTGTCCACATAAGCCCCTATGTTGACATAGCCGGGCATTAGCACAACACCCGGCGCCAGATATGAACCATAACGGGCGACGCCGGGCGGCACTACCCGGACCCGTTGTGACTCAAAATCCTTCTTCAATGGAATTTTATCATAAAACTCAAATGGACCGGCTTCCATTTTGGTCATCCCCCGAACTTTAAAATAAAGAAGAATGGCCTTTTTAATCCATTCGTTCACCTGCCAGTTCTGGTTAACCTTTTCGGCGACCCGGATTTTACCCTTGTCCAGCAATTCGATAATTTCCTGTATAGCATTAGTTGTGTTCGCATCGGGCCTTGTGTCGATTTCATATGCACGATTAATCTGGTTCATCAGTTTGTCGGTATCCATCTATACCTCTGTTGCTTTGGTTGAATACATCGGCAAAATAAGAAAGCATTGTTGAGTAAAAAAGCAAAAAGTGGAAGGGAATTGCAAAACGGGTTATTTACTTCTAAGTTTATTCAAAGGCAAGAGAGATAAGTTTCATTGATTCGTATTCAGATACTGGTCCAGAAAAATATCCAGGAGTTCATCCAGGGCCAGCATAATAATCCCGGCACTATCTTCATGGGTTCCGGTGGTTCCGAGAGCCCATGTAATGCCATCGACCCGATAATCTCCTTTATCTGCAACAGAATAGGTCACCATCCTGGAAAAGTCCAGTCCCAGGTGATAGGCCAGACCTTCAATATCTATTTTCACCAGCAGAATCGCTTCTGCCCCATCAGATTCAGTCAGGGTAATACCGGCCTGGTTGAATTTTAATTTGCACTTAATGGAGACTCGCTCTTTATCCAGGTCAAGAAGGGTGCCATAGTTACCCGGCATTGACACTGCCAGACTCAGCTTTTTATAGTTGGACATTTCTAAACCATTCGACGGAGGGCTTGACTGTCCCCACAGACTAACCCAGTTAAAACAAAAGAATAAAAGACTGAATACAAGTGCAGGTAATAATTTCTTTTCCAAGATCAGAAGTCCTTATGCTTAAACGAAATTTTTTGATATCCTAATAAACCATGTTTTACTATCTCGGCTTTTCGATCCCACTGGCCCCACCCTTGATCGAAACTCGTTCTAATTTAAGAGACACCCAAAGGTAATCCAAAGCCATTTAAATAGTGTGATTTGAGGGTATTTGAAAAAAAATTCATCTTCCTGAAAAAATGCGTAACAATATAAAAGATGTCTCGTAAGCTTGTTGGTAATTAATGATGTTCTCTATTAGCCTGGAGGAATAGATCATGAAGTACTTAACGGTTTTAGCTGTTCTCTTAAGTCTGTTTTTATCTCAGGTTGCCTTTGCCGGAGATAATTCACGTTTGGACAAGGTAAATTGGGAAGCTTTCAGCGCCAATCTGGTTGAGGGATTAACCATGAACAATGATGGGGTACGGCAGGCAGCCCTGCAGCACATTATAACCTATGGAAAGCGCGTGGAAGTAAATGATGCAGTTTTCGATATCGTGCGAATTTACCGGTTTCATAAAAATGAGCGGTTTCGACAGCTGGCGGTGGTGGCCTTAACTAAAATTGAAAATGATTATGCTGCCTACTATCTCAAACGAAGCCTGAAGTTTGAGAAGAATCCGACCATTCACCGGCAGATATTGGACTATGTTTATCGGTATCAGCAAGCACAGCTGACCCGCCAGGACAGCCGGGTAGACATGCTGATTGCTGCCATGCTGAAATAGCAAAATTCGGGATGATGAAAAGAGCCCCACTCCTTTCTCAAGAGTGGGGTTTTTCATATCCGACAGGAAGGTTTATCCGGTTAAAGATCTTTCTGAAAAATAGCATACTTCCGATTAATGGTTCCCCCCATAAAATCTGCCATTCTTAAAACCAGCTCATTGTTTTCCAACACCCATCCCACATCACAATACTGATACTTCTGCTGCTGGGCATAGTACTTTGCCTGGGAAATAAGAATAGAGTCCAAACCCATTCTGCGGAATTTAGGTTTGATGCCAAAATATCCCTGTCGAAAACTTTTCACCTTTTTGCTTTTCACAATTGTCTTTAATGCCCGTAAAAGCTCTGCCCGGGGAAGCAGGGATAACGGTTTCATGTTCTCGGCAATATTGGGTATGGAGCCAAAAAAGGCCGCCAGTTCCCCCTTAACAAAGGCGAACAGAAACATTTTAGGATCCCAGATCAGTTTCATATCGTCCAGGTTTTTATAAAATTCTTCCCGGGATACCGGTACAAATCCCCAATTGTTTTCCCAGGCTTCATTATAGATGTCGAACATGAATTCACGCAGGACTTTAAATCGCTTGCGGGTGAATGTTTCCACGGTTATGTCAAATCTTTTTTT
>CAYVKM010000028.1:0-38539 GCA_964452045.1 uncultured Calditrichaceae bacterium
TTTATTCCATTTTTTTGGCTTTTTCAACAGCTTCTTCAATTGTTCCCACCATCCAGAAGGCCTGCTCGGGTAGTTTATCGTACTCGCCCTCGGTAATGGCTTTAAAACCTTTTATCGTGTCCTCCAGGGGAACATGTTTTCCTTCTATGCCAGTAAACTGTTCCGCCACGAAAAAGGGCTGCGAAAGAAATCGCTGAATTCTCCTGGCACGGGCGACGGCGATTTTATCCTCATCGGACAATTCATCCATTCCCAGAATGGCAATAATATCCTGCAGATCTTTATATTTCTGCAATATTTCCTGAACCGTCTTCGCGGTGGTATAATGTTCCTGACCAACAATCCTGTGGTCTAATATTCGGGAAGTAGAGTCCAGGGGATCTACGGCCGGATAAATACTCTGCTCGGTGAGTGCCCGGGACAATACGGTTGTGGCATCAAGGTGACCAAATGCTGTTGCCGGTGCCGGGTCGGTAAGGTCGTCTGCCGGGACGTAAATTGCCTGTACCGAAGTGATCGATCCTTTTTTGGTGCTGGTAATCCTTTCCTGTAATTCTCCCATTTCCGTCGCCAGGGTTGGCTGATAGCCTACTGCCGATGGTATCCGGCCTAACAGGGCTGAAACTTCGGATCCTGCTTGAGTAAAACGAAAAATATTATCTATGAATAACAAGGTGTCTTTCCCCTCTACATCCCTGAAATATTCAGCAATGGTCAGACCGGTGAGGCCCACCCGCTGCCTCGCTCCCGGCGGTTCATTCATCTGGCCAAAAACCATAGCGGTTTTGCTGATAACCCCACTTTCGGTCATTTCCAGATAAAGATCATTCCCTTCTCTGGTTCGCTCCCCCACCCCGGCAAATACTGAAATACCGCCGTATTCTGTAGCAATATTTCGGATCAGCTCCTGGATAAGTACGGTTTTACCAACACCGGCCCCACCAAATAAACCGGTCTTACCTCCTTTTGAATAAGGTTCAAGTAAGTCAACAACTTTTATCCCGGTTTCAAGAATTTCCGTTTCAGTACTTAAATTTTCGTATTCAGGAGCCGGGCGGTGTATAGGAAAGCGGTCTTTGGTCTTAATAGGTCCCTTTTCATCAATGGGTTCACCAATTATGTTCATCAAACGACCAAGAACTTCCGGTCCTACCGGTACGGTTATCATATCACCCGTATCAACAACTACAGTACCCCGGGTTAGTCCATCAGTGGAATCCATGGCCACAGCACGAACCATATTTTCCCCGAGATGTTGCTGCACCTCCAGAACCAGAGGCGATTCCTTACCCCGGTCAATGGTTATTGCATTATAAATTTCGGGGAGATCCCCTTCGCTGAATTCCAGGTCCACAACCGGACCGATAACCTGTTTTACAATACCTTTAGCCATATCACAATTATTCCTTTTTTTCAAACTTTTATGATGCGGATTTTAATGCTTCTGAACCACCAACGATTTCTGAAATTTCTTTAGTTATGGATGCCTGGCGCGCTTTATTATAGTGTAAGGTTAAATCCCGAATCATATCAGCAGCATTGTCTGTTGCATTTTCCATTGCGGTCATCCGAGCACCCTGTTCGGAAGCATTCGATTCCAATAGAATTCTCCAGGTCTGCATATTCAAATGTTTGGGGAGCAGGGCATTCAGCAAACTTAATTTATCCGGTTCATACAAATAATCAACCGTACTCGGTATATCCTGAAATTTTTCGGCTTTCAGGGGCAGGTAATTTTCTACTATAATATTTTGTTGGACGGCATTCTTGAATTCGTTATAAACTATTTCAATTAAATCGGCTTTCTTTTCCTTATAATAATTCACCAGAAATTCAGTAATTTCCTGGGCATGAATGTATTCCAAATTATTGAAAAACTGGATGTACTTTTCCTCCATGGTGATCGATTGTTTTCGAAAGAAATCAAATCCTTTTCGACCCACACACACTAGGGAAATTTCTTTATCCTTATGGACATCAATCTGATGCTGGACTCTTTTGATTATATTGGTGTTGAAAGAACCACACAACCCGCGGTCCGCAGTCACCGCCACTATCAGGACACGCTGGGTGGGTCTTACTTCCAGAAGCGGATCGGTTATCACCTCAACTTTGGCTACCAGATGTTTAATCATTTCGTCGATTTTGTAGGCATAGGGTCTGGCAGCCATGATTTGCTCCTGTGCCTTGCGCAATTTTGCCGCAGCAACCATTTTCATTGCCCGGGTTATTTGCTGCGTGCTCTTAACGCTGCTAATGCGACGTTTAATTCCCCTTAAAGTAGCCACAGCGGTTTACTCCTCCACCTTGAATATCTTTATAAATTCTTCAGCAGATTTTTTCAGAGCCTCCTTCAATTCGTCGGAAAGCTCTTTTTCTTTCTGAATCTGATCTAGAACGTTTTTATATTTGTTATCCAGAAATTCCAAATATTCCTTTTCAAACCTCCTGACATTCTTAACCGGTATCTGATCCAACATTCCCTCGGATCCTGCATAAATAATAGCGATCTGTTTTGCTACCGACATTGGGTCATATTGATCCTGCTTCAGAATTTCAACAAGCCGCTGACCACGTGTGATCTGAGCCTGGGTCGCTTTATCCAGATCCGAACCAAACTTGACAAATGCTTCCAATTCACGGTATTGGGCCAGATCCATACGAAGGCTTCCGGCAACCTGCTTCATGGCTTTGATCTGGGCATTTCCTCCTACCCGGCTGACTGAAATACCCGCATTAACCGCCGGACGCACACCGGAATAGAATAAGTTTGGTTCCAGGTAAATCTGACCATCGGTAATTGATATGACATTGGTCGGGATGTAAGCAGAGACATCACCCGCCTGGGTCTCGATGATAGGGAGCGCCGTCAATGATCCGCCATTTTTTTCATCACTCATCTTCGCAGCTCTCTCCAGTAAACGCGAATGGAGGTAAAATATATCTCCCGGATAGGCTTCCCGACCCGGGGGACGCCGCAAAAGCAGGGACACCTGCCGGTAAGACCAGGCATGTTTACTGAGATCATCATAAATAACCAGGGCGTGCATGCCGTTATCTCGAAAATATTCCCCTAGTGCCGCTCCGGAATAAGGAGCCAGATATTGTAGGGGTGCCGGTTCACTGGCATCAGCCGAAACGATGATGGTATATTCCAAAGCGCCAAAATCTTCCAGCGTTTTCACTACTTTAGCCACAGTTGATGCCTTCTGACCAATCGCAACATAGATACAGTAAATCGGGGAATCCGTCTCGTGAGTTGATTTCTGATTGATGATGGTATCCACCGCGATGGCTGTTTTTCCGGTTTGCCGGTCGCCGATAATCAGTTCCCGCTGACCACGGCCAATTGGGATCATCGAGTCGATAGCCTTCAGTCCGGTCTGGACCGGCTCCTTCACCGGTTGCCGATACAGCACGCCCGGCGCTTTTTGTTCCACCGGTAAAAATTGTTTGGCCTTTATCGTTCCTTTGCCATCTTTGGGATCACCAAGCGGGGTCACTACCCGGCCCAACAGTTCTTTACCCACCGGTACTTCCAGAATTCTTTTTGTCCGCCGGACGGTATCACCTTCCTTCACCAGGTAATCTTCGCCGAACAGAACGCAGCCAACATTATCCTCTTCCAGGTTTAACACAAAACCCATCACATCGTGAGGAAATTCAACCAGTTCACCGGCCATTACCTTGGTGAGACCATACACGCGGGCAATTCCATCCCCCACCTGCAGTACCGTACCGACATCATATATATCTGTTTCTTTCTCAAAACTTGAAAGTTTTTGTTTGAGAATTGAGGATATTTCATCAGGTTTTACATCAACCGCCATTGAGCCTACCTCAAGTTTTTCAATTTATCCATTTTCCGGGGAAAGCAAATTTTCCCGTAATTTTAAAAGTTGGTTCTTTAGACTTGAATCGATTACCGTATCATCCATCTGCACAATAAAGCCACCCAATAATTCCTTATCAACATCCTGGGTTAGAATGACTTTTTTAGCCGTGATCTGATTCAAATGCTTATTTAACAATTCCAGCTGTGCCTCGCTAAATGGATAAGCAGTCAGGAGCTGACCACGAATAATTCCGTTCTTTTCGTCCAATAGTTGATGAAAGTATTCAATGATCTCAGGGAGCAGATATTCCCGGTTTTTTTCAAGCAATAACTTAAGAAAATCCATGGTTTTATTATGAAATTGCTTTCCGAACAGATCTTCAAAAACTTCTCTTTTTTTGTTTGCATGCACCACCGGTGAAGCCAGCAGATTTTCGAATTCATCGGAAGCTTTTAAATATTGATCAAGCACCGATAAATCTTTCTCCACCTGCTGGAGAAGATTTTCCTCCCGGGCCAATTCGAACAAGGCCCTGGCATACCTTTTTGAGACACGCGATCTAACCAAAAATTAATTCCCTAATTTTTGTCAATTCTTTCTAAATCTTTGATATAATTATCAATCAAATTCCGATGCTTCTGTGCATCCAGTTTTTCCTGGATGAGAAATGATGTCGCCTGGATTGCCAGATCAGCCACCTGCTTTTTCAACTCCAATATGGCAGCTTCACTTTCCCTTTCGATATCCGCTCTGGCACGCTCGTGGAGTTTTCGGGCTTCCTCCCGGGCGCTATCCATAATCTCATTTTTCATTTTTTCTGCCATTTCCCGGTTCTCTTTCAGCATTTTCTGGATCTCATCCTGGGCACCTTCCAGAAGTTTTCGCTGTTCCTCCAGATATTTCTCGGCTTCAGTCTGCGCTTCATCCGCTTTCTTGAGGGAATCGGCAATTGTTTTTTCCCTTTGATTTACTGCTTTGAGAAGTGGTTTCCAGGCAATTTTAGCCAAAACAAAAAAGAGAAAAAGGAATGTGACCCAAGTCCAGATCATCATTCCGGGTTCTAATTGCAGCATAAGTCATCCTATCCTGTTAGTCTTATTTCAAACTTAAAAGAAAGCAGATCACCAGGCCGAAGAAAGCAACACCTTCGATAAGCGCAGCAGAAATGATCATCGATGTTCGAATCGCATTGGCTGCCTCCGGTTGCCGGGCCGTGCCTTCCATTGCCGCGCTTCCAATTCTTCCGATTCCTAAACCCGTCGCTATTGCCACGATAGCCGCACCGATACCTGCCGCAAGATACGCTAATGCCAGATCACCCATTACATCCTCCTTTAGTCAGTTTTAATTTTAATAGATACATTATTATAGTCTAATGTTCCGGATGCATCGCCATTCCAATAAATAATGACGACAGCATGGTAAAAATATAGGCCTGAATAAAAGCCACTAATATTTCAAGTAAATTGATAAACACTGCAAATCCAACCGCAAATGGTGATACCAGGACACTCCCCAATGCAATAATTAATCCGAGCAGGGCAAAGATAACCGTATGACCAGCAATCATATTGGCAAAGAGACGCATGGCCAGGGCAAAGGGCTTGGTGAACATGCCAAAAATTTCAATAGGTACAATGATAAACAAAAGGGGAAAAGGAATACCATGGGGAACCATGCTTTTCCAATAACCCAGGAAACCATTCTTCACCATCCCCATTACCTGAGTGGTCAGGAAGGTGATTATTGCCAGGGAAGCGGTTACAGTTATGTTGCCGGTTGCAGTGGTAAACAGGGGAATAAGACCCAAAAGATTACAGGCCAGAATAAAAAAGAACATGGTGGAGAGCAGCGGGGTCATTTTTTTTCCATCGGTTAAACCGATATTGGGAACAGCAATTTCATCCCGAATAAACAGGACGATACTTTCAAGCATCCCGGCAAAGCCCCTGGGAACTAATTTTTCTTTCCGGAAAAGGATCCAGAAAAGCAAGATTAGAAACAGAGACACGATCCACATCATCACCACATGCTGGGTAATGGATAGATCGATCTCCAACCCGAATAAATGAATGGGAGAAAAGGTCGGTAGATGTATATGCCAGCCAAACACATTCCACTCATGGGAATCCTTGATATGGTGAATGATAAACTCACCTAATCCTGTTTGACCGTGCGCTTCGGCCGCTTCCTTTACCGCGTCGGAATTGGTCATCTATTCCTTTCGTTACTTTCCGAATATTTGTTTAGTATCCAAATCTCCAAAAATAAAAAAGCGAAATATGTCAGCAAAAGTGAGATCACCAGAACTAACTGGTGAACGTTATATTTTTTAACCAGCAGTAACAACACTAAAAAAATTATCAGAAACCGGAAAAGCATCCCACCAAAAAAAGCACCATAAAACTGATTGTCCTTCTTCCCAATTCCCCAAGTAATGATCCCTGCCCCGAGCAGAAAATTAAAGAAGCTGATAAAAAGTCCTGCCCATGCTGAACCAACCCCTTCCTGAATAATGTTACTCAGGTCTAAAAAGGTTAAAAATATCGCAAAAATTGTAAATAAATAAAAACCCTTTTTTAAAAAATATGTGTAGTGCATAGGCCTATCGATTAAGGTTTTACAGGATTTTTAAATACTATTTTCCCCCGTCCGGATACAAAATCAAACCGAGAGCATCAGTATTATGAATCTGAGTCTTTTTGACTGAGAACTGTTTTTATAAAATGATAAAATCCGGTGATGATACCCAGTATCGCCCCGGTTAGGGTCAACCAGGGTTTGGTATCCCACTTTTTATCCAGGGTAATCCCGATCCAGGTAAAAATGAGCACAGAAGCCATCCAGACGACACCAATATTCAGATAGGGGCCGACTTTCCGATAAGCTTCTGCCAGATTGTCCGAATGTTTCGAGGTGTTTTTCTGCGTGGATTGTTTCTTATTCGGGTTTTTCCGGTTCACTCTGGGCCTCTCCTTTAGTCGGGAAAGAGAATGAACTTGCGGAAGATTTTGATTCCTTCGGAATGCCCATATCGGATTTGCCCTGGAAAACCGCACCCTCGTCAATTACCAATTTTTTGGCTTTCAAATTCCCAACCAATTTGGAATTGGCTTCCAGAACCAGTTTTTCGTCCACCTGTATATTTCCTTCAACCCTACCTCCAACCACTGCCATCCGGGCATGAACTTCTCCCGAAACATCTCCATTCGCCCCAATGGTTAAGGTGTCACCGGCACGTACCGCACCTTTTACCCTTCCATCTATCCTTAAACTGCCTTTGGTCTCCACCGTACCTTCAACGTAGGTTCCTTCACCTAAGAAATTAAGTTCATTGCTGCTTTTGAATCCGTTTCCTGTATCTTTTATTTTGGCTGCCATAAAGTAAATCTCCCCTTCAATTATATAGTTGTTTAAACTATTTATTATAATCCAAAATCAAAGTCCTGGGATCTATTGAAATACCATTCTTCCAGATTTCAAAGTGCAGGTGGGGACCAAAAGATTTCTGACCGGAATTTCCCAGGTAGGCAATTACCTCCCCCTGCTCCACAGTCTGGTTTTCATAAACAACATTTCTAAGATTATGTTTGTAATAGGAATAATATCCCTCACCATGTCCAATAATGATGGTATTCCCCCCATCCAGAGTCCAGCCGGCGAAAAGGACCTTGCCGCTCCCTGCGGCCACAATCGGAGTTCCTTCTGAGGCGACAATATCAATTCCATTGTGTAAATTCTGTTTATATTCCTGACTGATAAATCCATTTACCGGTGCCTTGACCGGAATGGCGTTGTAGACGGAAATTAAAGATTGGTCACTGGATTTACCCTGTCCGGAAACCTCAGTTTCACCTTCTACATCGGTACTCAGGTTCACGTATCCGGTAATACTGTTTTTTACTTTACGGCTAAGGCCTTTCAGATTTTCCAGCTCACCGGACAGTTCATTCATTTTTTGCAGTTGCTGATTCAGTTGATCGTTTTTCTGTTTCAGGCTGATGTTCTCGTAGGCTTTTTGAAGTAAGGAGCCATAGGTTACCGAGCCAATCACCAAACCAACAAATACAAAAATCAAAAGGAGCAATAATACAACAAGCAATGAGTACCGTACTTTAAATCCCTTAGGAGATGATTCGTCATCCGGGATAAGCAGGATGTTTAAAATTTTCTTTTTATGTTTTTTGTGAGCCAAGGAAAAACCTCAAAAATTAAATACACAAATCTATTAAATCATCGGAATCTGATCAAAGAACTAAACCTTAATTTCTTCTAACAGTTCCAGTATCCGATCCAAATCTTCCCGCGAATAAAAGTGAATCTCAATGGATCCTCCATCCCTCTTAGTTCTGACTTTAACCTGCGTTCCAAATTTCTCCCGAAGGTCGTTCTCAGTTTGACTGATAAAAGGAGATTTTTTACGCGCCGGTTTTTCCAGGATATATTTTGTTCCGGCAGCACGCATCTTCTTTACTTCATCTTCCACCTTCCGCACTGAATAGCCTTTGGTAACCATTTGCCGCCAGAGCTCTAGCTGCTGAGACTCACCCGGCAAACCCAAAAGGGCCCGGGCATGACCCTCTTTAATCTCTCCCTTTTTCAAACTGTTTTGAATTTTATCCGGTAACTTGAGCAGACGGATAATGTTCGCCACTGTGGTACGATCTTTCCCGATTTTTTCAGCAACTTCTTCCTGGGTCAGATGAATGTCGTCAATCAACCGCTGGTAGCCTTTCGCCAGATCTATGGGATTTAAATGCTCCCGCTGGACATTTTCCACCAGAGCAATCTCCAGCATATCCTCATCACTGGTGATATTCAGGATATATGATGGTATCGTTTTCAGACCAACGGCAACTGCAGCTTTAAGCCGTCTCTCCCCGGCAATGAGCTGGTACTTTCCATCCTTCCAGGGCCTGATAGCGATTGGCTGAATTATTCCTTTTTCCTGAATAGACTTCTTGAGTTCCTCAAAAGCCTGTTCATCCATGTCCATTCGGGGTTGAAATGGATTTGGTTCAACCAGCGCTACATCAATCTCCCGTACTGCAGCTCTAACTTCTGGTTCTGCGCGTTCAATGGGGGTCGAAATGAGAGCATCCAGTCCTTTGCCTAAGCGGGTTTTAGCTTTCATGATTTAACATTTCCTCCGCCAGTTTCATATAGTTGGCTGCCCCGGTGGATGTGGCATCATACATAATTATTGGCAGACCAAAACTTGGGGCTTCACTTAATCTTACATTTCGGGAAACGACTGTGTCATAAACCTTATCTTTAAAAAATTTGCGAACCTCACCCGCCACCTGGTTACACAGATTCAATCGGTTATCATACATGGTAAGTAAGACACCGGCAATTTCCAGTTTTTCATTCAGATGCTTTTGCACCAACCGGACTGTATTTAACAGCTGACTGAGCCCTTCCAGAGCATAATATTCGCATTGGATCGGGATCAGAACCGTATTTGCAGCGGTAAGTGCATTCAAAGTTAAAATCCCTAAAGACGGTGGACAATCGATAATAATGTAATCGAAATCCCTTGAAACCGGTTTCAGCGCTTCGCGAAGTAACTGTTCCCGGGCAATTACCTGAACCAGTTCCACCTCCGCCCCCACCAGATTGATGTGAGACGGCAGAATATCAAGATTAGGAACTTTAGTCGACATGATCGCTGTTCCGGCAGATTCCCGATTAATAATAACATCATAGATACTGGTTTCCAGTGTTCGGGAGTCAACGCCCATACCGGAGGTCGCATTGGCCTGGGGATCGATATCTACTAATAAGATTCTTTTTTCTGCAACAGCCAAACAGGAGGCAAGATTTACCGCAGTGGTTGTTTTGCCAACACCGCCTTTCTGATTGGCAATTGCAATGATCTGAGTCATGAAAATTTTTCTTTTTTAAACAAGCCGTTGAATTTAAAAGACCACCTCAGAAAAATCAAGGTGTTTTCCTCACCATCCGGAACTGTATAATATCCAAGATCCGGAGTTATATTTTTTGCTCAATATTTTATAAATCATCAGGAGCAATATAGTCTCCAAATTTCTGCTGGGCAGAAATCAACCGCTGACGCTGTTCTCCCAGTTCCTCGAATAAAAGACTGGGTGTTTCTGATATTCCCCGATATATTTTTTCGATCCGATCGATTTTGGAAAGATTTTCCTTAATCCGAATGGTAAATTGTTTCCGGTAATCCATCTCGGAAAAATCTTTATTCAGGATTTCCTTAAACAGCCTTTTCAAATCCTTGAATTCCGGGATTCTCCCGGTGGGTGTCTCAATAGCTTTCACATCCCCATGAACCCGCAATTCCATCCACTTATACCATACCTTTTTATCGTTTTTACCATTGAGAAATTTTCCATCCTCATCTAACAGAAAGTAATTTACCGAAAATATGGCGGGCGGTTTGTTTAACTTCTCGCCGAATTTTAAATTGCTTTCCACATACTTCCCAATCGGAATGGAAAGAAAATCCAGGTTGGACATGGGATTAAATACCCGAACGCCCGCTTTGCCCAGGGTTGCCGCCGTGGTTTCCGACTCGAGAGCAGCACCTTTGGTAATAATACCATGATTCCAATTGAATGACTCCTCAACCGGCACCGAAGTATCCGCATCCCGGCCACCATAAACAATACCGCCTACCATAACTCCTTTGGGATCATCGGCAGCGGGGTCAAGGTTGCGCATGGCACTCAAAGCTATAGTAAATCTGGCATTGGGATGTGAGGCAGGAATCTCCTTTCCATTTTCATCAGTTTTTCCGGGCCACCACTCCCCGCTGTGATTTATCCCTTTTCCCGGAACTTTACCATCTTTTCCAATCCAGTAAGCCTTTTTATCCGGCGTGATCAAAACATTGGAAAAGATAAGCTCATTGGGGGAATGCAAGGCATCCCATTGAATGGGATCGTCCTTCGAATTAATTCCCATGATGATCCCAAAAATTCCGCTCTCCACGTTCACTGCTCTCACCTCCCAATTTTCTCCTCTGAGATAAGCAATATCATCGCCAACAATACTTTCGCCTTCCAGCATGGCGGTAGAGGTTTTACCACAGAGAGAGGGAAATGCCCCGGTAAAATAGGTGATCCGGTTTTTCGGTCCGTGTATGCCCATGATCAGCATATGTTCGGTGAGCCACCCTTCGTCCGATCCACGCTTAATGGCCAGTCGCATGGCTAATTTTTTCAGACCGATGGTATTCCCGCCATACTGGGTGTTGGTACTATAGACAATTTCATCCTGAAGATCCATATAAACCCGCCGCTGGTCAAGATTCTTGCAGGTTTTATTCTCGTCCAGCTCTCCCTGCGAATGGACAAATTTAAAAAAGCGCGCCGCCGGACCCTGCCGGATAAACTCTTCATAACCCTGGCGATATAACAGATCTTCACTGTGGGCAACATAGGAAGAATCGGTTAATTGCACCGCAGGAATGGAAAACTTCGAATTGGTGGGTCCCAGGCAAAAGAAGCGAATATACAGCTCTTTCCCCTGCATGATATTTTTGAGAATATCGTGAATTTCACTCAGGCAGTCCTCCCGGTCTCCGGTGCTGATATCCGAACCCAGGTTTTCTCCTTTTGGCATCAAATTAAGGGTGTGTTTCTTATCCCGGGCCTGGTCTTTGTAATTGTCAAAATGAACGGTATGTCCTGCGACTGCCAGAGGCTTTTCTTCACCGTTACGGATAGCGCTATCCCGGATATACTGCAAATCCTCAGGAGCGTCCGTGCATACAAACACGCGTGCCGGATTACATAGTTTTATATAATTAGCAATGAATTCATTGAGGTGGCTGTTCTTTATTTTTTCTAACTTCTCAAAACCATCTTTTCCCAGCACATTCTTCAAAAAAGTTAAAACATTTTCCATGAGAGCACATGCCTCCTGAGTAATAATTTGGATAAAAGCATCACTGTTGTCCTTACCAATCAATCTGATGAGTTAATTATAAGGCATTATGATACAAATTAGAGTAGATATTTAAATGAATTTAGCATAAAAAAGCAAGACGGAAAAAATTAAAAAAACAGTCCGGTTTATTAAACCAGGATTCGTTTTAACCGGACAACCGTAGCACCCCAGGAACCTCCCGATCCACCCTCATGCCGGTAAGATTCAACGAATGGATTCATATCTAAAATGGAGTGAACGGTGCGTCGCAATGTGCCGGTCCCTTTTCCATGGATTATCCTGATCTGAAAAATACCCTTCTCCCGGCAGAGCAGGATATAGTCTTCTATCAGTGGTTTTATTTCCCGCGGATCAAAGGTGTGTAAATCCAGGGTTCCATCGATGGGATATTCAACCGGTTCCATATATTTCACAGTTAAAAAGATTATACGTCGAATGATTTTTTTGTAAAGACTACCGGATCAAAATCATTTTCTGCACAGCCGAATAAAGACCAGCGCTTATCCGGTAGTAATAAATCCCGCTGGGCAGGGAACCGGAATCAAAAGTAATTGCATGATATCCTTCCGGCATTTTCTGATTTGTGATTGTTCTGACTTCTTTGCCCAGTACGTCATATACCCGGATTGTCGTAATTTCCGAAGAAGGCAGATAAAACCCGATTTTCGTCTGGCTGTTAAATGGGTTGGGATAATTTTGATACAATTTATACCGGGTAATATTATTTATCTCACCCTCTTTGATAGCAAATGGCGTATCATCAATAATGGCAATCCAGACGCTGAGAATGTAATTGTCCATTCTCATCCAGATCGGATAGACTTTTCCATTCCGGGCAGCGATATTGATATAATCTCCGAAAAATTTATTATCATTCGGTGTAAAGGATATTTCGTTCACCCGGAAATTTTCAAAGGTGTCTCCCCCATCGGTAGAACGGGCAACATATACATTGGTGGCATTCCCCGTGGTGGAACGCCGATCGTAGAATACTACATAAATATTTCCGGTAACCGGATCCAGCGCTGCCCAGGGGAAAAACTGATGCCGGCTGGTGGTATCATCATTTACCCGGACCATATTTCCCCAGCTGGCGCCCCCATCGGTTGATTTGATCAGAAAAACATCGGTATTCTCAGTACCGTTCCGTTGATCGGACCAGACAATATAAATAGTACCGTTATAGGGCGAACTGCTGATATCACATAAGGTAATGGGGAATCCATTGGTTCGGGAAATTCCGGCAACATTAAAATCCCAGCCGCCCGGCTGATCCACCACAAATACATCTTCTCCAAAAGTAACACCGCCATCCAGGGATTTATCGAAGAGAATCCCCAGGGGAGAGCTCCAGCTAATATAGACCTGGCCTTCCGGACCGACCGCCGGAACGGCACCTTCTACCGTATTATCACTATCGATACAGTCTCCGCCCACATCACTCACCCGCACTGGAGCAGACCACATTGGCAAAGAGTCAACTTTGCGGGCAAAAAGGATCCGGCTGCTATCCAGTGGATTGGCACTCGCATAACTATCAAATTCCGTCCAGGACATATATAGATTATTGCGGTAGGGCGATCCGGTATGATCGGCCACAATCCACTCCTTATCCTGTTCCTTGGGCGGATTTAATCCGATTCCCACCCCATTATCCCAGCTGATACCACCATTAACCGATTTCTGTACCACAATTCGATCCAGCCAACTTCCGCTCATAGGATCGGATAGATGACCGAAATAGGCGGCACCATATACGTCAAAACAAACAGAAGGGTCACCCCAGACTCCCAGCGAGGAGGATAAAATTCCCTGGTTCCAATTCATTCCCCCATCAGTTGAATAGTAGAAATAATTGAGATTTGACCCGGCCACCAAATTTTGCGGATTGGTCGGATTGATGGCAATTGTCACCTCTTCCGGATCGATGCTCGAGGCCTGGTCGACTCTGATGTTGGGATATTGGGCAAAGATAATTGTGGCACAAACCAGCCATAATAAGATCACAAAAAGTGAAATTATCCTGGAATTGAACATTTTACCTCCAGGTATGATGAAATATTTCAAAAAGCTTTTATTTAAAAACTCAACTGATTATTTCATCAATAAAGCCTTTTGCACTGCCCGGTTCCTCGGAGTTTCCAGTATGATGTAATAGATACCCGAGGCTAAATTTTGGGCATTCCAGGTTAGTTGATAGCTTCCGGCGGTACGATAATTATTATCCAATTCAGTTACCTTTTGCCCCAGGCTGTTGAACACGGCCAGATTCACTTTTCCTGAATTTTTGACCTGATAACGAATGGTGGTCTCCGGATTAAAAGGATTTGGATAATTGGCCAGTAACTGATATCCGGTAACTATGGGTTCTTCTCCAGTGCTGATTCCAGTAAGGTAGAAGGCGGCATCATAAGTGTTGATGATTCCCCAGCCATATTCATTATTAGGATTCTGAGATTGACTGGCGGTATTTTTGAAAGCATTAATAATATCCATATTGGAAAAATTTGGATTGGCCTGTAACACCAAGGCCGCGGCACCTGCTACCAGGGGACAGGAAAGTGAGGTACCGTTTACTCCCGAATACCCGCTGGTATTCCATGGACTGGCACAATAAGTATCAACACCTCTGGCCATCACATCCGGTTTTATCCGGCCATCTGCGGTGGGTCCCATGGAACTAAAATTTGCTCTATTGCCTGAACTGTTCACTGCACCAATCGTAAGAACACTATCGCCATCTGCCGGGGCAATTATGGTATTGATATTTCCGGAAGCAGGACCTTCATTACCGGCTGAGTTCACTACCAGGATGCCGCGGCTGGCTGCAATATCCGCCCCAATGGTGACGATGGTGGTATTGCCGTCCATATCTTCCCAGGTATAATTGGTATCGGGTGGAGTAAAACCATATCGATAGCCCAGCGAACTGCTGATAATGTCCGCACCGAGGCTGTCTGCCCACTCTGCGCCGGCTACCCAGTTATCCTCTTCAATATGACGTTCATAATCGGTATTTTCCGTTTTAGCCAGTAAAAAACTGGCCCCATAGGCAGGTCCGATTAATTCACCCTCTTTGAATCCGGCCAGGGTACTCAAGGTGTAAGTCCCATGATATCCACTTCCCATTTGACCCGGTTCATCATCCACAATACTGTCTCCGTTCACAAAATCCCAGGTATGAAGAATATCCAGATGCTGAAGTGCTTCATGTTCCAGATTGTTAAATCCGGCATCCAGCATAGCTACGATAACACCACTGCCATCATAACCCATATTATGCAAAGCCGGCACGTTGATCTGATTATTCTGATCGAACGAGGGTCCATAATTCAGACTTTCAGTACCGGCCGGCTGCTGACTTTTTGCCGGCAGATCTCCTATCCGGTCTTTGACCGATTCGGTTTTCTGAAAAACCAGATCTATTTTTTTGACAATGGGAAGCCCGGCGATGTTTTCTATTGATTCGCGGGATACTTCCACCGAGACTGCATTCAGCCAGCGGGATTTATGACGGATTTTGCTCACCAGCGGTGAGATTTGCTTGATGTATGTTTTCTCGACCGGCACATCATACATATCTACCAGTTTTTCAAACGGCCGGTTACGTAGCCGTCTTTCATACGATTCAGGCAAAAGATTCTGTTCGGCTTCTATTAATTTCTGCGCAGTATTATTTCCCTTATCGGTAAAAAATATCCAGGCAGTAATTATATCATTAGCGGAAACCCTTTCCATCCGATGCTGCAGTTTGGCAGTTATCTTACCCTCAGTTGCAGGATTATTCTGGGCCATAAGAATTGTGGAAATTCCCAGCACAATTATGGTAATAATCCGAAAATATGCTTTCATGAGTACCTCAACTTTTTAAAAATTAATTCCTGTATCAATTTCAATTATTGACTTTAGAAATTATTATTATCGAGCCAAATTTCCAAATCTAAAAACAATTGACCAGTGGTGAGAGTTTTAATCAAGACTATTTTGAAGTACAGTAAGAATTTGAAGTGAATAGATCAACCTTGAGGGAGATGGACTAATTGAATTTTACTGAAACGACTTTACTCACGCCGGGTTCTTCCATGGTTATCCCGTACATCGCTTCGGCTGACTGCATGGTCATCTTATTATGGGTTACCAGAATGAACTGGGTATTCCGGGAGAATTCCTTTAAAGCTCTGGTATAGCGGGAAATATTTACATCATCCAGTGGGGCATCTACTTCATCCAGAATACAGAAGGGGCTGGGTTTGTAGAGATATATGGCAAACAGCAGAGAAATGGCGGTCAGGGTTTTTTCTCCCGCCGACATCAGATTCAGGGTGGACAGACGCTTTCCTTTGATCCGCACCGAAATATCGATGTTGGCTTCCAACGGATCACCATTTTCCAGCAGGCGGAGTTCCGCTTCTCCACCTTCAAAAAATTTACTGAAAACGTTCTTAAAATTCTGGTCGATCTGTTCGAACGTTTCCATGAATAATTTCCGGGCGGTCTTGTTTAATTTAGAGATAGTTTCCAGCAATTCCTCTTTGGCATTCAACAGATCCGATTCCTGGGCCTTCAGAAAATCCAGCCGTTCTTTTTCCTTTTCGTGCTCTTTGATTGCCAGTGGATTGACCTCACCCAGCGACTCTATTTTTTCCCGCAGCTGGGTCATCACTCCCTGTACTTCATCCAGGGTAAGGTTTGCCGGAACCGGGTTTTCGGCCAGCATGGATTCAAATTGCTCACCCCACTGTTCATCAAGTTGTTCGCGTTGGGTTTTTAACTTTATTTCGTACTCCTGGATACCCAATTCTAACTCTTTTAATCTCTCCAAGGCCTGGTTCCAGCGGCGGTGTAATTTTTTAATTTCATCCTCGCGCGCCATGATCACCGATTTTAATCCCTGGTAATTATTCTCGACTTCCAGTTTTTCCTTCTCCACAATATCCCGGCTGCCATAAAGACCCTCCAGCATTTTTTTGGTGTTATCAATTTCCTGTTGCTTTTCCCCGATATTATTCCGGTAAACTTCAATATCTTTCTGGTTGGTTTCAATTCGGGCGTGAGTCTCTTCCAGGGTTTTTTGGGCAAATTCGATCTGCTGGGCAATCTCCTTACCCTGATTCTGCTTATTGATAAAATCAATTTGGACCTGCTGGGTTTGTTTGGATAATTCGCGGAAATTATGATCGGCTGCATCCGTCTCTTTAGTCAGGCGGGATTCTTCCTCCTTATAAGCTTGTTGCTTACGTTCACTTTCCTGAACCGCCGGTTTTAGATGAATCTCCTGTTCCTGTAAATCTGCAATTTTCTGCGAGGTTGTGTTTAATCCCGTGGAAAGCTCTTCAATATTTTCCTGATATCTATTTATCTCGAAAGCTTGCTGATGGATTTCCTGATCAATCCGGCTCACCTTTTTTTGCTGTTCGGCCAGCATACCGGTAAACTCATCCTGGCGCTTTCTTTTATCCGACAATTCTTTTCGTTTCTTCTCAATTTCGTTTTTTAAATCGTTCAGTTCGTTTTCCAGGTCAACTTGTTTCTTTTGCACCTTTTGATATTGATCTTTCCGTCCGGTCAGATTCAGATAATGCTGAGAATTTCCACCGGTAATTTTTCCCCAGTCACCCAGCAGGTCACCTTCCCGGGTGAGAAATTTGAAGTCGGGATATTCCTTATGCCAGGTCAGGGCGGATTCGATATCCTCCACCAGGATAACCCGGTCGAACAAAAAGTCGAACAATTTCTGATAGCGGGAATCAAAATTGACCACTTCCTTTAACGGAATTATCTTTCCCTTTATTTGGGAGAGATCCGGCTTTCCATTGTTGCTGGTCTTTAACAGGGGTAACGGCACCAAGGTAAGCCGCCCTTTATTCTGCTGACGAATCGTATTGATGATATCCCGGGCGGTATCCACTTTTTCGACAATCAGATAATTGGCCACCTCTTCCAGATAACTCTCCAGGGCAGTTCGGTACTCCTCACCGGTATCCACTAAATTGGCCAGGGTATCAATTAATCCGTTATATTCCTGTTTCCGGGACATGACAAACTGAACACTTTCGGAGAAGCCCTCGTAATTTTCGATCAGGTTTTCCAGAAATTCGCGCCGGCTTTTCAGTTTCTCATTCTCTCCGAGTACCTGGTTGTGGCGGTTCTCCAGATCTTCTAATTCAGCTTCCAGATTGGTAATCAATTTTTTCAGGTGATCAACCTCTTTCTGATACTGAGCCAGATCTTTTTCAGCGTCACTAAGCACCAGGGAAAGTTCACCATGCTTTCGCTGTTTAACTTTTAAATCTGCCTCATACTTCCGGCGGGATTGAGTAAATTGATTTTGTTGTTCCTGCAGATTTTTCAGTTCTATCGATATTTTTTGCAAATTCTCACGCGCACTACTGATCTCTTCAAAGACATGTAAATTTTTCTCCCGGAAGTCCTGAAATTTTCGTCGGGTAGTCTCCAATTTATCTTCTGCCTGTTGCTGCTGTAAGAGCTTTTTCTGGAGCTGTTTCTCCTGTTCGACAACTTCCGTAGAATTATTTTCCCGGGCAGTATTCAGCGATACCAGTTGCTCTTTCAACTCAGTAATCCGGTTATTCAAATTTTCAATTTCCCGGGTCTTCTCGGCAATATTTTTTTGGTCCGACTCGATGATCTGTTCACTTAAGCGAACCTTTTGCTGCAATTCCCGGACTTCTTCATCCGACTTATTCAGACGGGCGGTCACTTCCCGGAATTGCCCTTCCAAATCAACTACCCGAACTTGCAGTTTTTCCAGTTCCGCCTCTCCGGTATTGACTTCTTTGCCCAGACGCTCGCGGGTCTCCCGAACCTGTTCGTATTCTTCCCGAAGTGGAACTAAAGCCTGTTCATAATTGCTGGATCGCAATTGGAAAACATATATTTCGTTCTGTTTCAGCTCATTTTTATATTCGTGATACCGCCGTGCCTTACCCACCTGACGAGAGAGCGAATTTACGTTTTTCTGCACTTCACTAATCACATCGCTCAGGCGGACCAGTTCCTGCTGGGTTGCATCCAGCTTTCGCATGGCCGATTTACGCCGGAACTTGTATTTTTTGATTCCCGCTGCTTCCTCAAATAACCGGCGCCGTTCCTCCGCATTGTCACTTAAAATCTGCTCCACCATTTTCAATTCGATCACCGAATAGGCATCGGAACCCATCCCGGTATCAGCAAACAGATCAATGATATCCTTTAAACGAACCTGACGGTTATTCAGCAAATATTCGCTATCCCCGGAGCGATACAGTCTTCTGGTAATTTTCACTTCGCTGTAAATGGAAGGAAGAATATTTTTGGTGTTTTCGATTAACAGGGAAACTTCCACCATGCTGAGTGGTTTGCGTAGGGCTGTCCCGTTAAAAATAATGTTATCCATTCGGTCCAGACGCAGAATGGATGTTCGCTGCTCTCCCAGAACCCAGCGGATGGCATCTACGATATTGGATTTGCCGCATCCATTGGGACCGATGATAGCAGTGATTCCGTCATTGAATTGAAAGGCTACTTTATGGGCAAACGATTTAAAACCAAAAATATCAATTTTCGATAGATACATTCAGAGCGAAAATCCTTCCTCAAACATGAAAATAAAAAAGATGGAACAGAAAGTTAAGATGTGCAAACAAATCTATTTTAGACTCTAAATAGTAAACAACCCCTCCGGAAACTATTGCCAATAAAAACAGGCAAAAAAGAAATACCCGCGTATAAGATAACGCCGTCATCACGCGGGTTCCGGACATCCAACGTATAAAATACCAAACGTGAAAATATAATAGGACAGCAAATAAAATCCAATATGAATTCAAAACGATCAGCAGGTTGTAAAAAAACATCCCAAAGGGCAGCAACAACAGAAATGGTGCCGCGGCCCAGGTGCTTACCGCTATAGACTGGCGAGCTCGCACCTTTGAATCCCGGAAGAGAGAGAGAATCCGCACCGGTAAGGCAAAAACAATAAATACCAGGATGACAACCACAGCCAAAACAGGAATGAGATAGAGTGGTTTCCAGATCAGTTCGACAATCATCAATTTCATGGTTTCAGAGGGGAAGAGAAGCGAGAGAAAATAATCCAGGTATAGATTATTACGAAAAAAGAAAAATATTCCCCCGATCATAACCGCCGCATTTACCGACATGATAATCATAAGGAAAAAACTTTGTCCGTAGGCAATTAGACGGCGTTCCTGCAGATCCATAAAAAAACCATGGGGTTTACGGATTGACCGGTTGATATTGCGCCTGAAGTCAAGAAAGGTTCGGTAAGCCACGGCAAATAACAGGAAATTAACCAGACCAAAGATGATAAAGAGATAGCTGCCGAAATTCGTACCGCTTTCCTGATCCAGGTCAGCGGTGGACATTATTCGGGTGTGACGAAGCGCCTGTTTGGCCTCCGGTTTAAAATTTCTTTTTATATCGCAGATACCGATGGCGTTTAAGATAAAATCGTTGCCGGGCCCGGCCTGAAGTGATGGCGTTTCCAGATAATAGTCCGAATAGGTTAGAATAAACTGACCGGTAAACAGGTTTTTGAAATCGGTATATTTTATTCGCTGATAAAGTTCGGTCATCTGGCTCAAATCCTGGATGATGGCGGTGGAATCCACCCGGTAGGAGACCGACTTGGATAATCCGGATATAAAAACCGGAATGTCCGGTTTCAGCAACTGCCGAATTTCAGTCAGGTATTCTTCCTGATGATTTCTTTCCAGAATTTCCAGGCAATAGTAATCAAAAAGATCTTTTTCTATCAGTGACGGATTAAAGGTGCAGGCATAGACGATAAATTGTCTGGATTCAGTGATGGTCTTGTGCATCTCTTTCCAGGCCCGTTTCGATGCTTGGTCTATCTCCCGGCAGTAATTCCCAAAACCAATCCCCACCAGTGAAGGGTGCCGGGCGGTTAGTTTGAGGAAATCTTTCAAATAGGAGTTGATCATCACGTGCTGGCTGGTATCGGTGTGGATACTCATTTTTAGGAAGGGAAAGGGTAGGTCCTGCAGACATAATAATCCCAGTGAATCCGCTAGATCGTAAACCACTTGAAAATGTGGGAAAAATCCAAGCCGGATAGCATTGAAACCCTGGGCGCGGATAAATGCCAGGTCTTCCAGGACCCGCTGGCGGCTCAACAGGCTCCTACCCTGGACATCCTGGTAAATGTAATTCAATCCGTTTAACTCCACCGGCTGATCATTCACCAAAAATTGTTTCCCGGAAAAGTACACTTGCCGAAGGACAACTGGCCGGTTCATCCGGTCTAAAATCTGTTCTCCTTCTTTTAGGGTAAATTGCAAAAAATACCGTTCCGGTTTTTCCGGAGACCAGGGTTGGAGCTGGAGATTTTTTATCTGGAAAGGAAATGTCTGCGATTTAAGCAATGAATCCGATTTAACACTTATTGAAATTGATTTAATCAGATTTTTGGCCTGATATACACTAACCTCCAGCTCCCTTTTATCACTGCCGGATTTTGTCCCGATCAGATGGACGTCGCCAGCCAGAGTTGTCCCCTCCTTCGAAGTCTGAATATCTATTTGTGTGGATTCAATATACAATGGAGGTAAAATTTCCAGGTACACCGGCCCCCCGATGCCGCTTTCAATCCGGGGAAGGTTTATCGGCGTCCAGAAGGGGAGTTGATCCCGGGAAGTACCCCAGGGTCTTATCTTTATATCAAACACATTTCCCTTTTCGTTCAGGAGCTCGGCCGGAACCGGAATTTCCAGGGGAAGAAAATTTTGACTGCCCCGGAAGATAACCTTCTGGTTCAACCGGATCTCAATCCACCCGACCACCTTTTCCAAATGCAACACCGCCGGCTGGCCAACAGATTTACCCAGATCAAATTGTTTACGGAAAATAATTTCTTCCCGGGAATGGAAAACAGAGGGAATATTCACTTTTCCGACCTGATGACCGGAAGAGGGATCGATTACACCATATTCGCCAATCAGGGGAATTACCGTCCTGGCAGGGCTGATCTTTCGGGTACAATAGTCCAGATTCTCCTGTGCAGTCGCCGATGGCTGGGAATAGAAAATAAGCTGATTGCCGGCAGATGCGGCATTCAAAAATAATAGTATTAAGGGAAACAGATAGATTCGTATCACATTCCCTGAGGACATAGCACCTCCTTTGGCTGCCAAATTTTAATAAATATTGTGGTGAAATGCAAAGAGTTGAATAAGTGGAACAAATCCCTCCAAAAGTATTCCCCTGAACACAGAAAATTCAGTTAAACTAAAGCCATAAAAAATGGGATTAAATGATGCATTTTGAGTGTTTATAAACACCTTGACAGTTCAAATGGCGTTTATTATATTCGAAGCCTTGTTCGAAAATTCGTTTAAAATTTAATATGAAAAAACTTTTGACATAAGGAGGATCATTTTTGAAAGAGTATACCGGAGAACAGATCCGCAACATTGGAACGGGCGCCCATGGCGGCGCCGGTAAAACATCCCTGGTAGAAGCCATGCTCTTTACCATGGGAGCCACCACCAGAATGGGGGCCGTTGAACAGGGCAACACCATTTCGGACTACAATGAAGATGAAATCGAACGGCAAATCTCAATCAGCACTGCCCTGCTCCATGCAGAATGGAATAAACACAAAATCAATATTATTGATACACCCGGATTCAGCGACTTTTTCGGTGACGTAATCAGTGGTTTGCGGGTGGTAGAAAATGTACTGCTGCTGGTTTCTGCTGCCTCCGGTATCGAGGTCGGCACCGAGCAAATCTGGAGCCTGGCGGAAAAATACGGGAAACCGGTTACCTTTGTCATCAATAAAATGGACCGGGAAAACGTCAATTTCGATAAACTGGTTGATATGATTCGAGAGCGCTTCGGCCATAATATTATCCCGGCACAATTCCCGCTGGAAACCGGTCACAATTTCTATAAAGTGGTTGACCTGTTAAAGATGAAATTGTATAACTATCCGCAGGATAAATCGGGTAAAGCCACAGTAGAAGAAATACCTGCTGAGGTCAAGACAAAAGCGGAGGAAATGCGCACCAAACTGTTGGAAGCCGTGGCCGAGAGCAGCGACGAACTGTTGGAAAAATTCTTTGAATCCGGTACCCTGTCCGAGGAAGATCTGACCAATGGTTTTAAGAAGGCGGTAATGGATCGTAAGCTGTTCCCGGTATTGTGTACCTCCGCCACCCATAATGTTGGGGTAAGCGGACTGCTGGATTTCGTGGTGGATTACTGTCCTTCCCCGGTTCAGGTGGAAACCATAAAATCAGAAGATGGCAAGGAGAGGAAAACAACCGATTCCGAGCTATTGACCGCATTTATTTTTAAAACCGTGTCCGAAGCCCATGTGGGTGAACTCTCATTTGTCCGGGTTTTTTCCGGAGTCATGAACAGCGGGGCCGAGGTATTGAATGTCACCCAGGGCGCCAGCGAGCGGGTCGGGCAGATTTTTGAGCTTTCCGGTAAAATCAAAAAGAATGTGGACAGTCTGCATGCCGGAGATATTGGCGCATTGGTGAAGCTGAAAGGAACCCACACCGGCGACACACTCTGTGCAAAAAACAATTCCTTCCCCCTGCCGCCTCTGGATCTACCCTATCCTTTGATGACACTGGCCATTCAGCCAAAGTCCAAAGGTGACGAAAGTAAAATTTCCTCAGGATTCCATGCTCTGCACGAAGAAGATCCAACTTTCCAGATGAAGTTCGATCCCGAATTGAAACAGACCATCATTACCGGCCAGGGTGAGATGCATCTGGATATTATCGTTAAGCGCCTCAAACAGAAATTCGGAGTAGAGGTGATCACCAAAGATCCCAAAATTCCTTACCGGGAAACCATTAAGGGGAAAGCCGATGCCAAGTATCGCCATAAAAAGCAGAGTGGTGGCGCCGGGCAGTTTGCCGAAGTCTGGATGCGGATCGAACCCCAACCCCGGGGCGAAGGGGTGGAATTTACCAATTCACTGGTCGGTCAGAATGTGGACCGTACCTACGTACCTTCGGTTGAAAAGGGTGTAAATTCCGCCTGCGAAGAAGGTGTTCTGGCGGGTTACCGGGTGGTGGACCTGAAAGTAGATTTTTATGATGGAAAAATGCACCCGGTGGATTCCAGCGACATTGCTTTCCAGATTGCCGGAAAGGCCGCCTTCAAGGAAGCCGTGCTGCAGGCCAAGCCGGTTCTGCTGGAACCCATCTACGACCTGGAAGTAAAGGTGCCCGAAGATTATATGGGTGATGTGATGGGTGATATTTCCAGCCGAAGGGGTAAAATTTCCGGAGTGGATTCCGAGGGTCATTTCCAGGTGATTAAAGCCAAAGTTCCCCTGGCAGAACTCAATCGTTATTCCAATGCCTTGCGTTCCATGACCCAGGGCCGGGGAATGTTTCAGCAGAAATTCTCCCACTATGAAGAAGTGCCGGGAGACCAGGCGGTAAAAATTATCGAGCAGGCCAAGAAGGAAAAAGAAGAAGAATAAATAGGGACAAACATTGATCATCCTGAAAGCCCTGTGGAGTTTCTCTATGGGGCTTTTGTATAATTTCCGGTTTTGAAATTCAGTTATCCCTGAATATTTTACAGAAAAAGGAAAATGATGGAAAATTTATGGGCTCCCTGGAGAATGGAATATATCATGAAGGCAAAAGATGGCGAAGAAGAACCTTGTATCTTTTGCAGCAGAATTAAGCAGAATAAGGATGAAGAAAATCTGATTCTCCACCGGGGACATTCCGCCTTCATCATCATGAACCGCTTTCCCTACAATAACGGGCATCTCATGGTGGTGCCCAACCGACATAACGGGGATATCCTGAAACTCAAATCCGAAGAGCAGATGGAACTGTCCCAGCTGATCCAGATTTCGGTGAAGATACTGGATGAAGTTATGAAACCTCACGGTTATAACATCGGGATGAATCTGGGGAGAGTGGCCGGAGCCGGGGTGGAAGACCACCTGCATTATCATGTCGTCCCCCGCTGGAATGGCGATACCAATTTCATGCCCATTATCGGGGATACCAAGGTGGTCTCGGAAGCTTTAATCAAATCTTATCAGAAATTGAGGAAAGCCATTCTCGGACTTAACCAGGAGTAAGCATGAACCTAAAAATCCTCCGGAATTTGCGTGGCGTAATTACCGCAAGAAAAGATCTGGAATTTGGTAAGCTGGATATTCAATCCCAGAAATCAATGGTCATTCAGGACAGCGAAATCCAGGACATCATGCCGGAAAATGAGGCGCTCCAGAAGTATCCGCAAGCTGTTCCGATAGACGGAAGACAACTCTGGGCGTTGCCTGGTTATGTGGATCCCCATACTCACCCGGTCTTCTATAAAACCCGGGAGGAGGAATTCGAACTCCGGATCCGGGGAAAATCCTATGAAGAGATTGCCGCGGCAGGTGGTGGTATCCGCAACAGTGTTCGGGCGCTGCGTAAGGCATCTTTTGACGAACTGGCCGAATTAACCTATTACCGGATTAGGGAGTTTCTCGATTACGGAACAACCACCATCGAGGCAAAAAGCGGTTACGGGTTGTCCCTGGAAGATGAACTGAAGAGCCTGCGGGTTTTGAAAAAAGTGGCCGGTCTGTTACCGATGACCATCGTTCCCACCTTTCTGGGTGCCCATGAGGTTCCGGACGAATATCAAAATAACCGGCAGGCCTACATCGATTTGCTGATCAATGAAATGATTCCGGCAGTGGCGGAGGAAAAACTGGCAGTATTTTGTGATATTTTCACCGAAAAAAACGTCTTCAGTATTGCCGAGAGCGAAAAGATACTCCTGGCGGCAAAAGATCATGGTTTAAAGCTAAAGCTGCATGCGGACGAATTGAATCCGCTGGGCGGCGCGGAACTGGCTGCCAGAGTAAACGCCATATCCGCCGATCACCTGCTGATGGTCTCCGATAAGGGTATCCGGGAGATGAAGAACGCCGGAGTGGTTCCGGTACTTTTACCGGGAACGGCTTTCTTCCTGGGCAAACAGAAGTACGCCCCGGCCCGAAAAATGATCGAAGCGGGATTACCGGTAGCCCTGGCCACTGATTTCAACCCCGGCAGTTCGTTTACCCAGAACATGAGCCTGGTCCTTTCCATCGCCTGTACCCAGATGAAAATGACCCCCGCCGAAACCATTGCCGCAGCAACACTGAACAGCGCCCGGGCCATCGATATGGATCACCAAGCCGGCAGTCTGGAAAAGGGGAAAAAAGCGGATATCATGCTGCTGGATATTCCTAATTATCAGTATATCCCTTACCATTATGGGATGAATCATGTAAAAATGGTTTTCCGGCATGGCGAACTGGTGCATCAGAAATAGAAAAGGAGTTTCTATCTTTGCGATCAGTAGTTACATTCCGGCGATGAAAAAGTTACCTCTCCTCCCTTACATTCTACTTGTTCTCCTTCTGGGAATCCAATTTGGGCACAGTCAAACAACCTCCGTTCCCCTTTCCTTCTGGGGTTATGATGCGGTTGAACTGTGGGAGACCCGGGGTCTGATCGAAAACGTGTTTGGAGCAACCCGCCCGTTTACCCGCATCGAGATAGCCGGATATATCAAGGATGTCTGGGAAACCTGGCGGAAAGAACCGGAAAAATTCACCCGGGTGGATTATGATCAGCTCAATGACCTGATGTTCGAATTCCGGGAAGAACTAGATCAGATGAATGTCCCGGTATTGGATGAAACCTGGAAACCGCGCCTGCAAAAACTTTTTAAGCACCGACCCTTCAGCTGGCTTAATAAGCTGATCTACCGGAATTACCGCAATCTGGTCGATTTGCATCACCAGGAGTTCAATCTCTATGCCGACCCGGTCTTAAATTACAGCACCCAGGATAAAATGAGTGAAGGCGGATTGAAGTATAATTTGTTGCGCTGGAGCAATGGTTTACTTTTCCGGGGAAACATGGGATCCTATTTAGGATTTTATTTTAATCTCACCGATAATCACCTTGCCGACGATCGCTGGGATGGCCAGAAAATTCCCTGGGAAGTCTGGCAGGAATCCGGCTGGCCTTTCCTGACCCGGCGGGACAATGGCAACTTTGAATTCGACGAAAATGTTGCCACCATTACTTTTAATTACAAGTATTTTTATCTGGTGCTCGGGCGGGAATATAATCAATGGGGAATCGGGCACAATGGCAATCTGCTTCTTTCCACCAATGCCCAGTTATACGATCAGATAAAATTTGTGGTGCGGTACTGGCGCTTTAAATATACTCACCTCACTGCCTTTATCGAATACATATCCCCGCAAGCCCGATACAGCATGAAAGATCAGCCCCATATCAATGATTACTGGTCCGGTAACCGGCTGGAGCTTTATCTTGGGAAAGGGATAAAATTGGGTTTAAGCGAAGCCATTATTTACGGAGATCGCTCTTTACAGCTCGGCTACCTCAATCCACTCAGTTTTTTTAAGTCGGTGGAACATTATTATGGGGACCGGGATAACGGAGCGCTGGGCATCGATGCGGAATGGCGGATCATTCCCGGGATGAAATTGTTCGGGGAATGGTTTATCGATGATATCACAACCGGTAAACTTGGCACGGACTGGTATGGTAATAAATTTGGCTGGCAGGGAGGTGTCCTGGTGGTCAATCCATGGTTCTTTAAGAATATGGATTTTCTTTACGAATACAGCCGGATAAAACCGTATGTCTACAGCCAGTCTTACCGGGATTACAACAAATATAAACATTACGACACCATTCTTGGCCACTATATTGGCCCCAATTCAGATATCTCCTATTTCCGGGTACGAAAACGTTTTTCCCGCTTCCTGCAGATTGGCGCTTCCTATCAGTATTACCGGCATGGGGCCAATCCGGCGGACCGGAATGTGGGCGGTGATCCGGATTTTCCTCACCGGGCAGAAGATGCTATCGACGCGCCGTTCCTGGATGGCATCCGGTTCAGCCAGAAAAGCTATGGCGTTATGCTACAGTATGAATTTGTCCGAAACCTGTTTCTGAAGATTCACTACAACCGGATGAAATTTAATCAGCAGGATTGGGAGTCGCTGTTTTCCTTCCGGATCTCGCTTAACTTCGGTTTCCGGGATGAGCAGCTACGCCAGATATTCCCGGGGGATTATTAGCGATTTACATCCAACCTGTAACACCGATCCATCAATTTTATCCAATACTTGAAAAATAAAAAAAATGGGTTTAATATCATTTTTCAAAAAGTTAATCTATTGAAGGAAAAATAAAAGGTAAATCATGAGAAAGCTGTTTTCACTTTTCACCTTGTTTCTGGTTTTTAGTCAGGTCTTCGCACAAAATTCCAATGAAATCATTTCCGCCCGGATTATCAGTTCGGTCGATAAAATTAAACCGGGAGACAGTTATCAGATAGCGGTCGAGGTTCAGATAAAAGAACCTTACCACATCAATGCCCAGAAACCCAGTGAGGATTACCTGATCCCCACCACCCTAGAATTGAAATCCGGTGATGGCATCGCCATCGGTCAGTACACCTACCCGGATGCGGAAATGAAAACCTTTGCTTTCTCGGAAAGCCCGCTGGCGGTATATGAAGAAACTATTTACATTTTTACCACCATCAGTGTTTCCCCGGATTACACCGGTAAAGATATACCGCTGAATGGCACAATCGGTTATCAGGCCTGTGACGATCAGACCTGCCAGGCACCAGATGAACTATCATTTTCCGAGGTGCTGCCGGTGGCCGGACCAGGTGAAAAAATAAATCCGATTAATGCGGATATTTTTGCCGCCATGCCCACTGCCGCCCAAGTCAGTGCAGAGAATGTGGAAGAAAGCGGCTTATCCAAAACCCTGGCCCAGAAAGGCTGGTTCTTAACCTTTGCCCTGGTTTTTCTGGGCGGGCTGGCCCTGAACCTCACCCCCTGCGTGTATCCCCTGATACCCATCACCATAAGCTATTTTGGCGGCCAGGCGGAGGGAAAACGGGGAAGCGTGGTAAGCCATGCCATTATCTATGTGCTGGGTATGGCAATTACTTATTCCATTCTGGGAGTGATTGCCGCCCTCACCGGCAGCCTGTTTGGGGCCGCCCTGCAAAACCCGATTGTACTCATTTTTATCGCCCTGGTACTGGTATTGCTTTCTTTGAGTATGTTCGATCTGTATGAAATCCGGATACCGGCTTTTCTATCCAACTTTGCCGGCGGGGCAAGAAAAGGATATTTCGGTACGTTTTTTATGGGACTCACCGTGGGCATTGTAGCTGCACCCTGTATCGGTCCTTTCGTGCTGGCTTTGCTGACTTTTGTGGGCGAACGGGGAGATGTATTCCTGGGATTCTGGCTGTTCTTTGTGCTGGCTTTGGGTCTGGGAATACCGTTTCTGTTCCTGGGTATTTTTTCCGGCAGTATCAACAAAATTCCCCGTTCCGGCGCCTGGATGATCTGGGTCCGGAAAATATTTGGTTTTATCCTTATCGCCATGGCCATCTATTTCCTCAACCCGCTTATTCCCAATACGTTGCTCTATCATTTCTCCCTGGCCTTGACCATGCTGCTGGGTGGTATCTATATGGCCTGGATCGAACCAACAACCTCCACCGGAAAAGTCTTCCCGGTTATCCGAAACCTGATTGGCATTATTTTCTTTGTCATTGCAGTGGTTTTCGGAACACTGGGAATTCAGTCCTACTTTGAGGACAATGTGCAGCAAATACAGGCATTGTCCGGTGAGACTTCTGCTGAACAGATTCAATGGTTCAGCTATTCCGGAGAAAAGCTGGATGAGGCCGTTTCCGCCGGAAAACCGGTGATGATCGATTTTTATGCGGACTGGTGTATTCCCTGCAAGGAACTGGATAAATTCACCTTCTCTGACCCGGATGTGGTTGATATATCGCGGCAGTTTATCATGCTCAAAGTAGATCTGACCAAATCCAATGATCCCCGGGTAAAGGAACTAAAAGATATTTACCAGATAAAAGGAGTACCGACCCTGGTATTTATCGATTCCCAGGGCAACGAACTGACCAAATTACGGGTAGTGGGATTTATGGAAAAAGAGGATTTCCTGCCCATATTGGAGAATGTGTTGGCCGCCGGTTGAGAAGGACTCGGAAGAGAAAGGGAAGATCAGAATTAATGAAGTTTAATATGAATAGTCACCCCAATTTTGTTATGGGAGTTTTATAATTTATGCGCTTTTCAATCATGGCGGTTTTTATTTCGCTGAAACTTTTATGGGGGCGGGTTGCCAATCCCCTGATGCTTCCCAAAAATGCGCTGAAGTTTTTCCCGGTACCCTTAAAAAAGGTTTACAAAGAGTCGCTGGCCAACTATTTTTTCAAAAATTAATATACCCTGTCGAATAATACCAAAACCGAAAATTGATCATCACTTGCCTGGTTTAAGATTTTCCGGAGGATTGGGAGAGGGAAGTTTCTGGAGTGGAAGATTGAACACATAATTTTTCAGGAATATTTCCGAGATAAACCGTTCTCCGGGCTTATCCGCTGTCTGAACCAGCACATCCGCCCTCACGGGTACCCAGTAATCCCCGATTTTTGAAACTTCCACCCTGGTTGCCAGACCGCTGGTAACGGAATCACCTTTCATGATCTGGGTGTCCCACCCGCTGCACAACCACTTATTTTCCTTTTCCACGAATTTCGGATAATTCAGGATTTCTCCGGTGGGTGAATCGATGGCTATTTTCAGCAATCTGCCAGAAGAGAGAAACGTCTTTTTTATCGAAACATTCCCGGATTCATCTTCGGTCTGGTAATCAACCAGTACGGTGTCTCCCTGGAATTTAATGCGGGCACCTTCCGGTACATCGGCAAAGGGAGAGAGAATCAGAAAGTTTATCCAGTCCAGATAAAATCCCTGGAATTGGGTCTTGGTCATCTGAATTTTTTGCATCATCCGTTGACGCTGTTTGCTATCTGCCGGCTGAGGATACGGCTCTAAAATATAGTAGGAGGTACCTTCCCGGGTCCAGATTAGCTTAAGCGGATAGGTATAACTGCTGTCGGCTATTCCTTTGATAAACGAAATATACGTATCGGTGGTGAACAGACAGGAAAAATTCTGCACATCAGTTTGCTCCAGATAGTAGTAAAATTTTTCATGGTTCTGCTTGAACTCCTGCCAGTCCTCGGCGGCCCACATTTGGGTATTGAAGGCAACTAGCAAAAAAATGATAAAGTAAATTATTCGGCTCATGACAAATCTCCCATTTCAAAACAATATTCCCTGTTTCTTTCCGGGAAAGAATATATTCAAAAATTTTCAGAAATTCACTCTGCTTTATTATTTATGAAAATTTGGAGAGGTATATAAGGGGAAGAATCAAATCATCAGTTGTGATAATATGCTCGGAAAATCTGGTAATTTCGGATAATATTATCCACATAATCGATGGTCTGCTGGTAACCGTAAAAATATCCATAATCCGGAACGCCCAGTTCCCAGACTTCCAGATGTAAACGCCAGTCCTTGGCGGTCAGTTTGGGAAGACACTCTTTTACCGCCTCCCAGGTTTGGGCATCAAGGGAAAGGTAGCGGGCCATAGTCTGGGCATCATATATCCTTCCAATTCCACTGTTATATGCGGCCAGTGCCAGTTTAACCCGGTTATCGCGATCCGAATCCGGGAAATTCTTAAGCTGCTTGTATAAATGGTAGATCCCGGCAGCAATATTCTCCCTGGGATTATTGGCAATATATTCAATATCCATTTCCTGCCGGATCTCCCGGGCCGTGCCGGGCATGATTTGCATCAATCCCATGGCGCCCACATGACTCCGGGCATTTTCCCGGAATTTGGACTCTTTTAAGATCTGAACTACAATCAGGCGCCAATCCAGGCCATAACGCTTGGCATACTTCCGGATAACCGGGTAATAATTTTGTATTTTATCCTGGAAATCACGGGGAAGTACTTTTTCCCTGAATTGCTCGTATTCTTTCTTTTCGGAAATTCTCTTTTCAATAATCTTTACCAGGGAGTCCTGCTCGGCAATTAACTTGGTATCCTGCGCATTGTGCATACAGGACATTGGGAAACTAAGGAGAAATACAAGAAGCAGGAATAGTGTTATCAGACTTTCTTTCATGATTGATTTTAGCTACCAGTGTTTCAGTGATCAGTCGCATCCATTTTATTAAACCGTTGAGTCCTTTTTATTTTTTCCCGAATCGATTTCCAACCGATGTTAAAATTCTTTTTCGAAAATTTGTTTCAAAATGATATAAATTTTATTCCAATTGGTAAACCAAATGCATCACAATTTGCGAATTAAAATTAAAACGGGGGGACTTAGATCAGTTTAAACTCATGCCCACAATTAGTCCGACAATAAGTCCAATCATGATAAAAATCCCGCACACCACAACCCCCACCGCCAAGTTACCCTTTTCCAATTCCTTGGGGATGTCAAAATGGGTAACCCGGTTAATCATCCGGTAGGTCAGAATCGCCGAAGCAATGCCCAGGATTACACCAAAAATGGCATAGATCGTATTGAGGAATAGAGGTGAATCGTACCACATAGGTCGCTCCTTTTGGTATATATTTTAAATTGATTTATCTTCCTGCTGGATATGTTTTTTATTGATCCATCCCGCGGCCAGGTAAATAAAAACAGTGATAAAGATGGCTTCGAAAAAGAGGCCTGCCCCAATGGTTAAACCGATGGCAGCCGCCATCCAGATCGCCGCAGCAGTGGTAATACCCGTAATAATCTTTTTCTCCCTGAATACCGCCAGGGCACCAAAAACACCAACCCCTATCATCACATCCCCGGCAATCCGGGAAGGATCCACTAACAACCCCGGGGTCAGGGTCAGCGCCACGATAACAAAGAGGGTGGATCCGACCATGATCAGCATCATTACCTGGATGGGAGGAATTTTAAAAACCTCCGATTTCCGGGAAACAATAAGTCCGGCACACAGGATGGCCATAATAATTTTTATCAGATTAAGAATAAATGAAGGTGTATAAAGTCCCATTCCTCGCCTTTGTTTGCAAAATTTTAAGTAATAGAAACGATAGTGTCAATTCATTTTTCGGAATGTTATTATTTTGGATTTTGTTGGGTGAGATATTCCAGGTACGCCTGCTGGAAAAAAGCGTGACTAAAGAGGGATTTCCGGGTTTTCCGGAATTTTTGATTTAGATAAGAGAGGTTATCAGCCGCAGGAAACTTAAAATAGAGATCTTCCAGATAAAGTTGAAAACCGGGGTTTTCGGAGGTTTCGGCCCAGATGTACATCAGGGGGAATAAAATATTCAGGACAAACTGGAGAAACCGTTCCTCCCCCATAGTGGCAGAAGGGCAAAAGGATACACCGGATAATTCGAGCAGCGCTTTTCGAAGCGCCTGATGTAAAGGAAATTGAAACAGAGGCTTTAGATTTTTCAGCAGGTCTGCCATGGCACAACGGGCGGAAAAAATTTCCAGAACCGTCTGAAAAAGCGATTGATGGTGATGGTGATAGAAAATTTGGGCATATCCGGCCAGGCGGTAATAGGGATTATTATTGGGTCGGATCCGGGAAAAATTCCATTGGCTGAGTTGTTGACGCTGAACAGGGAGATGGGGCAAATAATACTCGAGTTGGGTAAAAACCTGCCCGTGAAACTGGTTTCTTTGCTGAAGCGATTTTTTCCGACTTTGCTCCAGTAATCCTGACTGAAACAGGTAGATAGACCAGAAAAGCACGGGTGACCGCTGATGACCCGGAACAATATTTAATATCTTTGTCGGTGGCAGGATTCGGATCAGATCGGATAATATTCTACTGTTATTCCGATAACCCAGCGCCCGGGCAAGACCCTCATATAGCGCTGTTTCCCACTGAACCTGTTCTACCAGGGAAAGCAACTCATCGCACTTTCGGGTAAACCGGTCCCAGGCCAGTTTTTCTGCCTGCGAGCAGGTAAGTTCGGGCAGATCCCGGGGCGGATAAAAAGCAAAGGACGGTTGAGCAAGCGAAGACAACTGTTTGCACCAGAGAGAGGGAGAACAATTGAGAAACCGGGAAAGGATAAAATGATCGAACCGGGTCTGTAATTCGTCAGGTATCGCGGCGGGTGGGTACCACAAGACATGCAATATGACATTGTTGTACCGGGTGTCGTAATGATGACCATGGACAAACCAGTCATTCACCCGCAAATGAAATTCGATATCTCCGCGATAAACAATACCACCCATTTTGAGGGTGGCATTTTTATAATCTGGACCGTTGTCCAGATTCCGCTGACCAAGATTGATAATTACCAGTGGTTTCCCATCGCTGGTACGCAGATTTTTCTTTATATATCGGGGATTTTCCAGAGACCAATAGAGATAATACTCTGGTATTACCGGTAGAATTTTTTTCTGATTTTGCAATTGCATTATCATTTTTTTCGTTAATATATTACATCTGTAATATAACGATAGTATAATTTTATTTCAAGTATTTTATCAGGAGTGCCATTTATGGAATCCAAAGAGCTGCCCCGGCGCATACGGATGATCATGCAGCAGAGAAAATTAACCCAGAAGGATATGGCCGATACCCTGGGCATCAGCCAACCTGCAATCTCTCTTTATTTAAAGGGCCGGGTACCACCGGCCGATGTCCTTTTCCGAATCGCCAGTCTGGGGGAAACCACGGTGGAATGGCTTTTATCAGGGGATGAGAAAAAATCAGAACAGTTGGTCAGGGAAAAGACCGCCCTGTATGGAAATCAGCATTTGTTACTTAAGCTATGGGAAAAACTTCCTGCCAGTGTGCAAAGGGATATGCTGATGCTAATGCGACATATTGTGGAGGGAAAATAAAAAAAAGGAATACCTGGGTGAGGTTATTTATCAATAGTCTCTTTCCTGCAGAGCAAGAACCATTTGATAAAGATCATTCGATTCGGTTAACGGTTGGATTCTTTCCAGCAATCTGATCGCACCGCGGATGTAATCGTCCACCAACTTCCTGGTTTCATCAACAATACCTAAATCGAACAGGGCGGTTTTCAAATCCGGCAGGGAAGAAAACTGCGAAATAGTAAAAGGAAAATTGTTCGCATTATCTGATTGCTGGCCAACCTTTTGCGAGTACAGCAGAGTAACGTAGGTTTTTTTGTGCATCTTCAGATCGCTGCCGACCTTCTTTCCCAGGGTTTTTTCTTCCCCGATATAATCAAGCAGGTCATCCTGAATCTGGAAGCCAATGCCCAGCAAATTACCAAACTGCCGCATTGTTTCCACCTCCTCCGCTGATCCTCCACCCAATATAGCACCGATTTCACAGGACAGTTTGAACAACCAGGCAGTTTTCTTGGAAATCATATCCAGGTAGTCGTCCAGGCTCACATTTTCCCGGATTTCAAATTCCTTATCCAGCGCCTGACCCTCACAAACTTTGATCAGCGCTTCATTGAAAAGTGGTAAAACCGATTGAATATATTGGGCTTCACAGGCCAGCATTTTCTCAAAGGCCATTCCGATCATCATATCGCCCACCAGAATGGCGGAATCTTCACCCCACTTTTTGTGCACGGTAAACCGGCCCCGGCGCATGTCATCCCGGTCCATGATATCGTCATGTATCAGGGTAAAATCATGGAATAGCTCAATACCAACCGCCGCAGAAAACGCATCACTGGTTTTTCCACCTACTGCTTCGGCACAAAGCAGGGTAAGCAAGGGCCGGATTTTTTTCCCGGGGGTTTCTAAAAAATAAACTATGGGATCTTTAATAGATTGAGGATAATCTGGTTTGATACTATGCTGCAATTCCTGCTGGATTTGATCGAGGAATGGTTCTAATTTTTTGAATATTGTCAATTTGGGACCAATTACTTAAAGTTTTTAATAATCTCAAAAATGTGCTTCTTATCTCCTGCTTTTAAAATATTATCGCCGATATTTCCTTCCCGGAAATTGCGGGTTATTTGGGCCAATATTTTTATATGGGGACTTGAGGTATCCCGGGGTGAAAGGACCAGAAAAATAAAATGGGCCGGTTTTCCATCCAGCGTTTGAAAATCCAAACCTTCCCGGCTTAGACCAAAGCTCACCAGCAATTCATTTACTGCAGCAGATTTTGCATGGGGAACCGCCAATCCGTTTTCCAGGCCGGTACTTAAATACTGCTCGCGTTCGAACAAATCATTCAAGCAGGTTTCCCGGGAATCAATTTTACCTTTTTTCACCAGAAGGTCTAAGAGTTCTTCAATTACCTCATATTTATTCTGGCCTTTTAAATTTTCACTAACCAGATCTTCCGTCAGCAATTCGTCAATGCCCATTCGTACCTCCACAGATTTCGGAAAATCTAAGGTTTTCCTTATATAATTCCAAACGCAAATTTAATTGTAACACCCGGTTTTTGGAGAAAAATCCACCCTTTTCAGGCAGATTTAAAGCACAGAACAGTTCAACCGCAAGGCAGGTAATTTTAATCTGACCGGCTAGAGATAGGACTCTAGGGTATCATTTTCGAACAGACGTGATATTTGCTGTTCGGCATCCACGATTTTCATTCGATGGTATAGACACCCTTTTTTCTGGCAACCCTCAATAATACCACCCTTGGGGAGATGAAAAACGAACATGGGGGAGGCACAAAGCTGGCAGGTACTATCCTTATCCCGTAAGCTGACGCCGCATTCCGGACAGAAAAATTCCACTACCCCGCCTTTGGGAATGGTAATATTTTCCTCAATATTATCGTAACTGCCGAAGACCGGATCGATATAAAGGATGCCTTCCTGATTTTTAAACTTTGCCTTCACTTTGATGGCCGGATATCCATCGATTTTTTTCCCGGGATCGCACAGGGAATGCCCTTTGGAACAATAAACATGTTCGACATGGATTTTCTTGGAAGGTACTTCCACCTCGATGTGAAGTTTTTCCTTGTCTTTCATGTTTCCTCCGTTTATTTAATGTGTTCTATTTTAACGCAATAAAATCATTTTATGCACCTGCCGGTAATGCTCAAACTGTACCTCAACCAGGTATACCCCGCTTGCCCACGAATCGCAGTTAAGATAAATTTTATAATTTCCGGCATTCACAGTCTCACTCGGAAGCTTTTCCACCAACTGCCCGCTTAAATTATAGATTTCCGTTTGCATATGACCGGTCCGGGGAAAATCGACAGAAATGACCGTGCTGTTATTAAACGGATTGGGATAATTAGATATCAGGATAAAGTCCTTTGCTATCGATTTAGATAAATTTCCCGGAGCAATAGTGGTTACCCCAAAATAAGCCCGGCCAATAAGGGTAGTATCCAGAACAAACGGATTTACCTTCCCGTTCTGGTAGGTGGCAATTAATTCAGTACGCTGGATTTCTGCTGCGTCAACAGGATCATAAGAATTCCAATAGCGTAATGTTTGTTTTTGCCTTTCAAAAAATGTGGGATCGGTACTGTCGGCTTTTGTTCGGTACATCGTATAAAAGTAAAACATTGCCCTTGCTACATTACCTTTATGGTCTTCCCGCGGTTCGAAAGAACGATCTGGTACAAAATCTAATTCGAGTTCGCTATATTCATCTATAAATTGTGATGGTATTTGATAAAGAACCTGAGTTTTTCTGTACCAACGATCGGTCTGAAGATCAGGAATATCACTGAAAGGTAAACTATCCCTGGCAGAATTTGCGACTGCATTCGTTGGAAAAATATGATGTAAGTCGCTTTCTGCAATTCCTACCGCTCCTTTACTGCGCGGCCATGTATGCTCAGCATTAATAATCGGATTTGCCGCATTAGTATAAGTTCTGGGATTGGGGGAATTATAAGGAACATATATAGTATAGCCAGTGTAAACGCAAGTAACACTATCATTGTGATTATCTATCAAGGCATACATTTTATCCCTGGCTTCATTATAACTTAAAGTTGATGAAGTTTTGTACCGAGAAACTAAACTATCTATTAATTCCTGCCCGTAAAGCCCTGGAAAAATATTCTGTGAATATAATTGACCAGATAATACTGATAAATAGAAAATTGTCAGTAGAGATAAAAGTATACTTTTTTTATGATTGTTTTTAATTACAAAATTCTTTATTGATTGATACTCAATTTCCAAGAACAAACCCCTACGTAAATCCTAATAAAAAAAGACAATTTATAATAAATAGAGGAAAAAGCGGCAGAAAACCAATCTGCCGCTTTATACCTAAAAAATTTACTATTCTTATTTGGTCAAGATCATTTTTCGCACTGATTTAAAATTACCGGCCTCCAGCTGATAAAAATAAATACCCGAACTAAAGCGACGGCCATCAAAAGTTATGCTGTGTTTACCGGCCGATTGTTTCTGACTGAAGGAATACACCTCTTCACCCAGAATATTGAAAACCCGCAGATTTACTTTTCCGGCTTTCTGCAAAGTGTAGGGAATAATGGTCACCGGGTTAAAGGGATTGGGATAGTTCTGCCCAAGTGAGTAACTATAAACAACCGCCGGATTATCATCAATGCCGGTTGACGTAAGATCGCCGTAGGATCTGGGCTGGATCTGATATCCTTCGTAATAGGGAGCGGAGTTATCAAACTGATTTCCGATACCGACTACAGTAATGGGCCAGTTTGGTTCGGGATTACCACCGATATGCGTGCTGTCCACAATTCGCATCACCATTTCACCGGTGCCATCGGTTATGGTCAGGTTAGTGCTGGCCTGAGTGGTTGGCCAGGGATCGCTCCCTGTAGCAAGACTAACATTATCAATAGTGATCAACCGACCCTCGTAAGCTTCTCCCATATCCTCAAT
>CAYVKM010000029.1:0-38117 GCA_964452045.1 uncultured Calditrichaceae bacterium
GCACACCGTGTAGATTATACCGAAGGTAACCAGATAATGAATGGTGGTAATGGTGTTACCGGGGCTGATGAAACCAGTGAAGATTTGAATAATACTTTCACCACTAACAGTGAGCCTTCTCCGAATGCGCCCTGGAAACCGATCGCTGCTGCTAAATTACAGCTTATTCATAACGCAGCCGATCCATCCCTGGCAATGGTGGATATTTATCTGAATGGGACGAAGATACTGGATGATTTCGCCTTCCGGAGCGCTACTCCCTTCCTGACGGTGGGTGCCGGCACGATGCTTAATTTCGGATTTGCGCCGGAAAACAGCATTTCAGTGGTTGATACGATTCGGAATTTTCCGGTCGTTTTGGACAGTGGTGTTTATTACAACGGAATTGCCACGGGAGTAGCCGATACCAGCAATTTTGCGCCAAATCTCGAGGGCAGAAATATTTCTTTGAAAATTTTTGGAAACGATTCTATACATACAGTATCCAGTATTCCGGGGCAGGTGGAAATTTCGCTTGCTCATGGCGTGACCGATGCCCCGACTGTGGATATTGTGGCCCGAAATCTGGCCGTCACACTTTTTGATAATGTGGCTTACGGAGATGTGACACCTTATCTTGCTCTTATGCCGGCTAGCTATACCATAGATATTATGGATTCCTCCGGACAATCTATCCTTTCCAGCTTTGAAGCAGATCTGTCAACTTTGGCAGACAGTGCAGTAGTTATTTTTGCCTCCGGATTTGCAGATTCCGCTCTAAACCAAAACGGGCCATCTGCTGGTTTATACATGGCGATGACTAATGGCAATGTTGTTCAGCTACCGCAAGTAATGAATTATGCCCGGATCCAGCTTGTTCATAATGCACCGGATCCCAACATCAGCGTTGTGGATATTTATTATAATGATAATCTCTGGATAGATGATTTTACTTTCCGGCACGCCACACCCTTCATGACGATCCCGGCGGGACAATTATTCACGGTTGGGATTGCCCCGGGAAATAGTAGTTCGGTGAATGACACTCTTGTTTCTTTCCCGGGAGAATTTGCACCGAACGATGTTCAAATCGGCTTTGCCAGCGGTGTATTGAATCCCAACAATTTTGCACCTAATCCCAACGGAGCAGATATTTCCTTTACCTTTTTCGGAAATGATTCGGGGCGGGAAGTTTCGCAGACGCCAGGTTCTCTGGAAATGTTTGTGGCCCACGGTGCCACTGACGCACCTACAGTTGATGTAGTAGTTCGGAATGTTGCCCCCCTCTTTGAAGATATTGGGTATGGCAATATTACCGGATATATCCCTGTTCAGCCGGGCGTCTATACGGTGGATCTGGTTAATAGCGCAACCTCGGCAATCCTGGACAGTTTTGATGTAGATCTTTCCGCACTGGCGGATAGTGCCATCGGTGTGTTTACTTCGGGATTCCTGGATTCCGCTGCCAATCAGAACGGGCCCTCCTTTGGATTGTACGCCGTTTTGGCCAATGGACAGGTAGTTGAATTGCCGGCCATACCAACTGCTATAGCCGGTGAGCAGGAAATAATTCCCAGAGAGTTCGATCTGTATCAGAATTATCCTAATCCTTTCAATCCGAATACTACAATTCGATATGCTTTAAAGCAAAGTACCCGGGTAACCCTCACAGTTTATAATCTGCTTGGTCAGGAAGTCCGCACCCTGGTGAATAGCCGTCAGGAGGCCGGATACAAAACAGTGATCTGGGATGGTTTGAATAATCAGGGACGAAAGGTAGCCAGCGGGATTTATCTCTATCGTTTGGAAGCGGGGGATTTTGTTAAAACCCGCAAAATGGTGTTGATGAAATAAAAAGTATGGAACGGGATGCTATTGTCTGATGCAATGGCATCCCGTTTAATTGGAATCCCGTTAGGGGTTACACATATTTTTTTCTATTTCTTCAGCGCATTCATCAGCTTCTCTACCTGAAACTCCGATTTCTTTTCTGCACCCTGAAACTTTCTGATAATATCATACCGTTCGATAATCCTCTGGCACATCTCCTTTTTGTCCTGCAAACCCTGCCGGAGCACATCAATCACTGCAACAGCCAGCAGCCAGTTTGCCAGCGAATGAAAAGCTTCCTGATTAAACCAGAGCACATCCCGATAGCGGTTTACCTGCAGGTAATTCCGCACATCTTCATCCTGCAAAAACGTACGCATAATTTCATGGGCAACCCGGGTTTTCGGTGCCTTCGTCATCCACCATTCCTGATGGGTAGTCAGTATTTTGATCATCATCACCGCCCGGTAAGCTGTCGCATCATCCATACCCATATTTCGGAAAGTGTCTTCCATAATCTTGGTCAACAGCCACTCATCCATGCCATAACGGCTGTTCATTGGGATGTCAGTTTTACTCAATACCGCTCCCAGCCGGTGCACCAACACCCAGCTCAACAAAATAATACGATGGTCTTCATCCCGGACATGCTTTTTGATCGTTTTGCTTACACTCAGCCATTTTCTAGAACCGGGACAGGTAATCTCCTTTTCTAACAGTGGCAAGGCAGGCAGAGCATTGAGAACTTTGGTCATCCGGGAAACGATTTCATTTATGTCCCCTTCTCCCTGGGTAAAGTTTTTAATCTCATGCAGCAGATGAGGTACCTGTTCATCCCGCAGTCGTTTGAGCAACGGTTCAGTCTGCAATATTTTTTTATCGTCCATTACTTTTATCAATTTCCGGTAAACTCCCTGATTTACAATTTCACGGAATGACTGGTGTATGGGACGCAGGAAGGTTTCCTTCAGCGCTTCGTCAATACTGGGAACTCCCCGGCCGTCCAGGTAAGCATGCAGATTAGCATAGTGGTGCCAGATGTTGTCTTCCACTTCCCGGAAATCCAGAAAGACATGATATTGATAAGCATTCAGTGAAACAAACAATCCCCGCTCGTGGAGGTCCTTGCTGCTCCGGATATACTCCAGACCGGAGCTGTAATCCCTGAAAATCACAAAGTAATTATCATGATGGTGGAGATTCAGTGCATGACCCAAGCTGTTTTGCTCCATCACCCGCTCATCCTGATCAGGCTTTTTCACCGAATAGGCCACCGAATTCTTAACCCATCCGAGGGTGTTTTCAAATTTGTTGTTGTAGATAACCAGACCGTGTTCCCCATCAAAACTATTGGAGAAGACCACGACATTTTCGTTGACATAACCCTCGGGTGTAAAAAAGTCGTAGAGGTAAAAATTGCGGACATCCGAAAAAACATGGCGTTTTCGCATCAGAGGAAAAATTTCCCGCTCATGGCGGTACACCAGATCGCGGTCTGTCTGCTCATCCCAGTAGGCCTTACGATATTCCATACCATATTTTTCGGTGAAACCTTCAACCTGTCCATGACCGAACATAGGCAATCCCGGCATGGTAACCAGGAGCGTAGAAACTCCGAAATATTTATCCCCCTTGCCAAACTGGGCGACTGCAGTTTCTTCATCGGGATTATTCATAAAATTGACGTATCGTTTCAGGATCTCCGGATTGAATTCCAGCACATTCTTGATTGAATAACGGAATTTTATATTATCCTCGTTCTTTAGCATGTTCATAAAGGCACTGTTGTAGACCCGGTGCATTCCCAGGGTTCGGACAAAATAGCCTTCCATCAGCCAGAAAGCTTCGGCCAGCAGCAAGGTATCCGGGATCTCCTGAGCAACCCGGTCAACTAATTCCCGCCAGAATTCTTCCGGCATGGCTGCATCGAACTGTTGCCGGGTTAAGCCATGTTCACTGCGGGTAGGAATATCGCCGCCTGAACCTGGTTCAGGAAACCAGAGCCGCTGGTAATGTTTCTTGGTCAGCGTCATGGCCGCATCGAAGCGGATGATTGGGAATTTCTTGGCTACCGAGAGAATGGTCTGAATCACGGCTTCCCGAACTTCCGGTTTCAGATAATTCAATTGTGCGGTATCGTTCCAGGGCATGCTGGTCCCATCATTCCCGTGATAAACAAATTTGGTATCCCCGGTATGGAAATCAACCCGCTTAAATAACACGGAGGCATCAGTGCGGTTGTAATAGTGATCTTCCAGAAAGATACCTACCCGACCATCCCAGGAAAGATTCGGTCCGCTATAAGTGTGGGACGGGTAGGGGCTGTAATCCAGAGAGATAAACCAGTCCGGATGTTCGATAAGCCAGCGGGAATCAATGCCCATGTGATTGGGAACCATATCCCCGGCCATCCGGATACCCCGTTGCCAGGCGCGATGTTTTAAATTGTTAAAGGCTTCCTCACCACCCAGATCGTGGGCAATTTCGTAGTTGAAAAGTGAATAGGCCGAAGCCACCGCCTCGGGATTTCCACAGAGCTGTTTGATTCTTCGTGAAGCATCGCTTCGTTCCCACAGGCCGATTAGCCAGAGACCGGTAAATCCCCAGCGGGCGAGCTGGTCCAACTCTTCATCGGGAATCTGATCCAGACGGGAGATATTTTTCTGATATTTTTTTGACAACTGATCCAGCCAGACGTAAGTGCTTTTGGCCATCAGTACCACTCTGGGCATCCAATCCTTATCCGGGCTAAAACGCTCCGGCTCTATTTCCAGACCGGCGAAGGTCGTGACCTCGGATAGCGCCGGTCCAAGGAACCGCGCTTTCTGCTCTTCCCGGATGATGTCCAGACTGCGCAGGAGTCGGAACAGAAATTTTGCCAGCATGAATCCCCACTTCTGGCGGATATAATCCAGCTGGCCGGAGAGCGAATAGGGTTCAACAATCGCCGGGCTGCGCATCATGTCCACCAGATTTTGATTTTCCGGTCCGAATTTGGGTTGCTGTTCAAAAAACTTGTAGAGGGATTCGGTGATGTTGTGGTAGGCAGTGAACTTCTCCAGCTGTTCATCATCAAATAATTCCAGAAACGGTGAAAAAGCCGGATTGAGATTGGCCAGCCACAGCAACATTAACTCTTCCAGGGCCATCTCCCGGTGCTGTCGGGTTTTAAGATAATCCTTAACGCTCGTTTCCCCCGAATAAACCGCTTTTGGTGGAAACTCTTCGGTAAATTTTTCCAGGGCCGAATTGACTTCTTTGACCCCGATTTTTTCTTCAATCCACTTCAGGGCTTGTTGGGATACTTTATCGCTTTTCTGTTCCCGGTATAGCCCAATAACGTAATGCAGAATTTCATCAATCAGGCCCATGGCATTTATCTCGCCCGCCCTGACCGCAGTTTCCGGGAAATTGATAACATCCCTTTTTTGGTTTATTTTTTGGGCAAAAGTCCGGGTGGCTTGAAAATTAGCGAAAATGACGTTTCCACTGATTTGAAAGAGAGATTCTTCGAAGCTGTATTTCTGCCGGGATTGGCGGGAGATATGGAATTCGAAAAAATTGTCTTTCAAACAAATTGAAGATTGATCGGTTTTTTCCAGTTGCTTCAGGGTTATTCTGATCTGTGTTATCTGCTTACCCTTCAAAATCGACCTCCGGAGCTGTGGTGTAAGATTCCTTGTTTCATACTTGACGAATTAAACAGCTTTTGAAAAAACATAATTTAGTATATAAATTGTATCAGATGAAGTCAAATAATCCGAGCTGAATTTCAGATTTTAAGATAAGGAAAATACTGATGAAAATCCGCCTATTGTTAATTTCAATAATCACTACCTCATTATTTTTCCTTTTGCTGACATTTCAAACTGTGCTGGGTCAGCTACCGGAGCAAATTCAGCTGGTAGAGAGTGTCCCGGTGCAAACGACGCTTGGCCTTGAGGAAACCGCCCGGACATTTCCGGTCTGGTATCAGATGATCAAAGGCGCTGAAAAATCCATTGATATGGAAATATTCTATCTTTCGGACAAGGCTGGGACCGCCCTGGATACGATTGTTCAGGCCATGGTAAAAGTTGCCCGCCAGGGAGTACAGATACGCATTATCGTCGATGCCCGAATGGCCGGGACTTATCCCGAAACCCCGGATTCACTTAATGGAGTGCCCAATATCTCGGTTCGCCGTATCTCTTTATATGATGATAAGGGCGGAGTGATGCACGCCAAATATTTTATCGTGGACGACCGGCAAGTTTTTCTTGGCAGCCAGAACATGGACTGGCGGGCACTGGAACATATACATGAGTTGGGCATCCGGGTAGAAAATACAAAGCTGGCCGTGCTGATAAAACAGATATTCGATCTGGATTGGCAAATTTCCAGGGAGTCAGATCAGACCGCCCCGTCAACCCTTCCGGCATTGCCTGCCGGAATGATGATAAACCGTAGCAATCCACTCCGTTTACAAAATGAGGGTGAGGAGGAGAGACTTCTTTATCCCACCTTCAGCAGTCCGTTTATGATGTATCCGGAAATGTCCTGGGATGAGACGGAGATCGTCCGGCTTATCGATTCGGCAAAAACCCGGGTGGAAGTACAGTTACTTTCCTATAGCCCGGTTTCCAGAGGTCATTTTTTCAGCATCATCGATAATGCCATTCGCCGGGCTGCTGCCCGTGGCGTCACGGTTCGGATGATCCTCTCCAACTGGAACACCCGCCAGCCAGGAATACAATATCTGAAAAGCCTGCAGGTTGTTCCCAATATTGAGATCCGGATCAGTACCATCCCGCAATGGAGCGGTGGTTTTATTCCCTTTGCGCGGGTAGAGCACTGTAAATATCTGGTGGTGGACAGCAGTCTGGTTTGGCTTGGTACCAGTAACTGGAGTTACAGCTATTTTAATAGCTCCAGAAATCTGGGACTTGTTTTGGAAAGTCCGGCAACCAACGACCTGGTCCACCGTATTTTTCTGAAAAGCTGGGACTCCGGGTATTGTAAAACGCTGGATGTTTGCCGGGAATATATGGCCCCGGATGTTTCGGGAAAAGAATAAGTTGAGGGAAATATTTTCACTGAATCATACGATTTATTAAGTGAATGTATCAGGTCCTGATTTTTGATTATGTATAGAATAAGCTTTCTGATTTTTATTATCCTGTTAACCCTGGCCACAATGTTGCCTGGGGGGGAATTCTTTCATTACGAAAAAGGCAGACCAAAAATAGGTTTGGTTCTCAGTGGCGGCGGCGCCCGGGGATTTGCCCATATCGGTGCTTTGAAGGTGATCGACTCCCTGAAGATACCGATCGACTATGTTGCCGGTACCTCCATCGGAGCCATTGTGGGTGGCCTGTATGCAGCCGGTTATTCGGTTGATAAAATCGATTCCCTGGCTCATTTTATTGATTGGCCAATCATATTTAGCGATGAACCAACCCGTCAAAAACGTACCTATTTTGAGAAATGGGATGACGGCCGGTTTCAATTACCGCTGGCTTTCGAAAACTACAAAATTATCCCGCCTTCGGGATTAATTTACGGACAAAAGGTTTCGCTGTTATTATCCCGTCTTACCCTGGAGGAGCTGGACATTGTGGATTTTGACAGCCTGCAAATTCCCTTCCGCTGTATTGCCGCAGATCTGGTAACCGGCAATGAGGTTGTTCTGGAAAGAGGATCCCTCTCCAAAGCCATCCGGGCGAGTATGTCCGTTCCCTCGATCTTTACCCCGGTGGCCTGGGGCGATTCATTGCTGGTGGATGGGGGCGTTCTGAATAATTTGCCGGTCGACGTCTGCAAAAAGATGGGCGCAGAATACATAATCGCCGTAAATGTGGGTACACCCATGCGCACCAGGGATGAGCTCAACAGTGCACTTTCTATCCTGCTTCAATCCTTCTCGCTGGCCGGTTATCAACGGGAGCAAAGAAATATTGCTGAAACCAATGTTCTTATCACCCCGGATCTGGAAAATTACTCCAATACGGATTTTGATAGGCGTAAAGTGGATGGGATGATCAGCCGGGGCAAAAAGGCGGCATATCAGCAACTGGAATTACTTCAACCGTTATCCCGGTTCGCGGAAAACAAAAGGATTACCAGTGAGGAAGTCCCGCTGAAGGAAGCGGTTATCAATTCAGTATTTATCAGTGGGAATAAAAAATTGTCGTTTCATTTTATTTATCAACTTTTGGGAATAAAACCCGGCCAACCATTAAATCTTGATTTACTGGAATCCCGGATTGGGTCTTTATATAGTCTGGGTTACTTCGAAACCGTCACTTACCGGGTAGAGCACCACCGCGGTAACCGGTATAACCTGATGCTGGAGGTGAAAGAGAAACCCACCAAGCTGCTCCGCCTGGGTCTGAAATATCAGGATGATAAAAAAATTATTGTGGGTGTGAATTTGAAAATGAATGACTTTCCGGCCCCGGGATTCCGGAATGATCTGACCTATCTCTTTTCCGGATTGCAACTGGTGGAGTGGGAGCTTAGCTATCCCCGGCGTATGCTGGGCAGCCGGGTATTTCCCTATCTGTATGGGTTTTATCAGGATTACCCGGTAACCATATTTTTTGATCATGAAAAGATAGCGTCATACCAGCGCCGCAGTTTCGGAGGTGCCGCTGGGTTAGGTTTGATTGTTAAAAATTATGGAATCGTAAAATTAGATTATATGTTAGAGAAATTGTTTATCAAACCAACCATTGCCTCGCCGGGAGAAATAGTCTGGCCGGCCTGGGAATATCCCCAGCATCTGGGAAGACTGTATGCCGAAGTGGATTTACTGGATGATCCCTTAAAACCAACTCATGGCTATTTTGGCCGATTGGGTTATGAGAAAACGCTGGATTTTATAAAGCAAAAGGTAAATTATAGCCGGATTTACCTGGATCAGAATTTTTACGGTACTATTATTCCCCGAATAACCACCAGCCTGCATATATTTCTTGGTTTCTCCAAACAGGCGGAATATTATCGCCAATTTTATCTGGGTGGTCCGGATCAATTTGTCGGGGCCGATTATGATGAATTTGCCGGTCCCAATATCGGAATCTATCGAGTGGAAAACCAATTTCACTGGACCCGTCTGATTTCCCTCCTGGGAATTTATAATGTTGGGAATATCTGGGAGAGTTATAAGAATCCTGATATATCAAAAAATCAATACACCGGATATGGGATTGGCATCCAGGTAGATACCGTTGTCGGACCATTGCGGTATGTCATCGGGCACGGCGAGGGGAATACCATACAGTATTTCACCTTTGGTTTCTCCTTAAACACCCGAAACAATGAACGGTTACCTTAATTAAACTTTTTGACTTTCTGAAACTTGGGCTGAATCCTGAAGACCCCGGTTTCTTCTAATCCAGAAAAATGACATGGCAAATGCCAGGTAAATAGGCATAAAAGTCGCCAGGGCCAGTGAATTATCCTGATCGAATGGGGGAAATAGTTTTAGAATGAGCAACAAAACTCCCAAACCCAATTGAATATACCAGATATTTCGCAACCATTTTTGGGACCATTTTTTCCGCAGAAGATAAGCGATGCCGATAATCGGAACCAGCAAAGTAAGCGGATTGGTGAGAAATAGGTTTTCGTTATAATAGGCAATGGTATGGTCGGTGAATAGACTGACCAGGGTGAGAAACATCCCGAGCAGCCCGGCGAACAATCCGATGACGAGATTTAACAAACCGAACACAATGGGTTTACCCTTTTGGGCAAGCCTCGCGGATAGAAAAATGAAAACAGATACAACCAGACTGATGAGCAGTGTAAGATATAAATAATTGGGAGGAGAATCCGGTACTGGTTCTCTGCCGGTGGCCTGGTATACAGTTTTTTCTTTTAGCATAATTGGTTTTACCTGCCCTTCTGCATCGGTATAGGAAAATTCCTTGAATATCTTTTCCATCTCCGAGGGGAGGAACATATCATCCCAGCGCTTTATCGGTTTATCGATAGAGTCGTTCATGGGAAACATCAGCAGCCAGGTCCAGATGTAGTGGTCGTGGGTGAAACAGCGGGTGAGTTGCCTGAGGGTCATCCGGCTGGGCAGATTGGTATAGGCTTTCAGCTGTCCGTCCAATTCCCGGTCAATAAGGTCGCGGATGCGGGTTGCACAGTTATCCAGATAATGGTGATAGAGATATTGCCGGTTTTCCGGTCTGATATTATCCTCCAGTTTTCTGGCAATATCCAGTCGTTTCTGTGGCGGTAGATTCAGCGTTTGTATCTGGATGGTCCGGTTTTCCCCGCGATAATATTTAATGGCGCTGTCTGTCCGGAAAGCCCCCACTTCGAATATTAATCGGCCTTTGACGAAATTATAAACGAAGTTATCATCGAATGAATACAGACCGTAATTGTAAAAGTAGGATTCGCCGCTGATGGTATCTTCCACAATGATCGCATTATGACCCCAGAAGTTGGTCAGTTCACTCCCCGGGCCAATGGTGACCAGTTTTATTTCCAGATTTTCGCCGTTTTCAGATTGGGGAAATGCCTGGGAGAATAGAGAAGTAAACTGTAATAAAACAAAAAGTAGAATTGTGGAAAAAAGGGGAAATTTTTTATAATTCGACATCTTATTGACGACCTATTTAATTTTCTGAAATTCTGCTGCTTTATAATTCAGATAACCGATTGAGAAAATAGTAAACCGTTGGTTCAACTCAAATTTAAAAAAATATTTAACTGTGTTAATCGGGATGAGATTCAGGCAAAAATTAAAATAATAAAGTGATATATAATAATATCCCTTCCTATAACCAAAACCTCATTCTTAATTTATTACCAAACCTAAATCATGTTACCACTCCGTGGTTTTAGCTATGAAATTTGATGTATAGTATTACAAACATATCACCGCTTTGCGGTTTTTATTAAATTTTGCTTAACTAAACTTCATAAGGTGGGAAATATTATTCCAAAAAATACCACCATTAAGGGAAAGTTAATTGAGTTACGAAATTTTTAGTGGTCTCCTTCCGGTGGTAATAGAATCCTTTTAGGGGTGACATATAGACTCAATTTTAATTTTAATTATTTTAGCAGTACAACAGGTTAATTTTATTTTTACTCGGTTTTCAGACGGGATTTGAGGGTTTGCACGAAGGCATCATAATCGCCTTCCAGGATAGCATGGCGTGATATAGGGGCTGCAGTCAGCGCATTCAGATAGATAAACGTATGATCCGCCGTCTCTCCCAACCGCTCGATGCCAAAAAATTCGATCACGGAATTTGCATATTGTGATTTTACCTCCAGGTTGTTTCCATGTAGAAAAAGTTCATGTTCTCCGAACAGTGCTTTATTGCTGCCCTCCCCATAGAATTTAAGGATATCTTTTTCCAGACGTTTAAAGATCGATTTTGGCATGTAGAAGTAAATAAACAGACCGATAAAGGGCGCCAGGAAATAATAAATATCCCAATCCAGGAGGTAGCCCAATCCGGCAATAATGATCAATCCCGAGAGGGCAGATGCCCAACGCCATGCGGTTACTCGGGTTTTCATGGCCGGGGAATGCTGGTAATGATATCTGGCAAACGCCGTCAGATCGGATTTTTCTACACGGTATTTCAAATGCATGTTAACTCCCTGGGCTGATTTAACTTTTCGGCTCGGCTCTTTCTCTGATTACTTGGGTACCCGAATCCTTTTTCTTTTTTAATCATCGCTGGAAACGGCCGCAAGTTTAATGGTGGTGAGATTTAAATTGGTAAGTATGAATTTACTGTTCTGAAGCTTCTATTCTTTGGTCTTTTTCAGTTCCCGGTGAACCGTTTCGTGTTCCTCCAGCGGCTCCAGGTGTGTGGTTACCATCACTTCTCCGGCTAACTTTGATTTGAGTGCCGCTTCGATTTCGGTAGCTTGCCAGTGGGCTTCCTCGATGCGGGTATCGGCTGGAAAAAGCAGATGGAATTCAATCCAGATCGAAGTACCGCTTTCCCGCTGACGGAGCTGATGATAACCGATCCCCCGTGCGTTAACCTCTTCTTCCAGAATCTTTAAGATTTTTTTGCGGATCTCCGGATTGCTCTCATCCATCAGACCGCCAAAGGCGACCCGCATCAGTTTGCCGCCGGACCAGAGGATATTGATCGCTACTGCGATTGCCAGAATGGGGTCGAATGGTAACCATCCGGTGAGCAATACCAGGATGAGGCCGACGATAACCCCCAGACTGGTCCAGAAATCAGTGAGTACATGTTTACCGTTAGCGATCAGGATAAGGGAATCGTGCTTTTTTCCCTGCCAAACAAGGTAGGAACCGAGCCCGGCATTGATCACCGAAGCGCCGAAGACAAACAGAATGCCGGTATCCAGACGCTGGATATCCAGGCCGGTAACCCATTTGGAAACTGCCTCAAAAATAATAAACGCTGCAGCCAGGATGATCATGGCGCCTTCCATGCCGGCGGAGAAAAAACTGATTTTATCATGCCCGTAGGTGTGACTTTTATCAGCCGGTTGCAAGCTGAGCCATAGGCTGAAAGCAGCAAAAGACACGGCGAATACATGCACTACGGATTCCGCAGCATCGGAGAGAATGGCAGCGGAATTGGTAATCAGGTAGGCGTACATTTTTCCGATAAGCATCAACACCCCCACCGCCAGGGATAACCGCATAGCCAGTTTTTGTTGGGCAACTGGTTCTTTTGGTGCTTTTGTTGATTTCTTGGTTAGATTGCTCAATGTGACATTCCTGAATCAAAAAAATATAAAGCGCTTAATGAAATCTAATATAATCAAAACAGTGGAAAAAAATTTCCGCTATTCAAAATTTTTGAAGCTGAATTTATCCGGATGATTTAAAGCTTTTTGCTAATCTATTCATTTTTATTTGGGAATACTCTTTTTAAATAGCCGAAAGGAATCTGGATGTTAAAGTAAACCTCAAAATCTTTATCCTGTACAGGATCGTAAGCATTCAGCAAATCGAAAGAATATCCGTCTTCACTGAGCAAACTCTGGCTTTTAACTTCCAGATCGTACCAGTCCAGGAAAACATATTCTTCGCGGGTGTCGATAACAATATAGGCTGTTGTGGGTGCTCTCCCATCACCACTCTCCTCGATGGAGCCGAGTAAACCATCATAACAGTCGTAGTGGTAGTCGGACCGGATGCTGTCCCCGGTCTGCAGATAAATGTAACCCAGATAAAGATGAACCAGTGCATCCACATATTTATGTTGCAGGATGGAATCGCACAGCAAAGTAGCCTGGGGATAAGCCGCAGAATCGAGCAGCGTGGTAATCCGGTCGTATAGTTTCCCCATCCGGGAATCGTAAGGAGTATAATCCCCGGTTTTGGTATAGGCCATGCGCAGGGCAAAGAAATCGGAGGAGGTATTATTTTTAATGCTGTCCAGCAGGGTGTAATATCCGGATGAGTCCAGGCTGTTAATATAATCGAACAGATAATAATTGGAAACCGTATCGACTTCCCCGGTTATTACTGAGGAACTGTCCACCGGTTCAATAGGAGTTGCTTCCTTGCTTATTTTCTGGGAAGAACTGCAGGCGATGAGCAGGATAAATGTTAAGAAAATCAGTTTCTTCAAAATTGGCTCCTTTTTGATAAATCGACCATTTAAAATCGTAAAGAGAGACAGGACACGCCGCCGTCCAGTTTTCTGAATTCGGAAAGATCAACCTGAATTGTGCGATAACCGTTCTTTTCTATGAGCCGTTTGCTGGCGGGATATCCGGCCGGCAGGATAACCGTGCCGTTTACCCAGATACAGTTGGCGGCATAGCTTTCCGTTTCATTGATTTCTATGATATGAAAGCTGGTGAATTCCGGCCGGTTGACAAACTCCCCTGTCGCCACCAGCCGGTTATTCTCCAGATAGGCTACCCCGGTTTTCAGGTGGAGGACATTATCCAGTGGCACTGTCGATCCGGTCATATCGTATTTTTCCAAAATTTTAATCAACTGTTCTGCTCCCTCCGGATTGCTTCGTTTTGATAATCCGATGTAATAATGAGAATCCACCCTCAGGATATCCCCGGTTTCCACTGTGCCGGGTTCACGGATAAATTCTATGTTGCGGTAAAACTTTTTCAGATAAGAATCCAGACCTTTGGTTTCACCTTTCCGGGACGGAGCGCCGGGATTGGTGATAATAGCACATTTCGGTGTCAACAGCCCAATGTCCTCCACAAAGGTAGAATCGGGATGATCATTGTCCGGCGGCAGATAGTGAACCTTTAATCCACAGGTTTCCAGGGCTTCGCAATAATGATAATGCTGCCGAAGCGCTTTCTGATAATCCGGTTTGCCCAGGTTAGCGGTGGTCAGTCCATTCACCAAATTTGGGCAGGGTAACCGGACGATTGCATTTTGATAAGAGGTATTCTTCAAGTGAAAATATTTTCTCTTTACTTATAAATAATCAACGGGCCTCACTAGCCCGGTTCAATAGGAAGGCGGCTGCATCCCAAACTGGGACCACTCTTCCTTGGAGGGGCCGTATAATCCTGGTACCTGCGCCCCGGCTTGTCGCAAAAGAACAGTCATTTGTCCCACATGATGAATTTCATGGGTGATCAGGGAAAACAGGGTTTTGCCCCGCATCCAGGCTTCTCCGTACATATCGTCAGTTTGCAACAGTGTTTTATCTGTCCACTGGTTTTTGATCGCCTCTTTTAGCTCGTGGGAAACCTGTTTATATCCCTTCAGGATTTTCGCGGCCGATTTGGGCGGCGGCGCATTCTGGTCCACCGATGAAACCGGCAGTCCGGTTCGGCCCATCATCTCGGGAACGGTAACCACAATATGCCAGGCAAGTTGTCCCAGTGTCCGGTAACCCGCTTTGACTGCTTTTTTCAGATTACTGTCGGCCAATTCGCTGAATATTTTGATAGTTCTCTCATTTAGTTGCTGATATTCATTCAGAAAATCCTCGATGGTGCGAAACATAATTAGCCGTCCTTCTTGCGAATTTATCGTTCTTATTTTTTTAGATGCCAGAGCAGGAGCAGGATGCGTTTTTGCAGATTGATGATCCGCACCCGCCAGCGGACTTTCGGATTGTCCTTGTCCACCCGGTAGATCCGTTTCAATTCTTTGATCCGGTCGTAAATATTTTCTACCAGGCTGGTGGTCTCCTTGCCGAGAAACGAAGAGAGATCGCTGTTCTCGATTCGCTCATCCCCGGAGATCCGTTGTTTTTTCAGCGAATTAAAGTCGAAGTTGGTCTTCAGCAGACGGTCATATTCCCCCGTCCGGAGTTCGTTGACCATTTTCATTGGATTAGTATCCATTTCCATCACCAGCCAGCACAAACCGGCATTTTCTTTCAGCTCTTCCAGAAAAACACGGGTATCGCCTTTTTTGCCTTTCAGCAATTCCCGGAAAGTCTTCAGGGTAGAAGCTGCGGTGGAAATGGTGCTGAAAACAGACTGAATGCTTTCGATCATACAATAACTACCGATTTTATTCCGGTTGAATTCATTTTAGAAACAAATTATTGAGGGTCAATATACTAATGAAAGATCAATAGTTTCCACATATTTTGCAGAGTTCTTTTGCTGCTATCTAATAACAATGGGTGAGTCACGGAGAAAGGTTATTTGGCCTTACTCTTTGGATAAGATCCCAGCACCTGAAGAAAAGTGGCGATTTCTTTTAAATGGTTCAGGGCGTTTTTTGCCGGCCTTTCGTTTATGCTGCCTTCAATATCCAGATAGAAATAATAATTGAACGGTTTTCCGTGTAGTGGCCGGGATTCTATTTTGAGCAGGTTGATGTCCCGCAGTGCGAAGACGGCCAGCGATTTGAACAGTGCCCCCGGCGCATCCTCAAAGGAAAAGACGATCGAGGTTTTACCACCTTTTTCCGGGATTTTCGGTTCTTTCTGAATGATGAGAAACCGGGTGTAATTCTCGTGATTACTCTCAATCCGGCTGGCCAGAATGTCCAGTCCGTATTTTTCCGCCGCTTCTCTGCTGGCGATGGCGGTGGTATCATGGAGTTGATCATCCACCAGTTTTTTGGCGCTGCCCGCAGTATCGTAAAATGGTTCAATCCGAACATCCTGCAAACCATTCAGGAAATCGGCGCATTGTTGCAGGGCCTGGGGGTGAGAGATCACCAGGCGGATATCCCGGATTTTGACACCCGGCAGAGCCAGCAGATAGTGGGATATGGGAAGTATAATCTCGCCCACAATGGGTAGCTTATATTTGAGCAGCAAATCGTAATTTTCATGCACGCTTCCGGCCAGGGCATTTTCGATGGGAACGACTGCCGCCGCAGCCTGGCCGGTTTTGACCGCATTGAAAATGGCAGGGAAAGTTGGCAGGGGCAAGGTTTTGATCGAACGGCTAAAATAATTGAGGGCGGCAATTTCGCTGTAGGCCCCGCTCTCTCCCTGAAATGCGACTGTTCTGGTCATCTCACTTACATTACATATATGTTTTATAAAATTTAAGCAAATTAAAAGTAAATTTCAGCTTTTGCTGGCATCGTTATCTGGAATAAATCGAAGAAATAATTGATCATGAAATTAATTCTCGATGGTTCTTTCAGAAATGGTAAGTATCGGTGAGATAGCGCTTGGAAATGGTACCGAAATCGGGTTTTGTTTTTCGCCTTTTAGCAATGCATAGGCCAGTCGGCCTATTTCGGTATCAGGCCATTTCGTGAATATTTGTTTTAAAATCGACCGTGCGCTATTTCTTTTATTGATTTTAAATAAGAGTATTGATTCCATTAACAGATGAGGTGCAGTTTTACCGTCTAAATTGATGGCCTTACGCAGAGCTTTTTGGGCAGCAGGGAAATCTGATTGCAAATAGGCATTTGCGCAATCAGCCCCACTCCGAAAACCGGTTTCTGAAAAATCAAATTCCGGCAATCGTTCCCATCGTTTTTGATCAAAGGCATAAAATTTTCCCTGCGGTGCGGGTAGTCGCCCGTCACTGCACCAGATAAGCCCCTGTCCCGGTTTCATAATCAAGCTAAAGCCAGTGTAAGGTCGGCATATAGTTGTCCGTTTTTCCGGATATTTTTCTCCTGCTGCTTCTCGCGGATAAGGATCTCGCAGAATCTCTAGAGCGATGCGTGGTGAAATACTGCTTTTAAAACGATCAAGAAGTTCGGCATAACTGACATACCGCGGAAAGGTTCTAACAGATTGAGAATCGCTCATTTCCCGCCAGTCCCCCCGAATTTCATACGGTGCCAGTTTTGGGCTGCGAAAATAATTTGTACTCCAGACTGCGCCATTCTGTAAGGGTCGGGTGGCATATACTTTTCCGGCAGTTTCAACTGCCACGGCCTGATGTTCTTTAGCACTGGATATGATGACGATATCGGCAAGGGGTCTTGGCAGAGTTTGTATAACTTTTTCAATTCCTTCATCCAGGTAGGAACTCTCCTGTAGTACCCGCCTAAGAGTAATAATAAAAGGTATTACCGGAAAGTCTATTCCTTTAAATATTGTTCGGTCACGAACGTAAGTGTTATCCCATGCAACAGAAATACCTTTATCGTTCATTCCTGCATTCACACCAATTGAGCCAACAGTATTCATGGTGCTGAATGGAATTCCGTTCGATGGTCGGTAAAATATTATGGCCAGATGCGGATTAATAAGCGCGTGCTCTTTAGCCATCAAATCATAGTTGTAACCATGGATCAGTTCACCATCGGTAGTCATTTCCCCGGTTACCGCAAATTCGGAGCATCCACCCACCAGGTACATTTCCCAGATAGCTGTCACCAGTATCACTTCAAGTTGGTGAATACCTGCGCCATCAGCGATTCCGGATGCCTCTTCAAGATATTTTTCAGGAATTTTGTCTCGATATTTCAGGGCTTGCCAAAAAAGCAACGGTTTGGTCAGCAGTCTTGCCATCCAGTGTGGCAAGTTCATTTCCCGACCAATTAGGTTGATCATATAATCGTAAGCTGCATGACGAAAAGAAAGAATCCTATTTCTGGCGAAATGACCGTGTTGATATCCCATTTGGTATGGAGTACCTCCCAGGTAAAGAACGGTGAGGTTATTGATATCTTCGGCATGTGCTGATGATAAAAATTTGTTTTCATCTTCCGATGAAAGTGAGCGGGGGGATTGGGGCAGGAGTGCCTGGGTCACTTCCATACAAGCGTGAAAAAAACCAGTTGTGATTCCTAAAATGGCTAAAATAAGGACCAGAGTTAATGCAGTCCATTTAATAAAGTGGTGTTTTTTTGAAAATTTGAATGGCATTTTTTTGTCAAATAAAATGTTACAGGAATCAAAAATTATTAAAAAGCAATTTTATTATATCTAAAATCAGGTAGCGTTTAATGTATTTCCCCCATAGATATATTTTGTCGATTTCAAAGGATCAAATATTTCTCTCTTCCGGTCCATCATATTCAGCCTGGGAGAAATCAATCCGGCGCATCGGTTTGTAGCGGGTTTTCTCTTCGTAAATATGTGCCAGCATGCCTGGCAGTCGGGCGGTAATGAAAAAGAAATTGGCCAGTTCCGCGGGAATGCTGATTTCGCACAACACTGCGGCAATGGCCCCGTCCACATTGATCGGTAGGTCTTTCCCGGTTTCCTCCTGTAACGCCTTCTGGATGGATTTGCTCATTTCGATATACTTTCCGGAGATGCCATATTCCTGGGCCAGTTTGAACAATTTGGCAGTCCGGGGATCATTGGTGTGGATGCGGTGGCCATAACCCATAATTTTCTTCTTTTTTTCCAGGGAATCTTTCACCACCCGTCTGGCCGCGTCCATGACGTTTATCTTTTCATCTCGAACCAGGCTCACCCCTGACTCCAGCGTGCCCATGCCTTGTTCAATTGCCCCACCATGGAATTGATTTATCGCTAATATCCCCGAAGCAAGCGCGGCATTCAAAGGAGCCCCGGTGGAGGCTACGGTCACCGCCGCCTGACAGGAAGGTGGAGTGACTCCGTGATCTACGCTGGATACCAGGATGGCGTCCAGCATTTTTCCAACATTTTTGGTGGGAATCTCCCCTTTGATGAGCAGGTATATGATCTGGGGATAGGAGAGTTTCCCCATGAGTTGATCCAGTTTGTAACCCCTTACCACAATTTTATTCGGTTCGATTTTGGTGATGGCCGTTTTCCATGGTTCGCTCATGTTTATGCTCCTTTTTATTTTTTCATTTGCCACAGAGGTACAGAGGACACAGAGGTTTACTAAAGAATAAATCTTTTTATTCCATTTTTTAATAATCTTGAGTTAAAGTTAATAAGTAATCCGAGTTTGTATTTGCCAAGTTTCATATAACTTAATAATTGTGCCTCGAAAATCGGATCATATCGTTCAACACTTTTTAGTTTTAATACGACAGAATCGTCTACAACTAAATCTACTCTAAAATTGCCAATGGGTTTATTTTTGTAAATAACAGATAAAGATTTTTGCCGTTCATAGGCAAGACCGATACTATCAAATTCAATGCATAAAGCAGACTCATAGATCGATTCTAATAGGCCGGGTCCAAGCTCCCGATGTATTTCAATCGCACAGCCAATTATTTTTTTGGTTATTTTATTAAGCTCTTTTTCTGTTTTCACTGTGCCTCTGTGGCTATGTTAATCTAATTAAGTGAATTCAGAACCTGGAGGGTAACCCGGGGGATATCCTGAAATTCTTCCACCACCTGAGCACCGGCCTCCTTTAACTGTTCCACCTTCCCTTCATAGGTACCCCGGTTTCCTTCGATAATGGCTCCGGCATGGGAGAATCGTGTCCCCTTTTGGGCGGCACGACCGCCGATATAAGCGACCACCGGTTTGGTTACCGTACCATTCCTGATGAGCTCGGCCACGGTTTCCTCCTGGGATGTTCCGATTTCACCAAACATAACGATGACTTTAGTCTCCGGATCCTCTTGAAATTTCTTAATCACCTCCGGATGGGGCAATCCCACAATGGCATCCCCGCCCACGTGAATGATGGTGCTCAGACCGATTCCCTGCTTGCTGAGGTAATAGGCCAGGGAGGAAGTCATTCCCCCTGAGCGCGAAGTGACTCCCACCGGTCCCGGTTTGAACCATTCCCGGGCGGATTTAGCTCTGCCACCCATCATTCCCAGCACTGCCTTACCCGGACTTAACAAGCCGAGGGTATTGGGACCGACGAATGCCGCCCCCAATTTTCTGGCATAATAATGGATTTCCAGCACATCGTAAATCGGTACCCGGTCCGGCACCAGAACGGCCAGTTTGATGCCGGCATCAAAAGCTTCTAGTGCGGCGTTTTTAACCAGCGGTGCCGGCACAAAAATAACCGAGACATCGATCTCTCCCAATTTTTCCACTGCCTCCTGCACGGTATCGTATACTGGTAGGCGATGAACTTCCTGTCCACCCCGTCCGGGAGTGACACCGCCCAGAATTTTGGTGCCGTAATCCATCATAAGTTTAGCCCGGGCCATCCCTTCCCGTCCGGTAATGCCCTGAACGATCACCCTTTTTTGTTCGTCAATTAAAATAGACATGTATGGATTCCTGAATTTGTAATATTAAAGTATTATCTTAGACTAATTTAATTATGCATGTCATTATTGAGTCATTTAATTTATGGTCATCTTTCGTCATTCATAGTCATTTGTAGTCATTAGAAGTTGTTTTTTTGCCCTCCAATTCCACCGTTCACAAAATAATACAGAACCTAAATTTTATTACATTTTTTCAGCCGTGTTACTTGCGGGTCGTTTGACCACATTTTACATTTTTCCCGTTAATAACAACTATGACCATAAATGACAATTATTGACTATGTGTATCTATAATGACTACCAATGACTTTTACCCTCTTCAATTTACTCTAGTTCGCCTCCCTGTATTCCTTCAGTCCCTTAATCGGCAAATCCATATATCCGCCTTTGTTGCCATGGAAATAACATTCCACCTCACAAGCCAGACATTCGGTGCATTTCCCCTTTTTGGCTTCCTCGGGAGTAATATTCAGAACCGGTTTGCCATCTTCAATTTTCAGAATTTGGGGAACACATTTTGAAACGCATATCTTGCTCACGCATTTCAGGCAGAGTTCATGATCGTAGGTCACCTTCCCGGTAATGGTCTGAAAGCTGTATAAATTTTTTGAAGTTTTGGGCTTCTCCGGTTTTGGTACTGATTTAATTTTTGCTTCCTTTACTAATTTATCAAAACGCTCCGCACAGAATTCAACCGAATCATCCTTCATGTATCCTTCCACCGGAGCAGGCAAATCCCGGGTATATTGGGTCAGAATTTCCACCGCCAGATCCTCGGAATTCCCGCCCAGACGAATGACCACCGGAATCCGGACCCATTCTTCCCGCAGCGCTTTCACCAGACCCCGGGCGGAGTGAAACTGTTCCTGAGAGGCGACCCCGGAACCGGAACCGAAATATCCAATAATATTTTTCTGGGACAGAATGATTTTCGCCGCCCGGTAAACTTTTGAGGCGGGAGGATTGCCGGAGGTGTCACAGAAATTGGCAATTTTGTAACCTTTCCGCTGGACCGCATCCATGCTCATCATCGAACCACCGCCACCGGCGCCGTGGAATCCTACGTAATGATCCTTGGGACTAAATCCCTGTGCCATCTGGATAAAATAGAAGGTGCCCCGGTAATCGTTCTTTTCCACTTCATAGGCAATCTTATCCAGTTCACTGGGTGGGCGATTCAATTCCCGGGCGATTTCAATGCCCAACTCGGGATGACGGTAGACGGCGTAATCGTCCACGGTGATCCGGCAATCCGCTGCCAGAAATTTTCCCTCGCTGGTTTTGACGATGGGATTGATCTCGGCAGACCGGGCATCATTTTTCCGGGCTGTCTCCCACAAAAGGATTAGCATATCTGCCAGTTGCATCTGGTCTTTTCCAGAAATACCCACTTTACGGAGCAGGTTACGGGCCTGATAGTCCTTGAATCCATTCACCACATCGATAGTGTGAAAGGCCACTTTATCGGGATGTTCCTTGACGATTTCCTCCACCCCGGTTCCGCCTATGGCACTGAAAATGAGCACTGGCGCCGCTTCACTGTCACTGATGATCAGGCTGGCAAAGTATTCGGTTTCAATTTGGATTTTTTTCTCCACCAGCACTTTGTCGATGATAAAATTGCTGACCTCTTTTCCGAATAGTTCTTTCGATTTTTTTTCTGCCTCGTCTGCAGTGGCAGCAAATTGAATGAGGCCTTTGCTGAAACGACCTGTTGTCCAGGCCTGAGCTTTAATCACCACCTCACCGCCAATTGTGGAGGCAATTTTCTTCACCTCCCCGGGATCAGAAGCAACTTCCCCTTCCGGGATTTTAATCCCTTCTTTGGCCAGTAATTGCTTTCCCTGATATTCGTGTATGCGTGCCATTAAGACTCCTGCTTCTTTTGTTCTTCAAATTCCCCGGTTCGGGGTATAATCCGGTATGAGTACAAAAATGCCGGGCAGAAAATTATTAATTTAGCAAGGGCAGGGGCAATGGAAATATAATTTTTACAGGCTGATATTTATCCGGCTCTCTTTAAAAATAAAACTTTTCCAGCAATTTTTATTGTGACATTCATTTCATGCTTGCAATGATAGAGAAATTTATTTAATTAATTTGCTTCAAAATTGAGGATAATTGAGGATATGAATAATACACTGTTTATAGATAACCGCGGGAATACCGATCCCCGTATCAATCTTGCCCTGGAGGAGTATGCCCTGCGCAATCTGGATATTTCGCAAGATTATATTCTGTTTTATATCAACCGCCCTTCGGTGATTATTGGGCGACATCAAAATACCATGGAAGAGATTAATTATGAATTTATCCGCGAAAACGGGGTTATCGTGGTACGCCGAATCTCCGGGGGTGGTGCAGTATATCATGATCTGGGAAATCTCAATTTCAGTTTTATCACCAGTTACGATCGGTCGAAATTCAATAATTACGAGAAGTTTAACCGGCCCATTATTGAAGCGCTTAAATCGCTGGGTGTCCGGGCAGAGCTTACCGGCAGGAATGATATCGTGGTTGGCGAGCGAAAAATTTCCGGGAACGCCCAGTTTACCTCCAAAAACCGTATGTTCAGCCACGGGACGTTATTATTCGATTCGGATCTGGATAAGGTGGTCCAGGCATTGAAGGTGAAAGCGGGTAAGATCGAATCCAAGGGAATTAAGTCTGTCCGCAGCCGGGTGGCCAACATTCCTGAGTTTCTGAATCATGGAATGGATATAAACCGGTTTAAGGAATATCTGTTGAAATATCTTTTTACCGGTTCGGAGGAGACACCGGTTTATCAATTCAGCGAATCGGAATGGAAAAAAATCAACCAGTTGGCCAAGGAAAAATATTTCCAGTGGGATTGGAATTTTGGGGAATCGCCTCAATTTAATGTGAAGAATACACACCGATTTTCCTTTGGCGAAATTGATGTCCGGATTCTGGTGGAAAAAGGACATATCAGCAATATTAAATTTTATGGGGATTTTTTTGCCCGGGCGGAAATTGATGAACTGCAAAAACTGCTCATCAGTCAGCCTTATGACCGGGATAGGATAGCGGAATCGCTGCAAGGGGTGGATTTAGCCGTCTATTTCGGAGACATCCAGCTAAAGGAGTTTTTGGATCTGCTGTTCTAGCTAGTTTTTCCCTCGTTGGGCTAGTCTCGATATATGCAGATTTCCTGCTGCAGGCAGGCTGAAATGATAATAACCAGTAATCGCGATCCCGCAGCTGCGGGAGAGTGTGGCAATCTCCATCCGGTTCAAACTAATTTATCCTTCCATGGGTTATTCACCCACATGGAGATTACTTCTCCTTCCATGGCTCGCAAAGACGGGAGTAATTTGTTGATTCAATTGAAAAATGATTCGTCTATAAAATCATGCTATCGGATTTATCAGGTTTTCCCGATGATACTTCAGCTCCATGTCGTTTAGCAGATCCCGGATATCCACCAGCTGCCGGGACAATTCCCGGCCGGTTTTCCACCAGTCGGTACAGATGCCGTCCCTCTCAAACTGTTCCAAAGTATCGATCGTTTTATAATCCAGTGCCGTGGGAAGTGAGTTTTCCAGCGGTGTGCCAGAAAGGGGAAGGAAATAGTGCACCTGGATTCTGGCCCGGTACTTTACCATCCATTTTTTAATCAGTTTCAGGGTGATATGGCGGTCAGTATTTATTTCGCCGGGGAAACCAAGAATAACATCGATAAGGGGTTGCAAATTCCTCTCCACCAGAAGCGAACAGGCAATCTCGATATCTTCCACCGAATGACCCCGGCGGATTTCTTTAAGCAGGCGATTGCTCCCGGTTTGCGCACCAACCGCCACTTTTTTATTGTCGCAATACCGGACAATCAAATCGACCATTTGCGCGGAAAAAGTATTCGGCCGGGTTTCGGAGGGAAATATTCCGAATTCAAGATATTCTGTCCCGTTTTGCTTGCAATAAGCCAGCACTTGTTCAATGACCGGAATATTAAGTTTTTTAGGATTGACTGCGCCATATTCGAAGGCAGACGGACAAATAAAATTAAACCGGAGATGATGTCCGCGTTTTTTTAAATGTTGATAATAAGTCCGGATGGAAGCAAAAGACCGGTGCTTTGCTTTTTGACAAGAGGTCTGGCAATAGCTGCAATTCCAGTAGCATCCACGGGTAATTTCGATGGGCGGGGAAATATTAAAGATATCGGATATAGGCAAACTATGATCCAGGTTATTGAGTTCCGGTGCGGAAAAGATGGTTGCCATATCCGGAAGCCGCTTTTCGAGATAGTTTTGAATAAACCGCTTAAATCCGGTTTCCACCGGGCCGGCATAGGCATAATCGAAACCCATCTTCAGGCTGGATACTGGATTTCCGCTGGTATGCGGTCCGCCGGCCAACAATTTCAAATCCCGGTTTGCTGTTTTTCGAATTTGCTTTACTTCCTCAATAACTGCAGGTAAATGCGGGGTCATAAAGGAATACATCAGCAATCCGACCGGCTGCTGCTGAGCGAATTCCCGGACTCCCGGTAAATTTTGCAGAAGATGAAATTCAAAATATTGGTCCAGTTTTACAGACTCCAGTTGATTTAGGATCACAGGAATAGTAAACCGGTTGGAATCGGTCAGGCGGATGGCAAGTTTATGTCTGTTACCACTGCTCATGGTGCAGCCGGTTTGCGTAAAGGTCGGTTCATCAGGGCCAAAGCAATGCCCGGGATAATAAGTGCAGCGCCCACGTAAAACAGGCCATAAGGTTGTTCGGCAAAAAATAAATAGGCCAGGATGGAGGCAATAATCGGTTCTCCCAGAATGATAAAGTTTACTTTATATACCGGGACTTTTCGGGCCGCCCAGTTGATCAGAGAATGTCCGATCCCGGTCGGAACCAGGGCCAGCAACAGCATCATGCCGTGCACTTGTGGTGGATATTGCCAGATTGGATATTGAAACGCCAGCACTAGAATGAAAAGGGTTATGGTTGCGCTGGCATAAACTAAAATAAGGTAGGGAATGATATCGATTTTCAGGCGCTGATGCCGGGCAATCAGCAGATAGAAGGTGACGAATAGAGCGCTGGCCAGTGCCAGCAGATCCCCGGTAAACCTGCCATCGGACAACCGAAAATCCTGCCCGCCGATAATAACAATGCCGATCATGGTTAAAAAAGCAGCCAGAAATGCGTTCCAGGAGCCTTTCTCCTTGAGAAAGATGGGGGAGAGGATAAGGGCGAAAACCGGGTGGGTGGATTCCAGAATGAGGGAGTGCGAAATGGTGGTCATTTGGACCGAGGCGATCCAGGTACCAAAGTGCAGGGCCAGAAATATCCCGGCAATTCCAATATACAGCTTGGTTTGTTTGTTAAAGTTTTTCAGATGAAGTTTTTTAGGATCCCTGATAAGTTGATACCCCAGCAGCAACAAGGTACTCCAGAACATCCGGTAAAATGAGATGACCAGGGCCGGTGTATCACCGCACCAGCGGATAAAAATGGAGGCCCAGGAAACGGCCAACAGGGCGATGATTAAACCAACGTAGGCAGGCATTTATTTCCCAAAACTTGACTCATATCTCTGGTATTGCTATAATTGAACAGAAAATATAGGGGATATGCCGAAATAAAACAATCTGAGTTTAGGGAAATCAAATATTGGAGGAAGATATGGATTTTAAAGAATTAGCGCTGGAATTTGTAAAAATCTATTATGCCTGCTATCCCGGAAATCTGCCCGAGGATAAAGAGAAGGCCTTCCATGAGATAAATCAGATCTACGGGAAATACAAGGCCCATCTGATTGATAAGGCCACAAAGCAGAGTGAGGATTTTTTCAAAGATAAATTCTAATAAAAAAGCCGCCAACCTTCCGGTCACCGGCTCTCATTAATTATGTATAAATGCCTGGTGTGTTAGTCTTCGTCTTCGAAAGAGAACATTCCAAACCGACGGTCTTTTAAAGACCGGATCCTCTCCTTGAAATACGCCCGGTTATCCACCTGATCGTACCATTTCACCCGCAAAAACTGGTTCCGCTCGAACCATTCGTATTGAATCCCGCCGCCAAACTCCTGGCGTAACATTTTACCAATTTCAAAGGCCAGACGGGTCGTATTGGCGAAGATGAAAAGGATTTCTTTTTTTTCGACCGTACTGATAATGTTTTCGAAGGGAGGTGAATCCTCCAAAGCTCTTTCTACCTGTTTTGCCGACTCGATCATCTGGTTTTTATGTTCCTTGAGTTTTTTATCATATATCTCGATGCTGCCGACAAAATTCTCATAAGTTTTTCCAACGCATTTGGGACAGTAGGCCAGTTCGGTATGTACGGTAAAAAGGTCGGTAATACTGTCTTTCACCCACTTTTTGTTAAAGAAAATCTTCCGGCAACGGGGACAGGAATAGATGGTCTGAGTTTTGGGAATGACCTCGGATTCCAGAGCGCTAAGCGCTACATCCTCACCTTTTTCCAGCTTAGATTCAATTTTTTCAAGTTCGTTAATGTCTTCGGTTTCTTTTTCACCCTCCTCTTTATCATCATCTTCTTCCTCATCATCCTCGTCGTCTACATCCAGATCATCATCATCTTCCTCCTCGTCATCATCAAAGGGGAAATCGTCGTCATCATCTAAATCAATGTCTTTAAGGAAAAGCATAGATACTCCTTGTTAATTTTTACTTTCGGATAAACGGTCAAAGATAATACTGAGTTCCCGTTTTTTCCAATTAAAAATTCCGCCGCTATTTTGCATTGGACTCAGATGGAAGGGGAAAGTTACAAATGCCATCAAATTTTAAAAATCCTTCAATTTCGACAGAAAAAACTTGGTTTTTATAAGGCTCGTGGTATTATATTAAATAAGATAAAAACCTGGAGGAAGAAATGCCTCTGAAAAAACGCCTTAAAGACTTTTTGGATCAGAACAAAGTAAAATATGTAACCATGATTCATTCCAAAGCTTATACCGCCCAGGAGATTGCCGCGGTTCTGCATGTCCCCGGAAAAATGTTTGCCAAGACGGTAATCCTGAAGGAAGCAGAAAAATTCATGATGGCCGTTCTGCCGGCAACCCATCGGATTAATATGGATCTGTTCAAACAGGTAAGCCACGCTCATAAACTGGAGTTGGCCTCGGAAGAGGAATTTGAGAGTCTGTTCCCCAAATGTGAGATCGGCGCCATGCCTCCCTTCGGTACTATTTATGATATGCCGACTTATGTGGACAGCTCTTTGACCAAAGATGAAGACATCTGTTTTAATGCCACCACCCATTCGGAAGTGATAAAAATGAAGTATGCCGATTTTGAGAAACTGGTTAAACCGGTAATCGGGACATTTGCCGAACATATCTAAAGTTTTACAACACGACATTTTTCTGAAAGATGTCAGATTCGGATTCCATCACCCCAAGGGTAATGGAATCAATTTTTTCTTCCTTTATTAAAAGTCCTGAATGTTTATCAAAAAAATCCTGGATCAGGATATGTTTATCCGGTTGGGATTGCCAATAATCCGTTATTATATTCCTGATTATTTCAGTTGAAAACGGTCATTTATTGGTTGAGGTTTGTTTTGAAAAATTTCTCTCAAAAATTTTCTTTGATTAGTGTTATTTTAATTCTCTCATCTGCTTCGTTTGTCTTCGCGGATTTGCAGCAGGAAATTCTGGCTGCCCGCAACAAGGTGATGCCCGCCCTGGTCCATATTGAACCGGTGCGAAAAATTTTTTCCACCGGGGAAAGCCGGCATGCCCTGGTAACCGGCAGCGGTTTTATTTTTTCACCGGAAGGTTACATCTTAACCAATCATCATGTGGTGGAAAATGCGGAAAAGGTAACTTGTACACTTTCCAATAAAAAGAAATTACCGGCGGAAATTATCGGTAGCGATCCCTATACCGATGTAGCGGTCATCCGCCTGGATATGCAGGAGTGGGGAGAGGCACCTTTACCCTTTGTAAACCTGGGCAATTCGGACAGCCTGGAAGTGGGGCAGTTTGTGCTGGCGCTGGGAAGTCCCCTGGGACTATCCCGCTCGGTAAGCATGGGTGTGGTCAGTTCCATCGACCGCTATTTTGAAGATCAGGGACAGATGATTTCCCCCTATAACTTATGGATTCAGACCGATGCGGCCATCAATCCCGGCAATAGCGGCGGCCCGCTGATTAATCTGGAAGGCAAGGTGGTGGGGATCAATGCCCGGGGCGTTTTTATGGCAGAAAACCTGGGTTTTGCCATACCGATTAACCTGGCCCGGGAAGTTTCCCAGAAATTAATGGCCAACAAGAAAATCAGCCGCAGCTGGATCGGCATCGAACTTCAGTCAATAAAGGATCTGAGGGATTATCTGCAGAATCCGGATCTTACCGGTGCGCTTGTTTCCAACGTGGATGCCAAATCGCCCGCAGACAAAGCGGGTTTAAAGGCCGGCGATGTTCTTTTATCGGTGAATAACTTCGACATAAATGCGGAATTTGAGGAAGACCTGCCGGCCATTCGTAAAGTCATCTCAGATCTACCCGCTTTCCAGAAAGTGCAGCTGACCATTCTACGGGATGGAAAAAAACAAAACCTGCAGATTACCCCGGCGCTGGAACCCTTTGAGGAGCAACCGGAGTTCGAATGCGAAGGATGGGGTCTGGTGGTAAAAAGCATCAATCAGAGTGTTTACCGGATTCAGAATTTGCCGGACTACAACGGGGTGCTGGTGGCAGCGGTCAAAAGCGGAAATCCGGCAGAGAAGGCCGGATTGCGGGCCGGAGATGTGATCCGATCTGTTAATCAGGAGCAGATTAAAAATCTGGATTCGTTTAAAGAGATTTATCAAAAGCTAATTGATGCCGATAGTAAAACAATATTTTTTGAAGCATTGCGTCAGGGAGCACCTTATTTTGCGGTGATTGGACCGGGAGAGAACCGGGATTAAACCCCTATAACTGAAATCCTTTTTTAATAAAATACCTCTGTATAACAGGGACGCCGTGTCAAAATCGTTATCTATAAAAATTCGGATGGATTACTACGTTTACGTCTTTATTAGATTTGTATTAGTAAAATGAGACTTGCCGTTCTGCAGACACCAGTCAATTTTGTTCAGCGTTTTTACCAGCGTTACAGCCGTTTCCTGCCGGTGGTTTCTTTTATCGGCGGATTTTTGTGGGACAGCCTTACCCTCACCCGTATCGACCGTATCTCGGATAATTTATTTCTGCTGGGTTATATCTTCTTGCTGGGATTTTCTATTATCCTGGTAAACCTGGTGGAGAATAATCGACTGACCAGTCAATTTGTTCTGAAATACCGGGAGTGGTATCCCCTGGCCATCCAGTTTTTTCTGGGCGGATTGTTCAGCAGCTATGTGGTCTTTTATTTTCAGAGCGCGGCCATCACCAAAAACTGGCTGTTTCTGGGTATTCTGATCATTCTGCTTTTCGCCAATGAATTCCTGGAAAAACGGCTCACCAATATCTATCTGCAAATGACCCTGTACTTTTTAGTTGCCTTTTCCTTCTGCATCTTTTTCGTTCCGGTATTGATCGGCCGGATGAGTATTTTTGTATTTGTCCTCAGTGGTCTGCTCAGCCTGATGATCATGGCTGGCTTTATTTATTTGCTGTTCAGAAAGTTATCCCTTTTATCCCGCCCTGAATTGATCCGGGTCAGCGGAATTCTTGTGGTACTCTACCTGTTGCTCAATCTGTTTTATTTTTTCAACTGGATTCCCCCGGTCCCGCTTTCTTTAAAATACTCCGGGATTTATCACCAGGTGCAGCGCACCGGTGATGGCTACCTGCTGAAGTTTGAAAATCCCGCCTGGTACCAGTTCTGGAAAAAGTCGGATGATCCCTTTCGTTATTCGGAAGGGGATACGGTATTTTGCTTTGCTGCGGTTTTTGCCCCCACCGACCTGAAAACCAAGATTTATCATGTGTGGCAGCAGTATCTGCCTGCACAGCAGCGTTGGCTGACTACTGATCATCTGGGTTATCAGCTTACCGGTGGGAGAAAGCCGGGTTACCGGGGATATACCTACAAACGGAATGTTCAGCCGGGAGAATGGCGGGTGGAGGTGAAGACCGATGAGGACCAGGTTCTGGGCAGAATCGATTTTGAGATTGTGGCAGTTGATTCGATGGGGAAACCGCTAAAAACTATTTTCTATTGATCAGGTGTATTGTTTCTTCTAGTAGGAAATTAGATTTTTTCGGATTTTTTCTTTCCCGATGGTATCTTGATTGTGTAATCTCTGTCATTCCGGAAATCGCTGGGTTCGATTGTCCGGAATCTACATTTTTAAAAATATAAAGGATTGTATTGTTTTAGACATACTTTTTAAGATCCCAAATTCTTCTTGACATAATCCATCCCGGACATGTACTTTAATAATGAAACTGATTAAACAAGAAAAAGCGGAGCCTTTTGGGAGGCCATATGCTTTTTTGGTTCAAGTGTTTCTATCCAAAATACCAATTAATTTTTAATTCATTACATTTTTTATATTTGTATTCAACTTTAATATTTCTATTTATTATTCTTGAGATAAATACAATTGAAAAACTACATGGGTATTTTATACAAATTTGGAGAAAAGAACAAGCTTGAGAGGATTTGATTAAATGAAAATTAATATTTTATCTGTAATATTTATTCTTTTAGTTTTTTGTTCGGACGAAAACCCAGTACGGCCTCAAAATCATAGCCCAGAAATTTTATCGTTGGATGTATTTCCAGATGTGGTAAAACCATCTGATTCTCTCATCGTTATTTGTGAGGCAATTGATCCAGATGGTGATACGTTAGTTTATGATTGGATTACTACTGGAGTGGTTAGAATTAAAGGAGCTTTTTCTGATGATCACTGGTTATATCATACTTCAGAAAATACCCGCATTTTCTATGCACCTGATAGTTTACACGTTTCGGTTCCGCAGGATACTTTTTGGATTCAATGCTTTGCCCGAGATGTCAAAGGAGGTTCTGCCGCTGGAATCGTGCTTTTTATTGTTAAACATGAATAGACAAAATTAATTCAGTAACAAAGATATATAAAATCATAATGATATCTTTGATGCAATCATGTAAGTGTTATGGTTTTTAGAGCAACACTTGGTCAGGAAACAGTTGGCGGGGTGGGGTAATCTGCAACCATTCTGATGGGTCGGCGGAATTGAAAAATGAATAAGAAAATGTAAGCGGAAAAAATAGCGGAGTGCTCGATTAAACCTTTTAGTATTCAGAAACTACAAATTTAGGATGCGGTTTACTTTTCCAGGAAGGATCCCCTCTATAAAAACTGAAATAGAATCGGCACCCTCGGTGAGGCTAAAATTGGCCAGCGCAGTTAATTTTATTTCGGTTTTACCCAGGTAAGTAGTATCCGGGGTAAACTGAAAATTGTACTGATTGCTGGAAGAGCCGCTTTTTTCGCTGATCAGTTGGTCGTCAATATACAAACTTACTTTGTTGATCCCATTATTATGAAATGCTTCGGCCTGGATGGTGATCTCATTCAACTGGATAAAATAATCGCCGTCGTCAGGTGATAAAATGCGGACAATTGGTAATCCGGCTTCGATCACCTTTACCGATTCGTCACGTTCGGTGGATTTGTAGGAATTGGAGACTTTCACCTTGAAAGTGTAATCCCCGCCGGCGGTGGGGGCAACCCAGCGCACGGCCGGATTATCTATGGCGTCCAGGAAGATGCCTTGGTCGGGAGATATCGACCATTCGTAGCTTAAAATTCCCTCTTCGGGATTTGTCGCTTTGACTTCGGCATAAACCGTGTCAAAGGGATTAACCTGCTTGGGCTGAATGGTCATTTCCTCTATGGCTGGCGACTTTCGGAACAGTTTTTCGGCATCACAAAAAAGAAATATCGCTGCCAGTATCAGGAGAAATGTAATGGTCGCTTTTCTCATAAAGCCACCTGGATACTTTGATAGACTATCAGTTCATCCGAAGAGGTGAGAGAGAAGATAATCTCATCCGGCTTTTCGGTAAAGGATACCGGGTCAAAATTTATGGTTTTGATTTCCCCCGCTTCCAACCGGGAGATCACCGTCGACTTTTTCAGATCCCTGACCACTCTCTTTAATTCCTGATTATTGATCCGTTGCAACAGGATCATTTTCAATAAAAGATTCTCGCTGCTCCGGTTTCCCAGCCGGGCAATCTTGCAACTGGCGCTAATTTCCGAAGCGTTTATCTTTGCCTCCCCCGGCTGCAAAGTATAATGGTTCTCCAGAATCACCAGATCTGCCAGAACGGCATTCAGGCGGTTAATCACGCTGCTGACACTCGAGGCACCCTGCACCCGGTTTCCGGTGCCATTGATAAAAATATCCGGCACACCTTTCACCGAAGAAGCCGAATTTTGGACGTATTTGTCATAAAGTAATTCAAAGAGTGGATCGGCCAAAGGATCGGTGTATTGAGAAGTATTGCGGTGATATTCGGCAATGACCACCCGGCCGTCATAAATTTCTGCGATGGAATCCAGGGCCTGCAATGCCCATAGGTTATAACTGTAAGGATTATTAGTGTTTACAAAAGCCTCCAGCAGGACAGTGGGCTGCTGATAACTGTTCGGATTTTGCGGGTCGAGAAGATTGTCCCGGGGAATGTCCTTACAACTACTGAGCAGCGAAGCAACTATAATGATGTTAAAAATGGATTTGTACACCTGCCGTGGCTCCGTCTTTCAGGTTAATGGTTAAATACGGAAGTAACATTTTATCCTGATAATTCTTGGCATAAATTTCCCTGGGGGACATATTGCGGATCCAGCAGTAGACCGTTCCCACCAATGCCGTCCCGGTTAATGAAGCCAGACCAATGGAGATTTTGTTATAACGGTTGGCATTGTCGTACAGTTCGTTAAACCGGTCAAGGTCGGTATTATTTTGATAATCATCGTGGTTCTTGCGGTATTCATTGCGAACGATAAAGGTGGCCACTCCCAATCCCACCGTGGCGGCCAGAAAATATTTGGTGGGATAATGGGTAAGTTTGATCCGGTTTTTATAGTCACCTTTTCCGGTCAGGTTATATAGGATATTGTTTGCTAACAAATCCACCATCTGGTTCAGGTGATCCCGGTCCGGACTGACAACCTTTTCCGCCTGGGTCTGACCGGTGCTCACCTTCACGATGCTGGCATCGATCCGGTATTGGTCATTTATCTGGTTTATCGACCCATAAATAATATACTCAGCTTCCAGTAAACTGCCAATCTCCCGGGCATTGGTACTGTCGGTCAATCCGGTAAGAGCCAGTGCTTTTTCGTCCAAAACCGCCTTTAACTTTCGGCGCTCTAATACAGCCAGATCTTTTGATTGCGATAACCGGGTCTGGAGAAGATTGGGAATGGTTTCCTGCCACTGGTCAAGATAAAACACATCGGTATCATTTTTAAATTCGCCAATAGCAATTCGTAATTGTGCGGCAGATGATTTGGGAAAAAGGGGAATAAACAGCAGAGTTGTTAATACCAGTTTTACCAAAAACCGCATAGTCTGCCTTTATGTTTAGAATAAAATATCCTGCCTGCGGTGAAATTTAAAGTGAATGACCGGATCAGTCAACATTTCTTTATATCGTAAGTATTGTCGTTGTCGAGGATTGGTCATATCTATTTTATTTTTTCGCAATGCAATCGGTTATTGTCATCCCGGCAGGGAATGCCGGGATCCAGGACTCAGGGATGAGAATATATTGGATCCCCTGCCTGCGCCTGGGCTCTGGCAGGCCGCTTATCCCGCAGTTACGGGACGGGGATGACAAAATTGATGGTAGTCTTTGCGAGCCAGGGATGGAGTGGCAATCTCTTGGTGTTTAGATTAACCTAGGGAATAGAGAAAACAATTTAATAATTCAACTATCAGGTTATTTCCCCTTTTCCACAATCTTGATCAGTGTATTGGCCGGCACGTTGTCAGTGAGCTGCATTCCATTCAACAGCGCCATCTTATCCAGCTCGTCCCCGGATATTTTAAATCCGGTGAGGACATCCCTCAGCGACCCGGATTTGGTCACGGTCTTAAGTTTCACCCGGTCCGGCTGTACATTGATTTTGTTCTGATCGGTAAGCCGGTTAAAACTACCGATGGTTTGCTGAAAGTTGTTTTTATAAGTATCAAATGACGGTTGAGCAGTGAAACCATAGAAAACGAAAATATGCTGATCCTTTTTGATAAAATAAGCCAGAACCCGCAGAACCTCCTGCTGGGATTGAATGTCAGCCGTCAGGGCCGTGGCCGGCATCCCGTGCACCTTAGTACTGTTTTGGCTAACCATAGTCGCCTTGCTGTCTGAGATAAATTTTGCGGCTGCATCTTCCGGAGTGGCAGCAGCGTCCATGGCGAACAGAATTACTGCATCTTCCTGAGGACTGGTTATCTGTACCTGAGTAGGGGTGTTCAAGACTTTCCAGTCTGCCGGAATGGAAAACATGAAAGTGAGATCCGGGTGATAAAATATACCATTTTCCAGGTAGCCCTGACGCGGATCATCCCCGAAAACAATGCCGTCAATATGATGCAGAAACTCATCACGATCCACCACCAGCGTTTTACCAGCTGCTTTCTGGCGCCATTCCTTAGCCAGGGTTTCAACTTTTTGCGCCCTTCCCTCTGGGTTTGGGTGCGTAGAGAACCATTCCGCCAGACCATCCCGGCTGCCGGATGGACTCATCCGGTCCAGAGTATGGAAAAAATTGGCCATCTGGGTTGCATCATAACCGGCTTCGGTCGAATATTGCACACCCAGTTCATCGGACTGACTTTCATTCTCCCGGCTGAATTTCAGAAAGAGCATTCCCACCCCAAACTGGGCAATGCCGGCATATTTTTGGAAGGTCTCCGACAGAACGGAGCCTAGGCCCAGGCCAAGTTGTGCCAGCTGTGCCTTGCTGTATTGCTCTGCCGAATGCCGGGCAGTAATATGACCGATCTCATGCCCCATAACCCCGGCCAGTTCCGCTTCGTTGTTCAGATAAGCCAGGATACCCCGGGTGATGTACACGTAGCCGCCCGGAATCGCGAAAGCGTTAATTACCGGGGTATCCATCACTTTAAACTCGTAGGGCAGGTTTGGACGATGGGAAAGTCTGGCCATCTTCATTCCGATACCGGTAATATAGGCAGCCAGCTTTTGGTCCGGATAAACCCCGTATTGCTGCACAATCTGAGCATCAGAGCTTTTTCCCAGTTGAATTTCATCGGATTCACTTAATAACATGAGCTGACGTTTCCCAGTAACCGGATTCACCGCACAGGCCAGTAAAAGAGCAATCAACGTCACCAAAACAATTTTCAAACTGGAAGATGTATGCTGAAACATTGAAATTACCTCACTGTTTGTTTTGTGGTTTAGAATGTTTTATAATTGGTGAAAAAATAATATTTTCCATTGCAGAAATAAAGGTATTTTAAGAATCTTCAAAAATTTCATCTATGAAACCAGGGTCTTTCATGAAAAGCACATCAATTCTGTTAATCATTATCCTTGCAGTTACTTCGGGTTTTGCCCAAAAATCAGCGAAAGAGATTTACAATTTTTACCAGGATAAAATATGTCTGGTCAGTTTTTACCAGAATATTGCCAGCGAGGCAAAAATCGGATCATTTGATAAAATCAAGCGCTACCGGATCGGGATTGTGGTGAGTCCGGATGGTCTGATTATGGTGAGCAGTGATGTTTATCCGGTCTCTCTGGATGTGGTGTCATCGGGCACTTCATTTCTTTCCGGCTTACCCACAGAATTTAAGGTAAAACTATCTGATAATCAGGAATATCCGGCCAGGTTCCTGGGAAAAGATGATCAGGCTGAAGTGGCTTTCCTCGAGCTACAAGATACTAGGACGGACTTAAAACTTGATTATGTACAATTTGTCAAAACACCGGGTGTCCGGGTAGGAGAGAATATTTTTGTACTGGAGCTACTTTCCCAGAGTTATGAGTTTAATCATCTCTTTTCTGAATATCTGATCAATGCGATTGTGGAGACGCCGCGGCGTAAATTTCTGGTAAACAACTCCACCACTGCACTGAGTGCGGGCGGGTTGGTTCTGGATGACCGTGGCCAGGCAATTGGAGTAACCTTGAATCAGTCTTTCAATTTTTCTTTTGCCACGCCCGGCGATTTTGAAGATTTTCATAAGGATTATTTGGAAATTGCCCCCTCCGAATGGTTTCTGGAATCTATTGCAAATCCACCCAATCTTCAGGAAAACGAGTCTATTCCCCGATCCTGGCTGGGCATCCGCATGCAGGGCCTGAATGAGGAATTACAGAAATATTGGAAAGTCCCACAGGCGGGAGGCATTGTGGTTAACGAGGTCTATCCGGAATCCCCGGCTGCCCGGGCAAAACTTAAACAGGGGGATGTGATTCTGGCGGTGGAAGATTCGGTGCTGTTGGTAAAAGATGACGACCAGACTGCAAAATTGCGCAATCTGGTCCGTGAATATCCACCTGATATGAAAATAAAAATGAAGATTTTTCGGGACGGTCAGGTGATTACCCGAACGGTTAAACTGGAAGCTGCTCCAAAGTCCATCAGTCTGGCGGATAAATATGCTGTTCCTCAACTTGGATTTGAAGTACGGGAACTGACCCGGGATATTCTTTATCAGTCGGATTTACCCCTGAACACCCCAGGTGTATTCGTCTTTCAGGTGGACCGGGCTTCTCCTGCCGGTATCGGTGGGCTGCAGATCGGTGACATCATTCAGGAAATCAACAATTCCCCGGTTAAAGATATTACCGAAGCAAAGGCTATGTTGGGAAAATCGCAAGAGGATGGGAAAACCAGATATATGTTTAGAGTCTTGTCCGACCGGGAAACACGTTTTGTTTTTATTGATCTGAAAAAATAGTTGAATGATACCAGCCTTATAGGATTAGATCTGTGAATTATGTTTATGATTATCCCCGGCCGATGGTAATCGTGGACATGTTGATATGGCGCTATCGGGAGGAAAAGGTGGAAATATTATTGATCCGACGGGACGGGCCGCCTTTCCGGGGCCAATGGGCATTGCCCGGTGGATTCATTCAAATGGATGAGACGCTGCTCGAATCGGCGAAGAGAGAGTTGGTGGAAGAAACCGGGATAAAGGATATGGATCTGTTTTCTCTGACAATTGCCGGAAATCCGGAACGCGATCCCCGAGGACGGACCATTACCGCGTTGTTTACCGGCTTTCTCACCGAACCATTTGTTGAGGTCCGGGCCGGAGATGATGCCCGGGAAGCAGAATGGTTTGCGGTTAATCGGTTACCTCAACTGGCTTTCGACCATGCTCAACTCATCCGGGATGCGATAAATGAACTTGCCCACCGGCTTTACTGGCAGCTCTGGATACTCATGTTCTTCCCCTTAAAAATAGTGCTTTCCGATCTGGAGAAAATCGGTAGATTCTTCTGGAATGAAGTGAACGGTTCAGAAAATATATTAAAAGTAGCTGAACATTTAAATTTGGTACAGCGGGATGGTGCTGATTCCTGGAAAAGAATTTCTTCTAATCAACAAATCGTTTCTTTGACTGCAGAGGACCTTATCAAAGCATGGCAAAGTGCAGGATAACATGAAAAGATTATTTTTCTCTCTTTCGGTAGTTTTTGTCATTTTAATTCTGAATTGCAGCAAGCATTATCAGGGTGATATTGAATTGTTCTCATTGGAGGGTGAATGGTATTATCAGATCAGCGATTCCCTCAGCTTTCAGAAAGCTGAAAGTCTCTCCGAGGGCTGGATGGAAGCGATTACGCCCATCATTTTTCATGGGAGTGATTTGAAGCAGAATAAAAAGTGGATCTGGCT